>NZ_JBXWMQ010000001.1:0-516190 GCF_059609905.1 Ruegeria sp. YTSA226
TGGTAGCCCGTAGGGGAATCGAACCCCTCTTTCCAGGTTGAAAACCTGGCGTCCTAACCGATAGACGAACGGGCCACGCTAGCTTGTGGGGGGCCTTTTACGGTTTCACTCTGACCCCCGCAAGCCGAAAAACGCAGGGTTGTGAAAGTTTTTTGGCGGTGGCGAATGCGGCCTTAGATCGCCTCGGCGGCATCTTCCAATCTGAGTTGTACGGTTTGCCGTCCACCCCATGTGTTCACCTCAAGTCGTCCGGCGAAATGAAAGCGCGCGCCGCCGTGATTGGTCAGCCGTTCCCCCATTGGTCCGTCAAAGGCGCCAAACGCGATGGCTTCCAACCCGGCACCCACCCCGTCTGATAGCGACAGCTTCAGATGGGAGTCGCCGACCCGCTTGGCAAAGCGCACCTGTAAGTCCGGAAAGGCATACCGCGGAGCCGGAGCACTGGCGCCGAAAGGCCCTGCTTTTTCAATCTGTTCAATCAGATCGACAGTGGCCGCGCCGGGCATAAGTGTGCCTTCCAGTTTCAGGTCTGCAGGGCCGGTTTGACCTGCCCCTTGTTTTGCCAGCAATTCGCTGAGCCGTTCCATCGCCGGTTCCAGCTGATCACGCATGACCGTCAGGCCAGCCGCCATCTTGTGGCCGCCGCCCTTGACCAACAGACCTTCCGCAGCCAGCCGCTGAATCGAAGCGCCCAGATCGACACCGCTCACGGATCGGCCCGATCCTTTGCCCTCATCCCCGTCCAGACCGATGACGATGGCCGGGCGGTTTGCGGTTTCTTTCAGGCGCGACGCGACGATGCCGACAACGCCCGGATGCCAGCCTTCCCCGGCCGCCCAGACCAAGGGTGCATCAAGGCCCCGTTCTTCGGCCTGTTCCATGGCGGCTGCCCGAACCGCATTTTCAATATCGCGCCGCTCGGTGTTCAACTCGTCCAGCCGTTGGGACAGAGCCTCTGCTTCATGGGTTGAATCGGTGCTGAGCAGCCGGGCACCCAGATCGGCCTGGCCGATCCGGCCCCCTGCGTTGACGCGCGGGCCCAGCATGAACCCCAGATGATAGCTGTTGGGCGCGGAATCCATCCGCGCCACATCCGACAGCGCCACCAGACCCGGTCTTTGTCGTTGCGCCATGACCTTCAGCCCCTGACGCACAAGCGCGCGGTTTGCACCGATCAACGGGGCCACGTCCGCCACCGTGGCCAGCGCCACAAGGTCTAGCATTGCAATCAGGTCAGGCCCTTTTGCACCCGCTTCGCGCAACTGCCGTCCGGCCTCGACCAGCATCAGGAACACAACGGCGGCGGCACAAAAATAGCCAAGATCGCCGCTTTCGTCCTGTCTGTTCGGGTTCACCACGGCCACGCAATCGGGCAAAGTTTCACCACCAAGGTGGTGGTCCAGGACGATGACATCGGCCCCCTTTGCGGCGGCGATGGGTTCATGGCTGAGGGTTCCGCAATCGACGCAGATAATCAGATCATGCGCGGCGGCCAGTTCCTGCATCGCCGGGACATTGGGGCCATAGCCCTCATCAATCCGGTCAGGCACATAGAGCGTCGCCTGCAGGCCCATCTGACGCAACCACGTGAGTAGCAGAGCAGCCGAGCTGCCGCCATCCACGTCATAATCGGCAAAGATCGCAATGCGCTGCTTTAGACGGACCGCAGTCAGAAATCGCGTTGCAGCGGTTTCCATGTCTTTCATCGCGCGCGGATCGGGCAACAGCTCTTTCAGTTTGGGTTCTAGAAATCCCGGTGCTTCCATTGCCGGAACACCGCGCCGGGCCAGAACCTGGCAGACAGCCCTCGGCAGGCCGGCTTGTTGTACCAGCATCTCGGTCGCGCGCTCTACATCCGCCGAGGGGCCGACCCAGCGACGTGCTGACAGTGAATGTTCAACCCCAAGAAAGCTCATGTCCTGCCCCTGATGTGCCAAGGCCGGACCCTCGCGGACCCGGCCTTATCATTTCTATGGATAGCCCTGCACGATGGTCAGGCGCAAGAACTTAGCCGTCGCTATGCGACCACGTCGGCGTGCGGTACGACATACGCCGAACCGACCCGGTTTTCGACCGCATCAACAGGGTGGTGGTTTCAACCCAGCCCGGCTCGCGCTTGATACGCGGCAGCAAAGAGCCGCCGGTGACGCCGGTTGCGGCAAAGATCACATCGGCGGTTACCATCTCATCGCGCGAATAGATGCGGTCCAGATCGGTGATGCCCGCTTTGGCGGCGCGGCCGCGTTCGTCATCATTGCGGAACAGCAGGCGGCCAAAGATCTGCCCGCCCATGCATTTCAGCGCTGCGGCGGCCAGAACACCTTCGGGGGCGCCGCCTTGGCCCATATACATGTCGATCCCGGTGACTTCGCTTTCGGCGCAGTGCATGACGCCAGCAACATCACCATCGGTGATCAGGCGGATAGATGCACCGGTTTCGCGAACTTCGGCAATCATAGCCTCATGCCGAGGGCGTTCCAGAATGCAGACGGTAATGTCGGCAGGCTCGCAATCCTTGGCCTTGGCCAGTGCTTCCACACGTTCGCGCGGGCTCATGTCCAGGCTGACAACGCCTTCAGGGAAACCCGGGCCAACGGCCAGTTTGTCCATATAAACGTCCGGTGCATGCAGCATTGATCCGCGCGGGCCCATTGCTATCACAGTTAACGCGTTGGGCATGTCCTTGGCTGTCAGCGTGGTGCCTTCCAGCGGGTCCAACGCGATGTCGACGCCGGGACCATTGCCGGACCCGACCTCCTCACCAATATACAGCATCGGTGCCTCGTCGCGCTCGCCTTCACCGATGACAACGACACCGGCGATATCCAGAAGGTTCAACTGTTCGCGCATGGCATTCACAGCGGCCTGGTCAGCGGCCTTTTCATCACCCCGTCCAACCAGCGAAGCCGAAGCAAGCGCAGCCTGTTCCGCAACCCGCGCCAGGCCCAGAGACAACAGGCGGTCATTGAAATCAATCTTGGCAGCACTCATTTTCACTATCCTCAGGTCAGTATCGGCGTCTTGTCCGGCATAGCCTGCGTATCGTGCAGGCCGCAAGGGTCAAACCTCTTCAATCCGCAAAGCAACCGGAGTGCCCGAAACAACATCGGTCTCGTGCAGGCCCAGCAAGGCGACATCCAGCGTGGCACGGGTGGTTTTGTGGGTAACTATCAGAACCGGCGCGGTGCTTTCCGCATGGGCGTATTGGCGCATGCGATCAATCGAGACCCCGGCATCGCCCAGGATGGCCGCAACTTTGGCCAAGGCGCCGGGTTTGTCCAGCAGACCCAGACGAAGATAATAGGGGGCAGGGCGACCAGTCAGCGCTGGCACTGCGTCCTGCAAAGAACTGGCAGGGCGGCCGAAGGTCGGAATCTGAAGCCCACGTGCCAGATCGCAGACATCGCCCATCACCGCGCTGGCCGTTGGACCCTCGCCAGCTCCGGGGCCACGCAGAACAACCTGCTCGACCGCGTCGCCTTCGATCACCACCATATTGGTGCCGCCTTCAAGCTGGCCCAGGGGCGAGTCACTGGGCACCAAACACGGCTGCATCCGCTGTTCAAGCCCCCGTGCCGTGCGCTGAGCCACGCCCAACAGTTTGATCCGGTATCCCATGTCATGGGCCTGGTCGATGTCATCCAGACTGATCTGCTGAATGCCTTCGATCTCGATCCCGTCGAAATTCGGTTTGGTGCCGAATGCGATCGAGGCGAGCAGCGCCAGTTTATGCGCGGCGTCTATCCCGCCCACATCCAGATTTGGATCGGCTTCAAGGTAACCCAGCTGTGCGCATTCGTCGAACAGGGCGTTATATCCCTGCCGCTGCGATTGCATCCGGGTCAGGATATAGTTGCATGTGCCATTCATCACCCCCATGACGCGGGTGATTTCGTTGCCCGCAAGTCCTTCGGTCAGGGATTTGATCACTGGAATGCCGCCAGCCACGGCCGCTTCGAAGCGGATCACACGGCCCGCGGCTTCGGCCATTTCGGCCAGTTCCTGACCGTGAATGGCCAACAGGGCCTTGTTGGCGGTGACGACATCCTTACCACTGGCTAGCGCCGCTTCGACCGAGGCTTTGGCAGGTCCGTTTTCCCCGCCCATCAGTTCAACAAAAACATCAATATCGTCGCGCTGTGCCAATGCGACAGGGTCAGTTTCCCAGGCATAATCCGACAGGTTCACACCGCGATCCTTGCCAGCGTCACGCGCGGAAACCGCTGTGATCTGGATGGGACGACCCGTTCGTGCCTGCAGCAGGTCGGCATGGCGGCGCACGATCCTGACGACACCCACACCAACAGTTCCCAAGCCCGCAATTCCAAGCCGCAGCGCCTGTGTCATCCTGTGGGTTCCTTTCCGCTCGAATATCCTAAACTGGGGTGTTTCCCCGTTCCCGCTGCCTTAGCGGGTTCAGCGCCGAGGCGCAATCCGCGACACCCATGCCGGGCGGCAGAAAACCTGAGGATTAATTGGTCTGAGCGTTTTGCAATGCCGTTGCCTTTTTCTTCAACGCCTTGCTGCGGTCGGTCAATTCACTTTCGACCTCTGCCGCTTCGTACAGCGGGTCAACAGGCACAGCGAAAACATCTGCCAGTGGGGTTAATTTGGGGTAGGGGGCCGATTGCACATTTGGCCCTTCGCGGTCTTTCAGCTCGGGAAAATTGGTGCATCCCAGGCAGAGCAAAACTAGGGGCAGAAGAAGAAGGGGCTTCATGATGAAACCTTATTGTGGCAACTGGCATCGGTGATGCACTTTTTGTCCGGTCGTTTCAAGCGGGCTTCTATCTGAACATCCGTTCAGATATGGTGGATACATGGCACGTACACAAGGCTCACACTCGGACATTACCGGCCCGCGTATCCGGCAGGCAGCGCTTCGGCTTTTCGCGCGCCATGGGTATGCTGCTGTTTCCATGCGGAAAATTGCGGGCGAGGTTGGGGTGCAGGCCGGGGCATTGTACAATTACACCCCGGATAAGCAGAGCCTTCTGTTCCGTTTGATGCGCGACCATATGCAGGATTTGTTGTCCGCCTATGGCGAGCAAAAGCAAACTGGCGATCCGCAGGTTGCTTTGCGTCGGTTTGTCGGATTTCACATCCGGTTCCACCTGCAGCGCCCCGACGAGGTATTCATCGCCTATATGGAACTTAGGAACCTCACGCCCGAAAACTTCGCCGAAATAGAGGATCTGCGCCGCAAGTATGAAGACGGGCTTGAAGCCATTTTGCGCGAAGGTCAGCGGGCGGGTATCTTTGCGGTCGCGGATACGAAGATTGCGACATTGGCGGTCATCGCCATGCTGAACGGCGTCATGACGTGGTATCGCGCCGGTGGGCGGCTTTCGCTGGACGAGGTTGAAGCCGTCTATTGGGACATGGTCCGAAAGGCGGTGACTGCTTAAGGGGCAGTCAATGTGCCGGCCGAATAAACGTCCCGTTGCGCAATTCGCGAAAAGCCTGTTCCAGCTCGGTCCGGGTGTTCATGACGATGGGGCCGTGCCACGCGACCGGCTCATTGATCGGTGCGCCGGAAATCAGCAGGAACCGGACACCCTCCGGACCTGCCTGAACGGTCACTTCGTCACCACTCCCAAACCGAACCAGAGTTCGGTCCCCCGACATGTCACGAATGTTCACCTCTTGGCCGCCAACTTCTTTTTCCAAAAGGACCCCCGCAGGCCGCGAGGCATCAGCAAAGGCGCCCGCGCCTTCGAATACATATGCAAATGCGCGACGGTAGGTGTCTATGGGGAAGGTCTTCTTCACACCTGCCGGAATTTGGATGTCCAGATACTGAGGGTCGGCGGCGATGCCGTCGACTGGGCCTGTCTTGCCCCAAAACGTCCCCACGATCACACGGACAACGGTTCCGTCATCGTCCATGATTTCAGGGATCTCTTTGCGCGGTACGTCCTGATATCGCGGTGTTGTCATCTTTTGGGCCGCGGGTAGATTGCCCCACAGCTGAAACCCGTGCATTTGGCCGGTTTGGCTTCCCTTGGGCATTTCCTGATGCAGGATCCCGGACCCTGCCGTCATCCACTGCACATCACCCGCGCCAAGTGTTCCGTTATTGCCAAGTGAATCCGAATGCTCAACCGAGCCGGACAGGACATAGGTGATCGTCTCGATCCCGCGATGCGGATGCCATGGAAATCCAGCCTGATAGTCCTGCGGGCGTTCATTGCGAAAGTCGTCGAACAGCAAAAAAGGATCCAGTTCTGACGGGTCCTGAAAGCCGAAAGCGCGGTGCAGTTTAACGCCTGCCCCCTCCATCGTCGGTATGGCCTTTCGGGTTTCCAAAGTCGGTCTGAGGGACATTGCTGTGCTCCTGTTGCTATGGGGAAGATGTACCGCACCGCCATGGCGGGTCAATTTGCGCTGAAACACGCAACCTGTGCGAAATTCAGCAGGTGCGTTCGCCTCTGTTGTTTGGCTGGGAAAGTGGCTAAACCCAACTGCAAAGTGGGAGAGCAGCAAATGCAACAAGAAGTTCTGGCCGTGGTCAAAGCCTCATCACCCAGGCGGTGGATGGGTGTCGGAATGTTGTCGACCGTGGGCTTTCTGGTTGTTTTCGTCGCGCTTGCCGCGCCGCCGGAGCCATCCTGGCAGGCATTCCTGTTTGTGGTAGGCGCGGCGTCCTTTTGGCTGGCCTATCGCATGTGGCAGGCAACCTCGGATTGGATCGAGCTGACTGAGACCGAACTCAGAACCGGGGCAGGGCAGCCGATCGCCGCAATAGAAGACATTGAAACCGTCGAAAGAGGTGCGTTTGCCTTCAAGCCGTCGAATGGCTTTCTGGTAACAACCCGGCAATCAGGTGCAAATAGATGGGCGCCGGGGCTGTGGTGGCGCTTGGGACGCCGCGTTGGCATAGGCGGCATGACATCCGCCGCCGAAACCAAATTCATGTCCGAGATTTTGTCTGTGATGGTGGCAGAACGCGGCTAGGTCAGACCTTCAGCGCCACCTCGTTATTCGAAGGCGGGGTGGAAGGCACTAAGATGCCATCCCACGCTGTCCTAGTTCGTTGCGCTTTCCGCACTCGCACCGGAATCCCCTGTGCCAGGGTCCTCGATTTCACCGATCTCGCCAGACCCGTTGGGATTTTCCTCAATTTCAACAACGCCCGACACATTTGCCGCAACCTCATTGGTAAAGCGTGGGCGTGTAAAGACGAAATTTTCAAAGACATGTTCGCCTTTGAGGAAATCTACCCCATAGATCGAGTCAAAGACCGGAATGTAAGCATTCGCCGTTTCAACAATGATCAGTGTGTCCTGGTTCGGCATAGGCGGCAGGTTATCACGCATGCGGTCGATATTGTCGTCGGTCCAGATGCTGTCGTAACCGCGCGCGGTTGACCATCTGACGTAATGACGATCATCCTGTTCGTCGAACACAACCAGCGACACGCGCAGATTCATCTGTGATCGGTTGTTGACCATCGCCACCAGCAGCGAATGCAATGAGGTGATATATGTGTCCGTGATCGTGCCGGTCTCGCGAGAGATCAAATCGCCAACCGTATATGCCGCTTTAAGGTTAGATGCGCTTTGGCGGAAGCCGTCGAAATACGTGAAGGCGCCTGTGATCGTCCACACCAGCATCGGAAAGACAAGCAAAGCCTCAACCGTGAGTACCCCACTCTCGTCTTTCGTCTTGGATTTCAGAAGATTCCGGAGCTTTGAAATGAAAAACATAGGCTTACAGAGGCTCCTGTACGAAGGCAGTCGTCGCGGTAAGTTCGATCTGGCCTGATTCATCCGACAAAATACGCCCCATCGCCGATGTAGGGAAAATCGGATCGACCTTTGCGCAGGCCCGAAGGATCATCAACTCGTTCGAAAGGCCATTTTCGAAAGCGCGAACTGGGTTCACTTCTTCAGAATTGTCAGTGCAATCCGGGACAGGCGGAAGGTTCAACCCGACAAACGCGCTTTGTTGCAGCATCTCCAGCTGCAAGTTGGTGGTACAGCGTTTGATCACTACGACGCGATCACAGATCGTACTTTTTATCTGATCATGCGTTGGGTTGGTGCCCGTGCCGAGGCGAATGTCGCGAACTGTCTGGTCCACAGCCCGCTCTAACATCGCCTGCTGCAAGGTGACCACCGAATATTCCATCGCACTCAGGATGAAGAACATGAATGCCGGGAAGATGATCACAAACTCGACGGTGACCGCCCCATCTTCCCTGCGTCTCAGGCTTCGCAGCTTTGAAACAAGGGCTCCGATCATTGGGTCAACCGCAGTTTTCTGATCGACGACGCGATAGAAGCAAATGCGTCTTCCAGGTCCAGACCGTTCACATTGTATACATGGCTGTCCGAGCTGGCACAGTCCTTGATGGTTTTGTACCCGGCCCTGGGTGCTTCGAAGGCGATGCCATAGACAATGACGCCCTCATCTTTGGCTGCGTCACAGATATGCTTGGTGCGCTGGTTCTTGGCCGAAGTTTCAACTTTGGCATACGCTTTCGAGTACCACTCGGCCCATGCACTTGACTGCCAGTAATAGTTATATCTTGCATTCCAGGCCAAAGACACACGGTTGAAGAGTTCTGGATAGGTCAGGCGAACAGCCGTACCCAATTCTTCGTTGGCTGGTGTCTCTGGATCAGGATTGCCGAACGGATGGTCCGCCCATGTGTTCTGCTGTGGCCAGAAAAAGTTAGGCCGACCCTGCGAATGGTAGACTGTGTATTCGGAGGCCTCAGCATTGTACCAGACATCCGACAAGCCCTCCCGAAGGGACGGGTTCAGCATATACTGGTCCGTGTTCTGACCGTCGGTCATTACGATTACAATTTTCAAGATGTCCGAGTTATAGTCTGACGGGCGGGTCCGGAAGTGATTTGGAACGATGTTGTCGTCAGCCAGGTCGCTCACAATGCCACGAACGCTTGGGTCCAGGAAGGCCACGCCCCATTTCATGCCGACATCTATCGAGGTGTTCCCGGTTGCAGTCAACGCCTTGATCTGTTTGGTCAAGGCCTCCAGATTATCGGTAACAGGCGTAATCGCACTGCCATCGCGGACCGGGCAAACCGGTGTTCTGATCGAGCCTTCGGAATAGGTGAAGGGGTCAAAATGCGCGGTGCGTTCCAGCCTGTCATCACGCTCCAGGTCTGTGTCGCTATACTGTTCAGGGATAAAGTTCACACAATGGGAGTAGTTGTGCTCTGCTGTAACGTTGGTGAATTTGCTCAGGATGGGTTCACCCGCATTGACCTGAGTTGCGTAAGGCACGATCGAGATCGAAATGCCCGTGCGGTTCGGATCATCTGAATCCAGCATCAGCGTGACAAATTCTGTGGCCGCATCCTGCAGAAGCGCAATTTTGCTCTTCCCGCCAGAACTCGAATAGTTGTTCATTGAGCCTGAGATGTCGAGAACCAGCGAGATTTCAACAGCTCCAATGCTTTCGACGGCCGTGCTGGCCGCGTTAGCGGTCAAGCTGTTGACGCCAGAGAAATGCATAAAGTGGGTTTTGATGGTCGCCTCGGCGGTGGCTGATACTTTACGTGATCCAAAGCCTTCTTCCACCACGACGGAAGTGATTTTGCCGCCCAGCCCGGCCTTCTCGAAATAGGCATCGACAATTTCGCGTGCGGGCTTTTTCTGATCAAGGTCAGCGGCCGCAAGAACGGCGCGGTCCAATGTTGATTGCAGATTGGCGCGGTCGCGTTCGAAATTCATTAGGTCAACGCCAGCCCCAGTCGAGGCGATGATCACCAGGAAACCCAACAATACAAAGATTGTGAATGTACCGTCTTCGCTTTTTGCGAACCGGCGCGCGCTTAGCGCGGATTTAGCGCCGCTTTTGCTTTCGCGTAGAAACTTGGGCATTTTCATCTTGCAGACCTCGCTGAGCAGACATCCAAAGCTGCTAAGGAAAAGTTAACGTATGGAAATTAACTGCCAAACGTGGCGGGAATTGGGCGAAAAGGGCCCAGTTTTGGCTGGTTTGAGGGAAATTGAGGGATAATTCCGGACCGTTGCGCGGGGCTGTATTCGATGCGTGAACAATTCGGCGGATAATGTCTGGGTTTGGCGACTCAGCCAGAGTTCGAATATTTCCCCGTAACTTGAGATTTTATTTCTGCTTAAACATTGATCGTTTAGCAAAGGGGTGCGACAAAACGTCAGAACGCAAGTCGTTCGCCGGCACGGAGGTTTAAATGACGGCCACAAAAGAACCCAGCTTTCGAGAGAGTGTAGATCTTATGTTTAACAGGGCAGCGTCCCTGATGGATCTGCCTCCGGGCCTTGAAGAAAAGATAAGGGTCTGCAACGCCACCTACACTGTACGCTTCGGCGTCCGGCTGCGCGGTGACATACACACGTTCACCGGATATAGGTCGGTACATTCCGAACATATGGAGCCGGTGAAAGGCGGCATTCGCTATGCTTTGGCGGTGAACCAGGACGAAGTCGAAGCGCTGGCGGCGCTGATGACCTATAAGTGCGCCCTTGTCGAAACGCCATTTGGCGGATCAAAGGGCGGCTTGTGTATAGACCCGCGCCAATACGAAGAGCATGAGCTTGAACAGATCACCCGCCGGTTCGCCTATGAGTTGGCCAAGCGCGACCTGATTAACCCGTCACAGAACGTGCCAGCCCCGGATATGGGGACGGGTGAGCGTGAAATGGCGTGGATGGCGGACCAATACGCCCGGATGAATACAACTGACATCAACGCGCGCGCCTGTGTGACAGGCAAGCCGCTGAATGCTGGCGGTATTGCCGGACGGGTCGAGGCCACGGGCCGCGGCATTCAATATGCGCTGCGCGAGTTTTTCCGCCATCCTGAAGACATTCAAAAGGCAGGGCTGTCGGGCAAGTTGGACGGCAAGCGCATTATTGTTCAGGGCTTGGGGAATGTGGGCTACCACGCTGCCAAGTTCCT
Organism: Ruegeria sp. YTSA226; assembly: GCF_059609905.1. Taxonomy (NCBI): domain Bacteria; kingdom Pseudomonadati; phylum Pseudomonadota; class Alphaproteobacteria; order Rhodobacterales; family Roseobacteraceae; genus Ruegeria; species Ruegeria sp. YTSA226. The sequence goes on from NZ_JBXWMQ010000001.1 coordinate 10,918, forward strand.
GAGCGAGGAAGACGGCTCTCGTATCGTGGGCATCATTGAATGGGACGGAGCGCTGTATAATCCCGACGGGATCGACGTCGAGTCGGTTCGCCAATGGATTGTCAAGCATGGCGGCGTCAGCGATTATCCCGACGCCACCCATTCCGCCGAGGGAGGGGCCGTGCTGGAAGAAGAGTGCGACATCCTGATCCCGGCGGCGCTGGAAGGTGTGATCAACCTTGATAATGCCGATCGCATCAAGGCCCCGTTGATCATTGAAGCTGCAAACGGCCCAGTGACAGCTGGTGCAGACGAAGTTCTGCGCGATAGGGGCGTCGTGATCATTCCTGATATGTACGCAAATGCTGGCGGTGTGACCGTTTCGTATTTCGAATGGGTTAAGAACCTAAGCCATATCCGGTTTGGCCGCATGCAGCGTCGCCAGGAAGAGTCGCGGCACGAGCTGATCGTCAGTGAACTGGAACGGCTGGACCGCTATCTGGGCGATGCCTGGTCCATGTCTCCGAACTTCAAGGCGAAATACCTGAAAGGTGCGGATGAGCTTGAGCTGGTTCGTTCGGGGCTCGATGACACCATGCGGATTGCTTACCAGTCGATGCGTGAAGTCTGGCACAGTCGCGACGATGTCGAGGATCTGAGGACCGCGGCCTACATCGTGGCCATTGACCGTGTCTCGAAAAGCTACCGCGCTAAGGGGCTTTGACAATACTCTCTGCGGGCGGTTGGCATCTGATCCCTCGCCCGCAGGACCAAGGCGCAACAGGGCTGCGCAAGATGCAATTCGACGATGGCGCGCATCCGCGCCCGGCAGTAGACTTCAGCGACGAGAACGAATCCCGGAGACCACCATGTTGCGTATTGCCGTCGCGGCTATTTTACTGGCCACACCTCTGGCTGCTCAGGAAACAAAAGAACAAAGCTGTCAGCATCAGGCGGATGTCGTGGCGGCGATCCAGCAGGCGCGACTTGACCGCGTGAAAGAGCGCGACGTGCCGCAAGCCGTGGCCGATACAGGTCCGACCTGGCCCGCGAACTATAATGCCGCGATCCCGCTGATCACCCCTTGGGTCTATGAGCAGAAGATGCGCGATGTGCGCAAAAAGGATCTCGGCGCCACGTGGATGGAGCTGTGCCTGCAGCAGTAATCCAAAACCTTGCGATTTCTTTGCGGACAAACGCGCGCCTTCCCCTTGGCGCGCGTTGCTGTTTCTGTCAGGTTTAACCCATGTCATTACCACCCGGTTTTCTGGATGAGTTGCGCACCCGGCTGAGCTTGTCTCAGGTCGTCGGGCGCAAAGTCATGTGGGACGCGCGCAAGTCCAATCAGGGCAAGGGCGACATGTGGGCTCCGTGCCCGTTCCATCACGAGAAGACAGCATCGTTCCACGTCGATGACCAAAAGGGATTCTATTACTGCTTTGGCTGCCATGCCAAAGGGGATGCGATCAGCTTCGTGAAAGAGACCGAGAATGTCTCGTTCATCGAAGCGGTCGAAATTCTCGCGCGTGAAGCCGGGATGCCGATGCCAGAACGTGACCCCAAGGCGCAAGAGAAACAGGATCGTCGCACGCAACTGGCCGAGGTGATGGAACAGGCGGTGCAGTTCTTCCGGTTGCAACTGAAAACAGGGGCAGGTGGGGAGGCGCGCGATTATCTGGCGCGGCGCGGCTTGAAAGAGCGGGCGCTGGATCGGTGGGAAATCGGCTTTGCGCCCGACGGTTGGCAGGCGCTTTGGGATCACCTACGCGGCAAGAACGTTGCCGAAGATCTGATCCTTGGTGCGGGTCTGGCGAAACCCTCGAACAAAGGTAAAAAGCCCTATGACACGTTTCGGAACCGGATCATGTATCCGATCCGGGATCCGCGCGGGCGTTGCATTGCGTTCGGTGGCCGGGCGATGGACCCCAATGACAATGCGAAATATCTGAACTCGCCCGAAACCGAACTGTTTGACAAGGGACGCAGCCTCTATAACCAAGGCCCCGCGCGGCAGGCTGCCGGCAAAGGGCAGCCATTGATCGTGGCCGAAGGATATATGGATGTGATCGCGCTTGCCGAGGCCGGTTTTGGCGCATCGGTGGCCCCATTGGGCACCGCAATCACCGAGCATCAGTTGCAACTGCTGTGGCGTATCTCGGACGAGCCGATCATTGCGCTGGATGGCGACACGGCGGGTTTGCGTGCTGCGATGCGGGCGGTCGATCTGGCCCTGCCGCTGCTTGAGGCAGGAAAGTCCTTGCGCTTTGCGCTGATGCCCGAGGGCAAAGACCCTGACGACCTATTGCGGGCGGAAGGACCGGCAGCCGTGCAGACGGTTTTGGAAGGCGCCATGCCGATGGTCCGGCTGCTGTGGCAGCGCGAAACCGAAGGCAAGGTGTTCGACAGCCCCGAACGCAAAGCAGCTTTGGACAAGGTCTTGCGCGACAAGATCAAGCTGATCCGTGACCCGTCGATCCGGTCGCATTACGGGCAAGAGATCAAAGACCTGCGCTGGCAGCTGTTTCGCCCTCAAAGGCAGCCACAAAACCGCACCTGGCAAACGCGCGGGAAATGGAAGCCCCAGCCACAACCGGCCACACCGGGCGCGCGGGCGTCATTCCTGGCATCGTCCGACAATGCCGATATCCAGATGCGCGAAGCCGCCATTCTGGCCATCGCCGCATTGAACCCCCAAGTCGTGGTGCAGTTTGAACACCAACTGGAAGAAATGGAGTGCCGTGACCAAGATCACGCGGGCCTGCGTGATGCCATTCTACGGCACGCGATAGATGATCCTGAGAACCTCAAACAACATATTGCGGAAACTTTGGGACATCACGCCCTTGAAAACCTGCTGACCCTTCGCCATGTCGCAGTGATCCCCTGCGTGAATAAACCGGGCGACGTTGAAAAGGCCGAAATGACATTGGCTGAGGAACTCGCCAAAATCAAAGCTCTCAGGGGTCTGGACGCAGAGATTGCCGAAGCCGCAGAGGAGCTGTCCGATCTGGACGATGAAGCGTTGACCTATCGCTTGGCGCAAGCTGCCGAAGAGCGCAACAGAACAAGCCGGAGCCAGAATGAAGACAGGGCCGTTTTCGACATCGCTGACAATGGTGCGCGAATCAACCGCGACGAGAAGGATGCGTTTAAGGCAATCATGTCAGGTATCAATTTCGAGCGAAAACGCCGGTAATGTGGTGTTTTCGTAAGGCACTGGAAAAGAAAAACAGGTAAACGGGTGGCCGAATCACTTCAACGCGCTAATGATTCGGTTCAATCGAATCACCCATCCCTGCAGGAGCATTGAATGGCCGCCAAGGATACAAACGAAGACAGCAAATCCGACGAGCAGGAACAGGAAATCTCGCTGGACATGAGCCAGACTCAGGTCAAGAAGATGATCGCCGAGGCTCGTGAGAAAGGCTACATCACCTACGACCAGCTCAATCAGGTCCTGCCGCCTGATCAGGTCAGCTCGGAACAGATCGAAGACGTTATGTCGATGCTGTCCGAGATGGGGATCAACATCATCGAAGATGAAGAGGCGGAAGAGGAAGAGAATAAAGGCTCGACCGACCTGATCACAACGGAAAGCAACCGTGAGGTCACGCTGGCCGGTGCCGCCGCCGAAAAGCTTGATCGTACCGATGACCCGGTGCGCATGTATCTGCGCGAAATGGGTTCGGTCGAACTGCTCAGCCGTGAGGGCGAGATTGCTATCGCCAAGCGGATCGAGGCTGGTCGTAATACGATGATCCTGGGGCTTTGTGAAAGCCCACTGACCTTCCAGGCGATTACGATCTGGCATGATGAATTGCTGTCCGAAGACATTCTGCTGCGCGACGTCATTGATCTGGAGGCCACTTTCGGCAATCAGATGGACGAAGACGGCGATGTCGAAGAGCCGGTCGTCGACACTTCGACCGTGCAGGCCGCAAAGCCCGCCAAAGAAGAAGGCCCCGAGCTGGATGCCGATGGCAACCCGATTGCGACCGATGATGACGATGACGAAGACGAGCAGGCGAACATGTCGCTGGCTGCTATGGAAGCTGCTCTGAAAGATCAGGTTCTGACTACGCTCGAGCGTATTTCGACTGATTTTGCGATGCTGAGCGAAATGCAGGACAGCCGGATTTCGGCAACCCTGAACGAAGACGGCACATTCAGCGACACGGACGAAGCGACCTATCAGAAGCTGCGCGCCGAGATTGTCGAGCTGGTGAACGGCCTTCATCTGCACAACAACCGGATCGATGCTTTGATTGACCAGCTCTATGGCATCAATCGTCGGATCATGTCGCTGGACAGCTCGATGGTGAAGCTGGCGGATCAGGCCCGCATCAACCGTCGCGAATTTGTTGACGCCTATCGTGGGCGTGAACTGGACCCGAACTGGCTGGCAGAGATGGCTGAAAAGCCGGGCCGGGGCTGGCAGATGTTCATCGAACGCTCGACCTCCAAGGTCGAGGAACTGCGCAACGATATGGCTCAGGTCGGGCAATATGTTGGCCTGGACATCAGCGAATTCCGCCGCATCGTACAGCAGGTCCAGAAAGGCGAGAAAGAGGCGCGCCAGGCCAAGAAAGAAATGGTCGAAGCCAACCTGCGTCTAGTGATCTCGATCGCCAAAAAATACACGAACCGTGGTCTGCAATTCCTTGATCTTATTCAGGAAGGTAACATTGGCCTGATGAAGGCCGTAGACAAGTTCGAATACCGCCGCGGGTATAAGTTCTCGACCTACGCCACCTGGTGGATCCGTCAGGCAATCACCCGATCCATCGCGGATCAGGCACGCACGATCCGTATCCCGGTCCATATGATCGAGACGATCAACAAGTTGGTTCGGACCGGACGTCAGATGCTGCATGAAATCGGCCGCGAGCCGACGCCGGAAGAACTGGCCGAAAAGCTGCAGATGCCGCTGGAGAAGGTCCGCAAGGTGATGAAGATCGCCAAGGAACCGATCAGCCTGGAAACGCCGATTGGCGACGAAGAAGACAGCCAGCTTGGCGATTTCATCGAGGACAAGAATGCTGTGCTGCCGTTGGACAGTGCTATTCAGGAAAACCTCAAGGAAACGACCACACGTGTTCTGGCCTCACTTACCCCGCGGGAAGAACGGGTTCTGCGGATGCGGTTTGGCATCGGTATGAACACCGACCACACTCTGGAAGAGGTCGGCCAACAGTTCAGCGTGACCCGCGAACGTATCCGTCAGATCGAGGCGAAGGCGCTGCGAAAACTGAAACACCCCAGCAGGTCGCGAAAGTTGCGGTCGTTCCTGGATCAGTAACCCAGAAAGGCGCCTCGACCGAGGCGCCTTTTTCGTTTGAAACCACTGTTCACGGTGGCTTGTAGAAACATCAATTTGGCGAGAACTCACAAGAAGCCCGCTGCGCGTCTTCCTATATCCGCAATGTCCACTCATGGGACGGGCCGGGGCGAGGCTGCAAGGCTGACGACCCCCGGCTACCTCAAAGTTACGATCACGGGTCCAGGCGGCTGCGGAAAGCGCTGGGCGCGCGACCCGTCCACCGTTTGAAAGCGGTGGAAAAGGCGGGTTGGTCTGCGTAGCCAAGTGAGAATGCAATTTCAGATAGCTGCATACCGTTGGTGATGAAAGTTTGGGCCAGATCACAGCGCAGATCGTCTGCGATCTCTCGATAGCTTGACCCTTCATCCTTTAGCCGACGCGCAAATGTTCGCGGGCTCATGCCGAGATTGGCGGCTATGTCATCGGCTTGCGGAAAATTTCCCGGCATCGAACGTGTAATCAGACCCTCGACCTGCGCCCGCAATTTTTGCTTAGGCGAGGCCCGTTCTGCCAGAACGCGTTCCCCGTACCCAATCAGATGCTCTCGAAGCATCGGGTCATATGTGGGCACGGGAAGATCCAGAGATGAAGGCGACAGAACAATCTCTAGGTTTTCTGCTCCAAACTCTACCGAAAATCCTGCAAGCTTTTGAAATAGATTTCTTTTCTCTCCAACCTCGTGTTGAAAGCGAATTGCTATGGGGTGGAAGTCTGACTGCGTCAGGTTCCGCATTCGCGCCAGTGTCCCAAACATCAAAAACTCTGTGCGTCTGTGATACCGGGCAAAACTTGCGTCTTCCCAGTCCGCCTCGAAGGACACAAAATTCCCGACATGGCGCAGACTGAAGGTTATTGTGGGATCTATGATGCGAGAGAAGCGGGTTGTGTTTTCAAACACCTGTCGGAGGTCACGAGAGTACTTGCTGATATAGGCCGTAATGCTAGAGGCCGAACTGACTTTTGAACCCGCATAGGCGGCAAAAGTTATGTCGCGCATAGCGTCGCAGGCATATCTGATGAACATCGCCTCAGTTTGCGCACTGTAGACTGTAGTGGGGGGAGCGATTGCCGCTCGGCTTAGACCGCTGCGTTCCAAAAGCTGGTCTGCCAACTCTGGGCCGCCCGAACGCTCATCTACCGTTCGGGTCAAGTGTTGAATTCTGGCAATATCAAGCTCCATATCCAATTCTTAATGCTTTCGCGAAAAATTTGAACCCAGTTTGTACGAGTGCAGGCAAACCCATCTGGCAGGTTTTCACAAGTTTCTGGCACTTTTCAGCAAGGATATAGCAACGCAAAGGCATAGTTACCTCGTGTTGTCGGGTCAGCACCTTATTGGGATGAGGGTAGAGCTCCGGTCGTCTCAGACTAGCGATCGGTAGCTCCCCGGCACGTTTCATCTGAAAACCTACGTGTCGCATTGCGGATTTTACCCTTCAATGGCACGGTCCGGTTGTGGCGAAATTGATCTGGTATCCAATGCAAGACCGGGCGATCTCAGATGTGGGAACCGAGCAGAACCTCATCGTTTTTGATGGAGAATGCGTGCTGTGTTCTCGATTTTTCAGGTTCATGCTGTGGGCCGACACAAAGAAGCGGTTCAAGTTTGTAATTGCCCAGTCCCCCATAGGACAAAGCCTTTACCGGCAACTCGGCCTGCCCACCGACGAGTTTGAAACCAATCTTGTGATCGTTGACGGTGTTGTGCATCAGCGCTTGGATGCTTTTGCTGCTGCAATGCGCAGCTTACCCGCTTTGTGGCCTGTTCTGTCGGCCTGTCGATTTCTTCCGCGGTTTTTGAAGGATCCGCTTTATCATTTCATCGCGCGCCACCGATTTGCATTCTTTGGACGGTTCGAAACGTGCCTGGTTCCGGATTCATCCATGAAAGCGCAGTTCTTCCCCGGAGGGTATGCGTGAGGCCGGACCCATTTCTGCAGGCCCTTCCAGCCAATTCTGAGGTGCCGGATGCGGTCCGAAAATTCCACAGTGAAACGGCAGAGTTTACAGGACTATGCAGCATCCAAAGAGGAACCGGGTGGTTGACCTCTTTGTCATTGTGGTTGGGTGGGTTTCCCCCCGGTGCAGATACTCAGACGGTCCGCATTCGAACCAAACTCAATGGCCAGGAATGGGAATGGTTCAGGGATTTTGGCGGGCATGAGACGCTGTCTCATCTGGTCTACGACGCAGACAGGCGGTGCGTGAAAGAGAGGATCGGAGGGCTGACCATCTGGATGCGCCCACAGGTTCGAGGTCAAAAGCTGCATTTGAACATCCTGCGCCTCACTCTATTGGGGGTGCCATGCCCAAACTTTCTTTTACCGCGTTCGGCGACGGTGGAATGGCAGGATGATCAAGGCCGGTTTCGGTTCGATGTTTCGGCAGAAATGCCGATGTTGGGTCAACTGATCCGATATCGGGGCTGGCTGATGCCGGTTCACGTAAATAGGAACAATGCCTGAATTGAACGTGAGGTGGCTTTGCCATGGCCGCCTGCAATCTACTTTAATATTTATCAAGAAACATGAGAGAGTAGCATTATGAAAAAAGTGATCACATCTGCGGTTCTGGCCGCCGCCACGTTGTTTGAACCGGGGGCGGTGACAGCAGCACCAAACGGTTTTCAGACTGTTGCAGTAAACGACAAAGTGTTTGAGGTGATCCCGCGCGCGCGCAGGGATGTGGATGGCTATTGGTGCGCTGCTGCAGATTTTGCTCGTCGCAGCTTAGGGGCAGGGTGGCAGCAGAATATCTATGTTGTGCGTGGATATGGCCCAAGCGAAGCCACCGGTCGCCGCACGGCGGTCCAATTCTCGTTGACCCCTCCAGCAAATGTCGAGCAGAGCACAAGCTTTGTTTCCATTGGTTTCCAGCCGGGGCAGAGCAGGTCCGTCCAGAACGCGAATGGCCTGTGTTTCCGGCAGCCAATTTTTGACTGAAGAAGGTAAGACCCGCGTTTTGCAGACCGAGTTTATCATTTCAACGCAGGGGCCGGGGCTGTATGAGTTCACCTCGGATATACGAGACTGGCTTGCCCCAAGCGGTTACGACGGATTGTTGACCCTGTTTGTACGCCATACCTCGTGTTCTCTGGCCATTCAGGAAAATGCGGACCCCGAGGTGCGGACAGATTTGCAGGCCTTTTTCGAACGTCTGGTCCCACCGGCGGATGATCCGTCGATGGCGTATTTAAGCCACACCTATGAGGGGCCAGACGATATGCCAGCACATATCAAAGCTGCGTTGCTGCCTGTGTCCTTGGGCATTCCTGTCGCCGCAGGGGTGCCCATGCTGGGGACATGGCAGGGCGTTTATCTGTTTGAACACCGGACCCAATCACACAACCGACGCGTCGCTGCGCATTTCGCGTGACCCCTTTATTTAGCGGTAAAAATTTCCGACTACCCAAATCCTAGAGGCTGCCCTATAGTTGTGGATAAGTGGGCCACAGCGCTTACTAAAAGAGGCGGAACAAGAGACGAGGAGACGGCGGATGCGCTGCCCGTTTTGCGGAAATATCGACACTCAGGTCAAAGATTCACGCCCGGCAGAGGATCATGTCGCGATCCGCAGGCGCCGTTTCTGCCCGGCTTGCGGCGGACGGTTCACCACCTATGAACGCGTTCAGTTACGCGATCTGGTTGTGATCAAAACCAATGGAAAACGCGAGGATTTCGATCGCGACAAGCTGGAACGTTCGATCCGTATCTCGATGCAGAAACGCCCGATTGATCCGGAACGTATCGATCAGATGATCTCGGGTATTGTGCGACGGCTGGAAAGCATGGGCGATACCGACATTCCGTCCAGCAAGATCGGTGAAATTGTTATGGAAGCTCTGGCGCGGATCGACACCGTTGCCTATGTTCGGTTTGCAAGCGTGTATAAGAATTTCCAGGCGGCCGATGATTTCGAGGAGTTTGTCCACGAACTGCGCCCGCCGCAGCCTTCGACGGACGAGTGAGCGAAACAGATAAGCGATATATGGCGCTGGCCCTTGACTTGGGGCGGCGCGGACAGGGGACGTGCTGGCCCAACCCATCCGTTGGCTGCGTACTCGTACAGGACGGGCGGATTGTTGGGCGTGGTTGGACGCAACCTGGCGGTCGGCCACATGCAGAAACCGAAGCGTTAAGACAGGCGGGATCGCAGGCGTGTGGCGCGACTGCTTATGTCTCGCTTGAACCCTGCGCCCATCACGGACAGACCCCGCCTTGCGCTCAGGCCTTGATTGAGGCCGGTGTGGCGCGTGTTGTTTCAGCCATCGAAGACAGTGATCCGCGTGTTGCCGGGCAGGGCTTTGCCATGCTGCGCGACGCTGGGATTGACGTGACAACCGGTGTTCTTGCGGATCAGGCGGCCCGCGACCACGCCGGTTTCTTTCTAAAGACCGAACAGGGCCGGCCATTTGTCACGCTTAAACTGGCCAGCAGTTTTGACGGGCGCATTGCGACCGAAAGCGGCCATAGTCAGTGGATTACGGGTCAGACCTCGCGGCGGGCTGTTCATGCCATGCGGGCAACGCATGATGCCGTTATGGTTGGGGCGGGTACAGCGCGTGTAGACGACCCCTCTCTGACAGTTCGGGATCTTGGGATTGAACGTCAGCCTGTGCGCGTCGTCGTTTCGCGCCATCTGGATATCCCGTTGATGGGTCAACTGGCACGCACCGCCTCGAAAGTTCCGGTGTGGTTGTGCCATGGTCCGTCACCGGATGCCGAACGTGCAAAAGCGTGGGAAGGACTGGGCGCAAGGCTTATCCCCTGCGCGTTACGCGATCATCACATCGATGCCGCTGACCTGTTGCTGCAGTTGGGGCAGGAGGGTTTGACCCGCGTCTTTTGCGAGGGCGGATCGTCCCTTGCCGCGTCGCTTTTGGCGGATGAACTGGTTGATGAGTTGATCGGCTTCAGTGCCGGGCTTGCGATTGGTGCCGAAGGTTTGCCTGCCATCGGGGGGCTTGGTATGGATCGTCTGGATGAGGCCCCACGGTTTGAACTGCTGGAGACCCGCATCATCGGTCAAGACGTGATGCATCGCTGGGCGCGGGCATTGCGCTAACGGCGCCAGAGATGCGCCTGTGTTGCGAAAACGCCCTGTAGTTTCGAGAGCAGTCTAAGGCCGGGGCCAGATCGGCTCTGGTAGCCGTCTGTCAGCCTTTCCAATACCACTTCCGGAGGGCAGGGCATGCCGGTGACAGGGTCCAGATACCTCGGGTAATCGATCAGTGCGGCATGGATCAATCCCAGCAGGGAGGGCCGTGCACCACGACGGGCGGGGACGGACCCCAAATCCTGCGTCAAACCCCAACCAGCATAAAAGGGTGCACCGAGCGTTGTGACCGGCAATCCGCGCATCAGCGCCTCGAACCCTAGCAGAGAGGTCATGGTCCAGACCTCCTGAACCTCACCCAACAATGCGGCGGGATCGGTGTTCGTGACGATCAGGTCTGCTAGCCCCTCAGCTTCGGCCTCACCTTCACGCAGGCCAGCTTCGACATCGGGGTGCGGTTTATAGATCAGAACGGCGGTCGGGTTCATCTCGCGGGCGGTGCGCAGAAGTTCGGTATTGGTGCGAACGGTGCTGGTTCCAAACAGGATCGAGGCATCGTCCTCGACCTGTCCGGGCACCAGAATGCGGTGACCTTTTTGCAAGTCCGGAACCGGGCCGCCGGTGTTATATTTGCTGACCGCTCCGGCGATAATCTGTGTCACCAACCGCTCGGCCCGCAATTCCTGATCCGGCCGCAGGGCCTCCCGCTTGGCGATCATCTCTTCCAGCCTGCTGGGTTTGGTCGGGTCGTAATAGATCCCAAGGTCATCCAGCGACAGCGACAGAGGCGGCACAAGGCTGGCCCCCAACCCACGGGACCGAACAAAGCCATCCTCGACCCGTGTGACGTTTTCCATATCACGGCCGTGCCGCGCCCAAACCATGTGGGGACGATCTGGGTTTTCGGGAACGTCAGGTGTGAATTTTACCTTTTTCTCGCGCCCAAACATGTGCTGCAGGTGCCTGCGTTTCCAAAGCCGCATCCCGGATGCCGTCCAGCCCTTGTGATCTTGTCGCCAGGCGCGGGTCAGACCTTCAAGCGTGTCCAGCACGGATTCGAATTCGCACAGCTGATCCCGATAGGGATCGTACCACTTGGGATAAAGAACCATGGTGGCGGCGAAGAGTTGCGCGCGCGTCAGGTTTCGTTGGCGTCTTGGGAAATGGGCTTCGTCTTGGGTAAGACCCCATCCGGCGTAAAACGGTTGGCCGAAGACGCGGGGTTTGTGACCGGCCAATATGGCCTCGAACCCAAGTTGCGAGGACAGGGTGTAGACGCCCACAGCACCCTCTAACAAGGTCCAGGGGCTGATGGCGCTGTGCTGAAAGGATACGCGGTCGGTCAGATCATCGGCAGAGTAATATCCGGGCCGGTGCCCTGCGATCGTGTCGGGGTGGGTTTTGATCAAAACGGTCGCGCCGGGGTTCTCCTCTTGCGCCATAACCAGCATCTCGCGGAACCGGGCCTCATCGCCGCCGCTTGCCCTTACAGAAGCATCGTCGCGTGCTTGATCGACAACCAGGACATACCCTGGGTCCGGCGCAGGGGTCGCGGGATCATAGGCGGAATACTTACTCAGATGCAGTTCGCGCAGCCGCGCCATCCCGCCACGTGCCCGGTTCAGCAGGGCCGTATTATCCAACGGGTCGGTCGCAAGAAGTGTTTCCAGATCCGAAGGCTGTGTTGGATCAAAATGCACACCGCTGCGATCAAGCAGCAGACCCAGCGGAGCATCGCCATTGCGTCCTGAGTGCAGAGATCGCAGGAATGCATCCTCTACGCGCAAGATCGGAGTATTGTATTTGGTCGCTATACGCAGTCCACGATGTGCCGTCGGGCTATTGCCCCAGATACCCACCAGATCCGACCCCTTGGGCGTGCCGATGCCGATATCATATCCGGCCAGTGACAGAATTCTCCGCACGCGCGCGGCTGTCAGAAATCCGCCATTATAGACCAAAAGACGACTGCGTTCGGCCTTGGCATGCGTTCCTTGAGGAACGGAGGGCATCATCCGCCTGTCAGTGTCGTGACATTGGCAAGCGGGGTCAGGCCACCGGCGATCAACGAGATGGATTTGCTCCATTGCGCGTAAGGTGCTTCGGTGACGTAAATTGTGTCATCATCGCGGATGACAAAGTCACGGGCGATGAAAAGGCCATTGGGTGCTGTCAGGTTCAGCACGTAGATCATGCGCTGCTCTCCCTGCAGGTCCGGTTTTCCCATGACTGACCGGACAATGTCCTGTCGTTCCTTTCGTAGAACGAAAATGCCGGTCGGGTCCGAAGACAGGGGCTGTAAGCCACCAACCTGTGCCAGCGCTTCCAGCGCGGACAGATCCTGACTGTCGAATGCCACGCGCGACTGACCGCCCGTCGCCCCCAAGGCGACATAGGACCGGTTGTCGGCTTCGACTAGAATGCGGTCGCCACCCCGCAGGGCAACGTCAAATTCCGGGTTGCGGAACAAGTCATTGTACCAGACCGTCCCTTTTTGATTGCCTCGGATCAGTGTCACCAGGGCGATATCGGACCCTTCGATCACGCCGCCAGCCCGTGTCAGCATTCCGGCCAGTGTGCGGGTTGGTCGTTCGATCGGATAGATCCCGGGTGCGGACAGGGTGCCCGACAGCGAAACGGTTGATCCGTCCCCGGCGATACGGCGCACTTCGACCTGAGGATCAGGGGTCTGATCCTGGAGCTTTTCCGTGATCAACATGCGAAGCTGTTCCGGCGTGTTTCCGGCTGCGCGCAGGCGCCCGGCATAGGGAACAAAGATGAAGCCCTCGCTGTCGACCTGTACCTCTTCCAGGGATGTTGAGGCGCCGGTCTCTCCGGATAACAGCCCGTCATCTACGTTTTCCCAGATTGTCAGGCCCAGTACATCACCCGGACGAACCGTGTCGGCGGTCAGGTTCTGAGCGCTACGGAAGGTTTGCGAGAACCCGTATTGAGGCACTGCCGACGTGACCTGCGCCACCCGGTCGTTGACCTCAACAACATAGGCGTTTCCACCTTTTGTGGTCGAACCGGCAAGGATTTCGGATTTGTTTGGGCCGGTTTTAGGTAGTTGGCACGCGGCCAGCAGGCCAAGAGCGGCCACAAGGGTTACACCCCGTCCCCATCGGATTGGAAAGCGCTGCACTGCCGAATATCCTCGAACGTCTTGGTTTTGGTCTTTTGTTTCCAGCAGCGTACTTGTTTCCCACTGCAATCGCCAGCATCAAGAGGGGTGATTTACTCAACGATCCTCAACTGTGGCGTCCGCGCCTCTTTGTCGGTCAGCACGGATTGGTAGGGATCTTTCGCCCTTAGCATCATATCCACGGCGCGCCTAAGCAACTGTCGCCGCCCACGGCGTGAATAAAACCCGCCGGGGACCTGACTGGTTTCAAGCAGAAAACGCCTATAGCTTTGATAGGCTTCGGTATCGGGGATATCTGGATTGGAAAAGAAATCAGTGATCGGTTGGCTGGAAACAAATTCGGGCTTGTCATAGACCGATTTGCCAAAGGCGCGCAGAGGAATGCCGCGCCACAATACCTGCTGACCCGCAGTTGAATTGATCGTCACGGCCGAGCTCGCTTCGTTGAGCAATGTGGCCAGTTTGCCCCCGGGTACATAATGGACCCGATCAGCGATACCCAGTGTTTTGGCCAGCTTGCGTGCCACCTGGCGCAATGGTTCCCGATGGTTTTCCAGCGGGTGTTCTTTGATGACCAGATGATGGTGCGTTGGTGCGCCATTTGCAAAACCGTGCAGTACCTGCTCAAGAAATTCGGACATGCAGTCAAAGTCCGAGTGTGACTGAACTGAACTGTCATGTCCCAGTTGCAGCAATGCCAAGTGATAGGGAAACCCGCCCCGCCGGACTCGCTCCGTCGCCATACGCCGCCGGATTCTGTGGAACGGCATCATTGCCAGCCGTTTGAAATAAAGCCTGAACTCTTTCGAAACCGGTAGGTCACGGTGGGTTCGAAAATTGCGATACTTGCCGTTCAGGAACAGAACAAACCAATGATACAGCGCGCCATAGAAAATATGCTGTCGCATATCACCCCAATGCGTCGGAGGGGGCGGCATCGGCGCATCAGTACGCTCCAGCGCTCGCTGCATCTGGGTAACTTCCAGATTCATCAGATGCGAATTGCCATTCGTACCTGTGCGTTCGTAGGTGACCCACCAGGGCCTCAGATACCCTTCTTCGAAAACATGAACAGTGATCCCGTGGGCGCGGGCGATGCGGATGGCTTGGGCGTGGATTGGACGCGTATCGCCATACAGGACAATGTCTGTCACCTCGCGGCCGACAACCAGGTCAACAAATTTTGCCGGCCAGTTCTCGGGTTTGCCAGCATAGGGAATAAAGCTGGCCTTATCAGACCAGAAAGCCTGATCCCCGGCGTTGAAACCCACGCGCCACACCTCGGAACCCGCTGCGCGCAGGATCTTACCAAGCGCGCCAAAAAACGGCCCGTGCGGTCCTTGCAGGAAAAGAAATACGCGTTTTTGCGCAGCGCCGTTGAGTGGTAACATTTCTGCTGCTCTTGTCGTTAGATGAGGAATTATGCCTGTTTGTCGTATTTGCGGCAACCTGGGGCTTGCCCGTAGGCGCGCTTACGCTTACCTCGACGGTGAGCGCTGGCATCAGGTTAGAAACAGAGGGTTAACGCAATGTTTACGGGGATCGTCACAGATATCGGCACCATCACCGAACTGGAGCAGCAAGGCGATCTGCGGGCGCGGATCAAAACCGCCTACAATACCCCGGGGATTGATATTGGTGCATCCATTGCCAGCGACGGCGTTTGCCTGACAGTCATCGCACTGGGCGAAGACTGGTATGATGTGCAAATCAGCGCGGAAACCGTTTCGAAAACAAACCTGGATCGCTGGACCGTCGGCAAACGCGTCAATCTGGAACGCGCGCTGAAGGTCGGAGATGAGTTGGGCGGTCATATCGTGTCTGGTCATGTTGATGGCGTCGCAGAAGTGGTCGCCGTTCTGGACGAGGGCGACAGCACGCGGGTAACCTTGCGCGCACCCAAAGATCTGGCTCGCTTCATTGCGCCCAAGGGATCAGTTGCGCTGAACGGTACTTCTTTGACCGTAAACGATGTGGACGGGTGCGATTTTGGTATCAACTTCATTCCGCACACCAAAGAGGTGACGACCTGGGGGGATGTCGGCATCGGCGACCGGGTCAATCTTGAGATCGACACGCTGGCTCGCTATGTCGCGCGCCTCGCTGAAATGTCCTAGTCCACAATTCAACGTCGCGTCTGACCGGAACGGTGCCGCATGCGGTCTGGTCTTTGACCGCGCGGTGGTCTATCCACCCGGTCAAACTTGGCATGTGAAAGGCTGCCCCATGAGCTTTGAAACTCCCGGACCGGTCGAGGCCCAGCTGCGCGCGGCAATCAGCCCGATCAAAGAGATCATCGACGAGGCGCGCAGAGGCCGGATGTATATCCTGGTTGATCACGAAGATCGCGAGAATGAGGGCGATCTGGTGATTGCCGCCGAGTTCGCTGATGCTGAGGCAATTAATTTCATGGCCACCCATGGTCGTGGCCTGATCTGCCTGCCGATGACGGCGGAACGGATTGACACGTTGGGTCTGCCGATGATGGCGGTGAACAACTCGTCACGTCATGAGACCGCGTTCACCGTGTCGATTGAAGCGCGCGAGGGAGTGTCGACTGGCATTTCCGCTGGTGACCGGGCGCTGACCGTGGCGACTGCGATCAACGAGCAAAACACGATGGTCCATATCGCCACGCCGGGTCACGTCTTCCCCTTGCGGGCCAAGCGGGGCGGGGTGCTGGTGCGCGCGGGCCATACCGAGGCCGCCGTTGATATCTCACGCCTGGCCGGGCTGAACCCGTCGGGCGTGATCTGCGAGATCATGAACCCTGACGGAACCATGGCGCGGCTGCCTGACCTGGTCGAATTCGCCAAGGAACACGGGTTGAAGATCGGCACGATCAGCGACTTGATCGCCTACCGGTCGCGCAATGACAATCTGGTGGTTGAGACATCTCGGGAAACCGTCACATCCGAATATGGCGGCGACTGGGAAATGCGGATTTTCACCGATCAGACCCATGGCATCGAACATGTCGTGATGGTCAAGGGTGACATCACCACGCCCGAGCCGGTTTTGACCCGGACCCATGCGCTGCACGAGGCGCCCGACATTCTGGGTCTTGGCCCGAAATCCTCACGTGAGCTGCCGCGCGCGATGGAAAAGATTGCGGATGAAGGGCGCGGCGTAGTCTGTCTGTTCCGCCAACCGCGCAACTCGCTCTATGCGGCTGAAGATGAGGGCCCGCGCACCATCAAACAAACCGGTCTGGGGGCGCAGATCCTGTCCAAGATGGGGATCCAGGAACTTGTGCTGCTGACCGACTCGCCGGAAACCGTTTATCTCGGGCTCGACGCTTTTGGCCTGTCCATTGTCGGGACCCGTTCTATCCTCAGGGAGGACTGATTGTGGCTGAACAAGACAAACACGGCGTGTTGCCGACACCGAGTTTCGACAAACCCGTCAAGCTGTTGATCGTTGTGGCCCCGTTCTATCGCGCCATCGCTGACAATCTGGTGGCTGGCGCAAAGGCCGAGATCGAAGGGGCAGGCGGCACCTGTGATGTGGTCGAAGTGCCCGGCGCCTTGGAAATCCCGACGGCTATCGCCATGGCGGACCGTCAGTGCAATTTTGACGGCTATGTCGCGCTGGGCTGTGTCATTCGCGGAGAGACCACGCATTACGAAACCGTCTGCAACGACTCCAGCCGTGCCATCCAACTGATGGGTCTGCAGGGGCTGTGCATCGGCAACGGTATCCTGACAGTCGAGAATGACGATCAGGCCGAAGTGCGCGCCAATCCGGAAAAAATGAATAAAGGGGGCGGGGCTGCCGCTGCGGCCTTGCATCTGATCGCGCTCAGCCGTAAGTGGGGCTCTTCCAAAAAGGGCGTCGGGTTCAAGCCGCCGTCCGAGTCCATCCTTGTGGCGGGCGACAGCAACGGATCCACGACAGCATGACCAAGACAGACGCGCCAAAACCGGCCAACCAGAAACGCCTGATGAAATCCGCCGCTCGGCTCTATGCCGTGCAGGCGCTGTTCCAGATGGAGCAATCGGGTCAGACAACCGATCAGGTTGTGACCGAGTTTCTGGATCACCGCTTTGGCGCCGTCTATGAGGGCGAGGAAATGCTGGACGGCGATATTCGCCTGTTCCGCAAGCTGGTTGAAGATGCGGTCAATTATCAGGCGCCGATCGATCAGATGACCGATCGTGCTTTGGTTGCCAAATGGCCGATTGCCCGGATCGACCCGACCCTGCGCGCGGCCTTCCGGGCCGCCGGAGCAGAGCTGACACAGAACGACACACCGCCCAAGGTGGTCATCACTGAATTCGTCGATGTGGCGCGGGCCTTCTTCCCCGAAGGTAAAGAGACCAAATTTGTCAACGCAGTGCTGGATCACATGGCGCACGAGGCCAAGCCCGAGGCGTTCTGACGCGTTTACACGGATCAAATATGCGTTAAACTGAATATTATAGCGCAATGAGGTCCGCCATGCCCAAACTGATCCGTTTGTATATCACGCAAGTGGCCTGGGGCTTTGCCATCTCGGCAATTTTTGTCGGGGTGCTTCTGGCCCTGAACGTCGCCAACCTGCGTCATCTGATTACTGGTTCTGATATCGGTCTGGTTGCTCTGGCGATGATCTGGTTCATGAACGGGATCGTCTTTGCCGGTGTACAGTTTGCCTATGCCATTATGAGCATGGCAGAAAAACCCGGCGGTCCGCGCGGTGGAACGCCGGTTTCTGTCAGGCTAAAGCCTGCCTTGATCAAACAAGAGACACGTACTGGGCGTTAGGACACGTGACACGCCGGCTGAGGTGGACGCAGAGCTTGCCCGCCGTAATTGTTAGGTCAGGGCGTCAGTTTTAGTCTGACTGCGTTGTGACTTTTGTCTGACAGGGTTCGGGTCATTCGGCAGACAAGGCGACACCCTCCACGGTAACCCTGTGCATCAATCGTCGAAATCCATGATAGTCATTGACCGCTTTGTGCCATGTGGCCCGGTTGTCCCAGATGGTCATGTCGCCTGTTTGCCAACGAATGCGGCATTGGAACTCGGGTTGCTGGCAATGGTCATATAGCATTGCAAGGATGGCTGCTGATTCATCAGCGCTCAGGCCTTCGATATGGGTTGTGAACACTGGATTCACATAAATACCGCGCCGCCCGCTGAGGGGGTGTTTTATGATCACAGGATGTCGCGCGTCTTGGGTGGCTGCCTGTGCATTGCTTAGCCGACCACTTTGCGCCGCTTCACTGTCCTGTGTGCTTGTTCCAAAAACGTGCCGAGAGGAATGAACCGCCCAGAGCCCATCCAGAAAGCTCCGCATGGTAGGTGACAGCGCCTCATAAGCTGCACCCATCGAGACGAACAGCGTGTCGCCTCCAAAGGGCGGGGTTTCCAAAGCATGCAGGATAGACCCCATCGCCGGGATTTGGTCGTAGGAATGATCGGTATGCCAGCCCTCTCCGATGGCCTCTTTCTGATCCTTTTCCTTCAGCACCATAGCGATTTCTGGATGCCCATCGACCGGCCTGAAGAAGCGGTTGATGTTGATCGCGCCAAAGCGTTGGGCAAACGCCAGATGCTCATCCGGGCCGACATCCTGCGCTCTGAGTACGATGACAGAGTGCTGAGCAAAGGCCGTATGAATGGCGTCGAACTGGCTGCCGTCTCGGATATCGGCGCCGATGATCTCTGCGCCCACACCGCCGGTAAGTGGTCTGATGTCCATCTGCTTTCTCCCTGAGTTTCAAACGCAGGGTAGCGCATTGCTAAAGGTCGAAAAAACTGATTTAAAATTTGTAAAGAGAAGATTTTATTGATGATACGTTTCACTTTGCGCCAGTTGTCGTTCTTTGCCGAGACGGCGCGATGTGGCGGTATCGCGCAGGCAGCCAGGAACCTGAATGTTTCGGCCGCCGCTATTTCATCGGCAATCGACAAACTCGAAGATGTCACTGGTTTGACGTTGTTTGACCGCTTTCCCGCACGCGGGATGAGGTTGACCCGCGTTGGCGCAGCCTTTTTGACGGATTCCGACGCGTTGCTGATGCAAGCAGGCGCGCTCGGCAATCGGGCCGCTGTGATGGCTGAGGGTAAAACAGGGTCTATTGTGATCGGGACACATTATGCGATTGCGCAGAAGATCATTCTACCAGCTGTTCTGGCTTTTCGCCAAAGCCATCCCGGTATCCGCATCGAGGTTGTTGAGGATGATTTCCCGAACCTCGTTGCTGCGATAGATGCGGGCGAGTTGGACGCGCTTGTGGTGTTTGATCAAGGGTTTGAACCCCGACGTCATCACGTTGAAGTACTTAAAGAACTGGCGCCTCTGGTTTTACTCCCGGCCTCGCACCCATTGGCGCATGCCGCCAGCATACAGCTTGAGCAGCTGACAGGCATGCCCTACATCGCAGTGTCGCGTTCCGGTCCGGGTCCAAGCTATCTTGACCTGTTGCAGGCCGCCGGGCTTGATCCAGAAGTGCCGCTGACCTCGCAATCGCGAGAGTTGGTGCATGCCTATGTTGGCAAAGGGCTCGGGTTCACGCTGGTTGGTTTTCCGCCAGAGGCGAGCCGCACGATAGAAGGCGATGCGGTCGTAGCGCGTCCGCTGGCACAGGATATCGGGTATTTTAATGTTGTGATTGTGCAGCACCGCGCCATTCGGCAACCCGAACCCGTAAAAGCATTTCTTGATGCCTGTCTGCTCCAGGTATGATTAGCGCGATCTGGCCCGCAGGTCAGAACCCAGAGCTCGGAAATCCGGCTATTTCCTGCCGGAGTTTGGATCGAGTGTGGCGGGACCACCAGTCAACCGTGCGGTTTGATTCCCGAGGACCTGTATGTACAGGTGGGCGCCAGGTAATCAGGCCAGGACCTGAACAGAGCCAGCCCCCTCGGAATTGCTTAAGGCCACCAGAATGCTACCAGTCACAAGAAGGGCAGAACCCGCCACGGGCCTAAGTAGGGCGTCCGGCGGGTTCGCACAAGGGGTCAGGCGTCAACAGTTTCGTGCAAGGCCACGCGCATCTTGCCAAAATGCTCGTCCCAGCCATTGTCCAGCGCCAGGATCAGGCCAAAGGCCTCGGCACCTTGCGGCAGACCTTCGTGCAGCAGGTCCAGGCGTGTACCGCCCGCAACCGGTTCCAGCGTCCATTTCACGATGCTTACCGCGTCGCCCATCGGCTTAACCGTGAACGAGTATTCCAGATAAGACGGAGGGCGCGCCTCGCGGACCTCTCCCCAGATCAGCAGGTCGCCACTGGTCGTTCCGAACATCTCAAGCTTTTGGCCCTGCGCCAGGGGGCGTTCGGGTTTGTGAAACCATTCCGCCAACCGGTCGGGTTCGGTCAGATAGGCCCAGACAGTCTCGGGCTCGGCCCTCAGGAAGATGGATTTCCTTAGAACGGCATCAGTCATTTTGATTTCCTTTCAACAGCTTCTTTAAGAGAGTTAAGGCGTTCATCCCAGAATTGATCAAAGTAGCTGAGCCAATCCAGAACAGGGGCCATGCCTTTTGGTTCAAGTCGGTTTATGCGTTCCCGGCCACGGGCTTCGACGGCAATCAGGCCGCCATCCGACAGCACGGTTAGGTGTTTCTTGACCGCCGCGCGGGTCATGTCGAAGCGATCAGTCAACTGAGCGATCGTCATGTCCTGCAGTGCTAACATCTGCACAATGTCCCTGCGGGTAGGGTCAGCCAGAGCGCGGAACGCGTTTTGAGTTTGGTTTTCCATATGCAACCTAAAGAGATACCATTTGGTTTCATATTAATGCGATACCAAGTGGTACTATGTCAAGCCCTATGGGCTCACTTTACATTTGTTCACTAATTGTTCACATTTGGGATATGACATTGGACCTGCAACCCGGACAAAGACTTGCACGTGGCGTCGCCCGTCACCTGACGGCGCATGGCTTTGTATCCGTTGAGGAATTCGTGCCTATACGCGGACTGCGGGTTGATGTGATGGGGCTGGGTCCTAAGGGTGAGCTTTGGGTGATCGAATGTAAATCAAGCCGCGCTGATTTCCAGTCGGATTCCAAATGGCAGGGCTATTTGGAGTGGTGTGATCGATTCTTCTGGGCAGTGGATACGGAGTTTCCGACCGAGCTGTTGCCTGCCGAGACCGGGTTGATCATTGCCGATGCTTATGACGCCGAGATCGTGCGTATGGCACCAGAGGACAAGATAGCTCCGGCCCGGCGGAAGAAGATGATCCAGAAATTTGCCACAGACGCGGCCCGTCGCTTGCAGTCTCTGAGAGATCCCAGAATTTGATAGGTCAGCTTTTTACTGCCCGTGCGGCATGCGCGGCGGCGCGGAGCTCGTCGGCAATCTCTTCGGCTTCTTCTGGATCGAAATCCATTGGAATCTCAAGGTTTTCTGCTTCGATGAATAGGCGCACCATCCCCTGATCTGTTGGTCCGATCTGCAAATTCGCCTGAATGTCACTTTCGGTATTGATGCTCATGTGTGCCTCCGGGGATGAGAGTTCGTGCTAGCGCGCAAAGGCTTGAGAATCAAGTTACCTTTGCGTTCAAATAGGGGATGCACTCTATTCAGATCAGACCCTTTGAAGCTTTGGACGCGCCGTGGTTGGTGGCTGTGCATGATCTTTTGTATTCACGAGACGAGGGTTTTGACGACTCTTTTGTCGTGTTGGTGAAAGAAATCCTCGATGATTTTATCACTGACCATGATGCCAAGCGCGAGCGTGGCTGGATTGCGGAATGTGACGGTAAACCTTTGGGCAGTATTTTCTGCGTTGCCCTGAGTGAAACGACCGCAAAACTGCGGTTGTTCTTACTGTTGCCCGAAGCGCGCGGGGTGGGTCTGGGAAAGCGGATGCTGGAGAGCTGCATGGGCTTTGCTCGCAGCGCCGGTTACACTGAAATGAGGCTGTGGACGCATGAAAGCCACAAGGCTGCCTGTGCGCTTTATGGGTCCACTGGGTGGCAGTTGATGGATAGCAAACCGGTCCATTCCTTCGGGGTTGATCTGGTCGAACAAAGCTGGAAAATTCAGCTTTAATCCTCTTGCATTCCGCGAACGCGTTCGATACATCGCCCTTCACAAGTGCCGCCTTAGCTCAGTTGGTTAGAGCGCTGGATTGTGGATCCAGAGGTCCCCTGTTCAAGCCAGGGAGGCGGTACCATCTCCCCGATTGCCAGAAAATTCCCAAGCTAGTTCCGCCCCTAGGCCGTCGCGCAAATCGAAGGGCTGCCTTTACTCAAAACGGTACCGACTTTTATCTGAGAAATTGTCTTTTCCGGGGATTGCAGCGGCTGCATCCCCGGATGGGCCTTAGCGTGCCAGATTCAGGCGAAAGCGCATCTTTGTTTTCCGTTCCGCAGGTAAATGACGGTTCAGATGCTTGTTCACTAGGCCGAACCCCCCAACGATCGCAAGCGTCAGTAAGATGAAATAGAAGGCAAGGATTGGATAGGCGACAAAGGGGTTGAACGTCTTATCCGCGAAATAGCTTGCGTAATACAGCGCATCGCCTCGTTGCTGCCAGGCGGGGAAGGCCGAGAAGAACACCAGCGTGGTGGCATGGAACAGAAAGATCGCCTCATTCGTGTAGGCGGGCCAGGCAAGCCGCAGCATGGTGGGCCAGACGATCCGCCGGAAGCGAGACCAGCCGGACATGCCATAAGCATCTGCAGCCTCGGTATCGCCCTTGGGAATGGATCGGAGCGCGCCAAAGAAAATTTCGGCTGAATAGGCGGCAGTGTTCAGAAACAGAACGATCAGCGCCCCAATCCAGGCCGACGTCAGAGAATCGAACATCGGATAGGATTTCTTCAGCGACAGGAAGAAGAAATAGGCAAAGAAAAACTGAATGAACAGCGGCGAACCACGAAAGATGAAAATGAACCATTCCGAAGGTTTGCGCAGCCAGAAACTGGGTGAAGCTTTGCCAAGCGCCAGTGCTGTGGCAAGGAAAAACCCGGTCGCAAGCGCCATGACTCCGAAATAGATATTCCAGATCATACCAGACCCGATCAGGGTAAAGTGCTCACATAAGGTAAAGTCGGATTTTGGCAGCAGACGCTCGCCATATCCAAGAGATCGCAGGCCGTAGTCCTGAATGGTCTGCAAGCAGCTCATGCGGTGGTCTCCTTGCGCAGCAATTCTCCGGCGGCGGTGGCCTGTCCGTGGGACAGCCGGCGCATCAGGCGCTCAAGCCCGATCTCGGACATACGGGTGAAGCCAAGGTAGAAAACCAGCAGGAACAGGAAATACCACATGCGCCAGTCACCGTGTGGGTATTGCGTAAACTTCGGAGTCTTGGTGCTGCCCAGTTCGCGGGCCCAGTACACGATATCTTCGATGCCCAGAAGGAACAGCAACGGCGTGGCCTTGATCAGAACCATCCAGAGATTGCTGAGACCGGGCAGGGCATAAACCCACATCTGAGGCACAAGGATTTTCCAGAAAGTCTGGCGACGGGACATCCCATAGGCTTCGGCGGTTTCCAGCTGTGTATAGGGTACGGCCCGCATGCCGCCGAACAGAACATTGGCGGCGAAAGCACCGAAAACAATAGAGAAAGTGATGACAGCCAGAAAGAACCCATAGGTTTCGTGCACCCATTCCGGCGAGGTGCCCAGTGGCAGTTTGGCAGATTGGCAGACGATAAAGTCGTTGCCCTGTCGGATCGAATCCGTCCAGTCCGGGCAGAGAATTTGATGCCGCGTCCATTCGAATGCCTGATCCAAAGCAATCACGAAGAACATGAAAAAGGCGATATCCGGCACGCCGCGCACGATGGCGATATAACCCTTACCCAGCCAACTGACCGGCAGAACGTGCGAACGGGCAGCCATGGCCCCGACGAACCCGAAACCCAGCGCTACGGGCGCCGTCACGGCAAGCAGAGCCAGTACCTTGAGGAAGGACAGGTAAAAGGACCAATGCACACCATTGGTCAGATAGCACGAGAACCAACGGAAGGTTCCCAGCGTGTCGGGGTCAGTGCAGAACGAAAAAATGGCGGGCCTCTTCAGGTGGTAAAGGCGCTGGGGCGGCGCGCCCGTAGACTGGGGCACGCCGCCGGATCAGAATTAGAAGGTCGAAGACACTTCCCATTTGGTGATCAGCTCGTTCAGGCTGCCGTCATCCTTCATGGATTGGATGGCTGCGTTGAGCTTTTCTTTCAGCTCACCGTCGGATTCACGGACGCCAATGCCGACGCCACCACCCAGCGGAACCTCATCGGCCACAAAGCGCAGATCTGCGTCTTCGTCGACGATCGGGGCAAGGAAGGATTTGTCGGCCAGAACCGCATCGGCCTCACCGTTGCGTACGGCAGCGATGGTTTCCTCGGGGCTGGCGAACTCGACCAGGGTCGCGCCGGATTCGGCGATATAGCCAGCCTGAATGGTGCCAGTTTGTGCGGCGACCACACCACCTGCAACATCGGCGTCATCCGACATTGCAACATAGGCGGAGGGATCCGGTGGTGTGTAGTTCTGGGTAAAGTCGATGACCTCGTCACGCTCGTCGGTGATCGACATACCAGCGATGATCACATCGTAGTTGCCCGAGACCAGGTTCGGAATGATCGAATCCCAGTCGTTCTTGACCCACTCGCAGGTCAGGTCTGCGCGTTTGCACAGCTCGTCGCCCAGCTCGCGCTCAAAGCCGTCGATCTCACCTGCGTCATTGACGAAGTTCCAAGGTGCATAGGCGCCCTCGGTCCCCATCCGGATGGTGTCTGCCATAGCCATGCCTGCGCTCAGCGCAAGGGCCGCAGTGGTCAGGATCAGTTTTTTCATTGGATACTCCCCAGTTTTGGTTCTGATCTGAAGTTATGCCGCCTGAGTGGCGGAAAGAAAGCCCTGAAGCCGTGGAGATTCAGGGGTAGTAAAGAGATCTTCAGGCAGGCCTTCTTCTTCGATGAGGCCCTGGTGAAGGAAAACGACATGGCTAGAGATATCAGCGGCCATTTTCATGTCGTGGGTCACAATGATCATGGTGCGGCCTTCTGCAGCCAGGTCTTTGATCACCTTGATCACTTCTTGTTCCAATTCGGGGTCCAGCGCCGACGTGGGCTCGTCAAACAAAAGCGCCTCGGGCTCCATGCACAGCCCCCGCGCGATCGCGGCACGCTGTTGCTGGCCACCAGACAACTGTGCGGGGTAGGCGTCGCACTTGTCGCCAATACCAACTTTTTCAAGGTATCTGCGTGCGCTGTCTTCAACTTCTTTTTTGTCACGGCCCAATACCGTTACAGGTGCTTCCATCACGTTCTGCAGGATGGTCAAATGAGCCCACAGGTTGAACTGTTGGAAAACCATCGACAGGTTTGTGCGAATGCGCAGAACCTGTTTCGCATCAGCAGGCTGGCGCGTGTGGCTGTTACCGGACCAACGAACAGGTTCACCCTTGAAAAGGATTTCGCCCTGCTGGCTGTCTTCCAACAGGTTGCAGCACCGCAATAAAGTGGATTTCCCAGACCCCGAGGACCCAATCAAAGATACGACATCGCCCCGTCTGGCAGTGATATCCACGCCCTTCAGCACTTCCAGATTGCCGAAACTCTTGTGTAGGTTCTTGATCTCAATGACGGGAGTTGAATCTGTCACGGTTGGTCCAGGTGTTATTGGTGTTGGTGCGGTACTAGGGCTTAAAAATCAGCTCAATGCAATGCGCAAATGACAGAGTAAGTGGGTGATTCCGTCAATTTGACGAAGCGTTCTGGTCAATTTGATCATGAATTATCCATCGCAGTTTACAATTTCGACGGATTTGGGACGCGCAGATAATCTTTGGCAGGAATAGAGATCAGGTCATGCAGGTGCAGAAGGTTCCGATCTTGCGGTGACATGGTTTGAATCGCGTTGCGAACTGCGCGTGCGATCTGAGCGGCGTCCTGATCCTTCGCTGTGATATAAGGTAGCGCGGGGGTTGGGGTTGTTTCGGCGACCTCACGCAGAGCTTCTGGAAGGTCGGAATGGACCTTCAGCATCTCCCATGTCAGCGCATCCAGCGCGGCATAATCGGCACGGCCCTCGGAAATGGCTTGAGCAGACAGCGCATGACCACCGGATTGCAGAACCGACGATGGTGTTCGGTGGTATCGTTCAAGGTGAACCATTGGGGCGGCCCATCCGGATTGCGACAGCGGTTCATTATAGGCAAAAACACCATCGGCCAATTCATCAAGATCGCGGGGGTCGTGGCGGCGGGCTACAAAAACTGACCGGTAATGGCCAGGTGGGCAGCCAGGCAACGCGTAATCCGGCGTTCCAACCAACTGCACCTTGCCATGCAACCGGGTGCGATAGGGCATGCCGCAGGTCTGGGCAAAAACCAGATCCGGGTCCAACCAGACATCCCAGACATCCCGGTCTCGGTTTAGGTTTGCGGGGCCATAGCCAAGGTAATCCCGAATCGATGCCCAAAACCGATCATTCGCAGGGCGCAGCGCAGGCATGTCGTACATGCCCAGCGTGGCTATCAAGATTTGGCAGCCTTTTGACGGGCCATTGCAGAGTCGACATCACTGATGCCCAGCAGGCTGACGACCAGTCGCAGTAAGGAATCCTCTTCACCCGTGCGGTGCCCATCCGCCAGAGCGACCGACCACAAGGCCTGAACGACTGCCAGGCGGTCGTCATAGGCAACGGCCTCTTTGATTGCGCGAGTGAACCGTACGGTGTCCGGTGCTTCGGCCTCGAGATCTTCGGCGCGGGCGCGCAGGCCGGCGGCTTCGAACGGGGATAGGTCATAGCGTTCAATCGAAATCCGGTCGATTCGCGCCATTTCACTGTCGGCATAGTCGTTGTCAGATCGGGCAACGCGCACCAGCAGGGCCGTCAAGGCCAGTCGAGCATCGTCATCGGTGAAAGGGGCGGGCTGAGGCTGGGTCAGTCGAGACAGAAAATCACTAAACATGAGACAGGTATAGAGAGGCCTTACGCCTCTTCCAAGCGTCTTTGCACACGCTTTCTGGCGGTCTTGCTGTCGTTAAAGCTCAGACCCATGGCGATGCGGGCTTCTTCGACGATTTTCATCTCGCCCTCATCTGTATTCCCGTCGGCCAGAACCACCTCCCAGAGGGCATCCAAAGCGGCCAAGCGCTCGTGCAGGTCCGTGGTTTCCCGGATCAGCTTACCGAACGTGTCCGTTTCCGGTGCGGCTGCGTGCAGTTTCTCGCAGGTGGCGCGGACCTTTGCGGCTTCGATCGCATTATGTTGATAAAGTCGGGCGAGGATACGGTCGATCAGGCTGATCTCTTCCAGCTTATAATCCCTGTCCGCTTGTGCAACGCGCACCATAAGCGCCCCGAGTGCAAGTTCAGCGTCTGGGTCGGGCAGATTGTCGTGTTGTGGCGGGCGGAAAGCCTGAAAGAGTTTTTTCAACATGGTCAGAGATTATTCCATATTTGATAACCCGCCAAGCACGGACTATCGCGCAAGGCTCAGAATGATCAAAAGACCGCCTGCTACAGCCGGATAGCGCGCTGGGTCAGAGTACCTTTCGCGCTTCGTCTTGCAGCCAGGCCAGCATTTTCCGATAGGGTACAGGGCCATAGCTTATACGCGCGACTCCCAGCCCAGCCAAAGTGGCGGTGTCCGGTGTGCCGGGTAATGCTATGATATTTAGCGGCAGGTCGATTGACTCTACCAACCGGGCAATCATGGCCTGATCCCGTAGGCCGGGGGCGAAGAATCCGCTGGCCCCTGCATCTGAATAGGCTTGTGCTCGGACCATTGCCTCTTCCAGCATCGCATCATCATGGGTTTCGGGCTGCGCCTTCAGGAAAATGTCGGTCCGCGCGTTGATAAACGCAGGAACGCCCGCCGCATCGCAACCTTCACGCATCGCGCTGACACGGGCGGCCTGAGTTTCAATATCGTACAACTCATTTGATCCGATGATCTGGTCTTCGAAGTTGAAGCCGACAACGCCGGATTCAAGGGCCAGCCTGACATTGGCAGAGATACCCTGAGCATCAGCCGCATACGCACCTTCGAAATCCAGAGTAACCGGAAGATCAACGGATTCGACAATCCGGCGAGCATTGTCCAGCGCGGCCTGCATCGGGATGTTTTGGCCGTCGCTGAACCCTTGTGCCATCGCAACAGGAGCGCTTCCAGTGGCAATGGCTTGGGCGCCAGCGTCGCGCACGGCACCGGCACTGCCAGCATCCCAGATATTGTACAGGATAACCGGTTCGCCCTTTTTGTGCAGGGCCGCGAATGTCAGTGCATTGGTGATCTGATCGGTCATGGACGGTCTCCTATCTCTGAGTTGCGGACAGTTAACCGTGCAAAGGGTCAGCGCGTACAGTCTTTTCGCGCTGACCGATACAATCTGCTTTCGTGCCTGGTGTCAGACCAGACGCGAGGTGTCCTTGGCAGCGCGCACAAAGTCGCGGAACAAAGGATGCGGGTCGAACGGCTTTGATTTCAGCTCGGGGTGGTACTGGACCCCAATGAACCACGGATGATCCGACCACTCGACGATTTCTGGCAACCGGCCGTCGGGGGACATGCCTGAGAAATTGAGACCAGCTTTTTCCAGCTTGTCGCGGTATTTGATGTCCACTTCATAGCGGTGGCGGTGGCGCTCTTCGATGGCGGTACCGCCATAGACTTCGGCCACTTTTGACCCTTCGGCCAGAACCGCGTCATAGGCTCCCAGGCGCATGGTGCCGCCCTTGTCATCACCGACTTTGCGTTCGACCTTGTGATTGCCCTGCACCCATTCTTTCAGGTGATAGACCACCGGTTCGAAACGCTTTTTACCGGATTCATGGTCGAATTCCTCGGACCCGGCCTCTTTGATGCCAGCGGCATTTCGCGCGGCCTCAATTACGGCCATCTGCATGCCCAGGCAGATACCCAGGTAGGGCACTTTATGTTCGCGGGCGTATTGCGCAGCCTTGATTTTGCCTTCGGTACCGCGCTCACCGAATCCGCCGGGCACGAGGATCGCGTGGAAGCCTTCCAGATGCGGGGCGGCCTCTTCGGTATCGAATACCTCGGCATCGACCCATTCGACCTTGACGCGGACACGGTTGGCCATCCCGCCATGGGTCAGCGCCTCGGCTATCGACTTATAGGCGTCTTCCAACTGGGTGTACTTACCGACGATGGCGACCTTCACTTCGCCCTCGGCATTGTGGATGCGATCACTGACGTCTTCCCATTTGGTCAGATCGGGCTTGGGGGCAGGGCTGATCTGGAAGGCATCCAGAACCGCCTGATCAAGTCCCTCGCGGTGGTAGGCGAGCGGAGCATCGTAGATGGTGCTGAGGTCCTGCGCAGCAATCACGCTATCGGGGCGGACGTTACAGAACAAAGCCAGCTTTTCACGTTCCTTCGTCGGGATCGGGCCTTCGGACCGGCAGACCAGAATGTCGGGGGCGAGACCGATCGAACGCAGCTCTTTCACCGAGTGCTGGGTTGGCTTGGTTTTCAATTCGCCCGAGGCTTTGATGTAGGGCAGCAGGGTCAAGTGCATGAACAGGCATTGGCCGCGTGGTTTGTCCTGGCTGAATTGGCGGATGGCCTCAAAGAAGGGCAGGCCTTCGATATCGCCCACGGTGCCGCCGATCTCGCACAGCATGAAATCGACTTCATCCTCGCCTATGGCGATGAAATCCTTGATCTCATTGGTGACGTGCGGGATCACCTGAATGGTTTTGCCCAGGTAATCGCCGCGGCGTTCTTTTTCCAGCACGTTGGAATAAATCCGCCCGGAACTGACCGAGTCGGTTTTGCGCGCGGCGACGCCGGTAAAACGTTCATAATGGCCAAGGTCCAGATCGGTTTCTGCCCCGTCATCTGTAACGAACACTTCGCCATGCTCAAAAGGCGACATGGTGCCCGGATCGACATTCAGATAGGGGTCCAGCTTGCGCAGACGCACCGAATATCCGCGGGCCTGCAACAACGCGCCCAAAGCCGCCGAAGCCAATCCTTTGCCCAAGGATGAAACCACACCACCAGTGATGAAAATAAAACGCGCCATGTTTTTCGGCTGCTCCCCGTGAGACGTCAATATCAGCTGCCCGGCGGTTCAAGAAAAACCGCTGCATCACGGGACTTCACGTATAAAGGATTCGCGCCAATAGCGCAAGAGAACCGCAAGATGCTGTTGCAGTTCTCTTTTCTGTTTCTAGGTTTTGTGTGTCAGTTGGCCTGCGGGATCAAAGGCGCGTTGTCACCCTGTGCCGGAGGCAACAGGTCATCCGCCGACGGAATTGCCGGTGTGCTTTCTTCGGTCGCGGCCGGTGCCTGTGTCCCAATCCGGTCGAGCACAGAGCTGCCCGAGGATTTTTGTGCCGCCAGAATGGTCAGTGTGATCGAAGTGACGATAAAGCACGCGGCTAAAATCCAGGTCACCTTGCCCAATGCTGTTGCAGCCGACCGGCCAGCCATGGCACCGCCTCCGCCGCCACCCATGCCAAGGCCGCCGCCTTCGGACCGCTGCATCAGGACGACGGCGATCAGGCCCAAAGCCAGAAGAAGATGGATAATGAGAACGACGTTTTCCATGGTGGTCCTGTACAGCGTGGCGTGTATCGCGAGGTACTTATGCAAGTTTGGTTCCGGGGGCAAGTCACGAGTTACCATCACGCCAAGTGATCTTCGGGATCACAGCAAAGAGACTGGACAGGCAAGGGGATGGTAAAGCAGGCTGCGACCCATGCCACATGACGATCCCGACCATCCGCACGCCTTATTGCCGCCTGAACCCGCCCTTCGCGTCAAGGCGCTGGAAACGATTCTGACCCGCAAGGGGCTGATCGACCCGGCCGCTTTGGATGAGATCATCGACACTTACCAAAACAAGATTGGCCCGCAGAACGGTGCCCGGGTTGTTGCCAAAGCCTGGACTGACCCGGCCTTTAAGGCAGCACTGCTTAAGGATGCAACGCCCGAGGTGACAAAGCTTGGTTTTTACGGTCGGCAAGGTGAACATATCGTTGTTGTCGAAAATACCCCTGATCTCCACAACATGGTCGTTTGCACGCTGTGCAGTTGCTACCCATGGCCTTTGTTGGGGATTCCACCGGGGTGGTATAAATCGGATGCCTATCGTGCGCGGGCCGTGCGTGAGCCGCGTAAAATTTTGTCAGAGTTCGGAGTTTCTCTGGCGGATGAAACAGCCGTGCGGGTTTGGGATTCAACGGCCGAGATACGCTATCTTGTTCTACCCATGCGCCCCGATGGCACCGATGGGATGACCGAAGACGACCTGACCGCGCTTGTGACCCGTGACAGTATGATCGGAACCGGCCTGCCCAAGGTGCCGTCATGACCCGCGTTCACGATATGGGAGGACGGTTCGGCGACGGTCCGGTGATCCCCGAATCCCAAGATGCAGCGATTTTCCCAGAAGAATGGCACGGGCGCGCATTGGCACTGACATTGGCTGCCGGGTTTCTGGGACAATGGAATATCGACATCTCGCGCCATGCACGCGAACGACTGTCGCCCAAAGACTATGCACGATTCTCTTACTACGAAAAATGGGTGTCAGCACTTGCAGATCTGTTGGTAGAGCAGGGGGTCCTGACTTTGGAAGACCTTCTGGGCCAAGGAACGGATGCTTCACATCCTTTGGCTTCCCGCGCGCTGACAGCCGGGACGGTTGAGGGCGTACTGTCCAAAGGCGGTCCGGCTGATCGACCCTCGAATATCGCGGTGCAGTTTGATCCCGGTCAAAAGGTGCGTACTGTACGACCGGCTGCCAACCGCCTGAAAAACGGTGGTCATACCAGATTGCCATCTTACGCTTCTGGCGCTTGCGGTCGGATATTACGCCTGCATGGGACGCATGTTTTGCCGGATTCCAATGCTCATGGTCTGGGAGAGGCACCTGAACCACTATATGCGGTTGCATTCCCAGCCTCGGAGCTTTGGGCCGATCCCGAGAACCGAAATGACGAGGTCATATTAGATCTGTGGCAAAGCTATCTGGTGCCCGATGAGTGAGTGTAACGCACAGCCATTACCCGAGCTGGCATTCGCAGAGCCCTGGCATGCACAGGTCTTTGCGGTCACGGTCGCGCTGAATGAAGCGGGACGATTCGAATGGTCGGAATGGGCCGATCGATTTTCGAAGATGCTAAAACGCCATGGTCTGAGCAAAGAGCTGAATGGTGGCAACGACTATTTCCATGCCTGGCTGGAAACACTCGAGGCCTATTTAGCCGAAATGGGTGACGCGAACCCAAGTGATGTCTCTGCAGTCTCGTTGGATTGGGAGAAAGCCTATCTGACGACTCCACATGGTGAACCCGTTCATTTGTCGAATGGCTAGAAAGGGGGCGCTGCCCCCGCCGCGGCAAGCCGCGACTCCCCCGAGGTATTTTGAGCCAGATGAAGCAAGGGATCCTCTCTTCATCTGGCCAAAAATACCTCCGCCGGAGGCACCACGCACAGCGTGGTTATGATCTGCGGCGAATTATCGGTTTCCCTGTCGCTGACACATCGCTATACGAGCCGGGTTTGATATCTCAGCGCAAAAGGACCAGATATGGCCAATGTGGTTGTTGTCGGCGCCCAGTGGGGTGACGAAGGAAAAGGCAAGATCGTCGATTGGCTCAGTGAACGGGCCGATGTGATCGCGCGTTTTCAAGGCGGGCATAATGCCGGTCATACGTTGGTAATCGACGGTGCCGTCTATAAGTTGCACGCTCTGCCATCCGGTGTGGTACGTGGCGGCAAGCTGAGTGTCATCGGCAATGGCGTTGTTCTGGACCCCTGGCACCTGCTGAAAGAGATCGCAACGATCCAGGCGCAGGGAGTCGAGATATCGCCCGAAACGCTGATGATCGCAGAGAACACCCCGCTGATCCTGCCCATCCACGGTGAACTGGACCGCGCACGCGAAGAGGCGGCAAGCAAAGGAACCAAGATCGGCACCACCGGTCGTGGAATTGGCCCCGCATATGAAGATAAGGTTGGGCGGCGTTCTGTGCGGGTTGCTGACCTGGCAGACGAAGCGACCCTTGAGGCACGCGTAGATCGCGCGCTGCAGCACCATGACCCGCTGCGCAAGGGATTGGGGATCGAACCCGTGGACCGCGATGCACTGATTGCTCAGCTGAGGGAAATTGCGTCCGAGATTCTGCCTTTCGCAGCACCCGTTTGGAAAGTGCTGAACGATAAGCGCAAGGCTGGTAAACGTATTCTGTTTGAAGGCGCGCAGGGTGCCCTTCTGGACATCGACTTTGGAACCTATCCGTTTGTGACCTCGTCCAACGTGATCGCCGGTCAGGCGGCGACCGGTGTTGGCATCGGGCCCGGCTCGATTGATTTTGTCCTTGGCATCGTAAAGGCTTACACGACCCGTGTGGGTGAGGGGCCGTTTCCAACCGAATTGGATGATGCGGATGGCCAGCGTC
The DNA here is from genome assembly GCF_059609905.1 of Ruegeria sp. YTSA226. Taxonomy (NCBI): domain Bacteria; kingdom Pseudomonadati; phylum Pseudomonadota; class Alphaproteobacteria; order Rhodobacterales; family Roseobacteraceae; genus Ruegeria; species Ruegeria sp. YTSA226. The sequence continues at coordinate 44,747 of NZ_JBXWMQ010000001.1, forward strand.
TGGGTGAGCGTGGGCACGAGTTCGGTACCACCACCGGGCGCAAGCGGCGTTGCGGCTGGTTTGATGCCTGTCTGGTGCGCCAAACCTGTGCCACTAGCGGCGTAAACGGTATTTCGCTGACCAAGCTGGACGTGCTGGACGGATTCGAGACGCTGAAAATCTGTGTTGCCTATGACCTTGACGGTAAGCGTCTGGATTATCTTCCCACTGCAGCCGATCAGCAGGCACGATGTACTCCGATCTACGAAGAAGTGCCTGGTTGGAGCGAATCCACGGAAGGCGCGCGCAGTTGGGCGGACTTGCCTGCAAATGCCATCAAATATGTGCGTCGGGTCGAAGAGTTGATCGAATGTCCGGTTGCATTGCTGTCCACTAGCCCAGAGCGGGATGACACCATTTTGGTGACAGACCCGTTTGCTGACTGATGGCCGGCGAGCAGAAAAATGGCCTGAGCTATAAAGCGCGTCGTCGTTGGTCGATGGTGCTGCTGCTGATTGGCCTGCCGGCTTATATCGTTGCGGTGGTGACGGTGATAAACTGGTTGGACCGGCCACCAATTTGGTTGGAACTTCTGGTATACGTAGCGCTCGGCATTTTGTGGGCTCTGCCTTTCAAATTCATCTTCAAAGGTGTCGGAAAAGAAGATCCAAACGGATCCTCTGACTGAGCGGCCTATTCCGGGCTCATCCTGCGGCGGGTTCATACGCCTGCCCACAAAAGATCGCCCAATGAAAAAGGGCCGGAGTTGGTCTCCGGCCCTTTTTTCTTTTCGGTTTGAATTCAGCCTGCGGCGCGTTCATCTCCGTCAGGGCGGAACCCTATCTCGTCCGAAGCCGCAAACCGACCTCCGCCAGCTTTCTCAATCTTGCCGTCGCGCAGCAGTTGCCCGAATGAGCGCAGGCTTTCCTCGCGATTAAAATCGTCCTGCTTGAGAGAACGGATCTTGTTCATCAGTTGTGGGCGCGAGAACTGTTCCTGTCCTTCGATGAACGACAGATAAGATGCCGCAGCTTCCAGCAGGTCCGGCAGAGATTGTGCGCCCTGTTCCTGCGCATAGTGCGCAAAGCCGCTTTCCTCGATCGGAAGACCCAGCGGTTTGGATTTTACACGGCGCGGAGAAATCGGCCCCATTTCATCCTCGTCTTTATTGTCGATGCGCTGTTCAGCAACCAGCTTGAGGGGAGCGGCAGGCTCTGCCTTGGGACGGGCAGTTGTAACATTGCTTTCAGGGCGGCGCGGGCTGATCTGCTGAGCCTGATTACGGTTTAGCGCATCTGCACGATCAGCATTGGTTGCGGCCACTGCATTGCGCAGACGGGAATATGTCTCGCGCTGAGTGGCAGTCGCGGGATCATCCATCTGTTCGACCGCCTTTTCCATCAGGCGAGAAACGTCCTCGTCCAGGTTCGGTTCCTCAGGCAGAGGCTCGGATGCACGGGCGGACAACACGGCTTCGACGCTGGCGATTTCGTCAAGCAGAGTTTCCTCGTCTTCTTCGGTCAAATAGCCGGCAACCTCTTCAGGTTCGTCTGCGTCCGCCGAAATGTCTTCTGTCAGGATATTGTCGATTTCGTCGCTCTCGGCTTCGTCCGTCTCGGCACTCAGATCCGAAAACAAAACCTCTTCTGCCTCGACAGTGGTCACGTCGTCGGCAGTAGGTGCGACATCAATTTCTGGCACGGCGGGGGTCTCTTGGGCCGGGCCTTCGATCTCTGCCTCTTCCGCGGCGGGTGGGGGCATGTCCATCTGAGGTTCGGGCTCAAATTCCTGAGCCGCTTCAACCTCAGCATCGGCCGCGGGGGATTCGGCCAGATCTGTGGGGGTCAGAGTTCCGGCCTGAAAGGCAGCCGATACGGCATCAGTTGGGCCGGTTTCGGATTTCATCAGGGGGGAATCTTCATCCTCGGCGTAGATCACCGAGTTTTCTTCGCTATGAGAGACCACCGCCCGGATCCGTTGCAGCTTTGCGGCGATACTATCGGCGGCGGGTTCGGGTCGACCCTCAACCGGCTCGGCCTCTGCGATGGACGCGGACTGTGAGGGGGCAGCGGTATAGGCCGGAGCACTTGGGGTACTGGGCGGGGTCATGGGCGCGGTAGAAAGGGGCGGTGAAGCGGCACGGTCTTGCGCCCGCAGAAGCAATCCGTTTTCGCTCTGGCTGGCTTCGACTTTACGCGTCGCATCTCGCTGAGCAATGCGGGTCAGCATTTCGGCGTCTGGTTGCGGAGGTTCGGACCCAAAATACCTGTCATCCGCTGCAAGGTCGCGGAAGTATTCGGCAATCGACTTCATCGTTTCAAAAGAATCGTCAAATCCTTCCAAAGTGCACGAGAAGGTTCCGTAGGAAACTGTCAAAACCTTGTTATTCTGTACCATCAGACGTACGTCCTCTACAAACTACACGAGCCATCAGCCCGGTCGTGGGCAGAGCTATTGGCTCAGAACTTTGTCCATGAACCTATCATTTTGTGGTCTCAATGTGTCAAAACCCGGAAAAAATGATCAATCTCATGAAAAAGACGCGAATTGTACGTTCGAAAGAGTCAATCACGCTAGTTGGAAGCGGTCAAATTGGCCCTGAAGATTTGGATTTGGCGTTGATTCGCACCAAGTTGGCCGTCGCCGCAGATGGCGGGGCGGCAAGTTTGTTGGAAATTGGGCGCATTCCAGACGCTGTTATCGGTGATTTTGATTCGCTTGATTCGGATCACAAAGATCAGATTCCGCTGGATCGACTGTTTCCAATTAGCGAACAAAACAGCACGGATTTCGACAAAGCCCTGCGCAGTGTCGAGGCGCCGTTGGTGATTGGGGTCGGTTTTCTCGGGGGGCGTCTGGATCACCAGTTAGCAGCACTAAACGTCTTGGTTCGCAGGCAAGATCAGCCCTGTATTCTGATTGGCGAAAGTGAGATTATCTTTCACGCACCCCCCCAAATCTCGGTTTCTATGGCACCTCGAGATGTCGTCTCATTGTTTCCATTACAGCGTGTATCAGGGCAAAGCCGCGGCCTTGAATGGCCAATCGACGGTTTGGTGATGGAGCCGAATGGCGCTGTCGGAACGTCCAACCGCGCATTGGGCTCGGTTGAATTGCGTATGGATGGGCCGGGCCTTTTGGTAATGTTTCCCAGGGCGATGCTGGATCAGGTCATGCAGGCGCTTCTGTCGGGGCCGTCCGGGCGCTGGCCCGCTCACGCAGAATGACATAGAGGCCGGCGGCGATGGTGATGCAGATGCCCAAAGCGGCGACACCGTCGGGCAGGTCGTGAAAGATCAGCCAGCCAAACACCGTGGCGACCGGGATTTCGAGATACTGCATCGGGGCCAATGTTGCAGAGGGTGCATATCGCAGCGACCAAGTCATGAACAGATGTGCGACCGTACCGAGAAGCCCGATTGCAAGCAAAAGCCAGACATCGCCCAAATTCGGAGCAATCAGGGACAGCTCCCAGATTCCGGCGGGTGTTCCCACCAACAGTGCAGGCAGTAGGATGACAGAGGCTATGACGCCCGACACGGCCTGCAGCGCAATGGGATCTGTAGCTTTTGCAATTTGCCGGGTCACGAGCATGAACAGGGCAAACACCACCGCGACGACAAGTGGAAGCAAAGCCGCATATCCGACTTCGGCAAAGCTGGGTTGAATGACAAGCAATGTACCACCAAAGCCCACAAGGCACGCAATCAGGCGCCGCTTGCCGACTTCTTCCTTTAGTACCAGTTTGCCAAGAAGCAACATGATAAACGGCATAACAAAGGCGATGGCCACAGCGTCTGCCAGGGGCAAGTATTGCAGGGCACTAAACATCGCGGTGATACCGACGATGTGCAGCAGAGTTCTTATGACAGCGAGACGAAAAATGCGCCTCGGCATTTGCCAGGGCCTGCCGGTCCAGGCGACCAGCGGAACCAGCAACAGGGCCTGAAGTGTAAACCGGACAAAGACCAGCATCCCAAGTGGCATGGTTTCGCCCAGCAATTTGGCGACCGCGTCCCCCAACGGTGCGAGCGCACAAAAGCCAAGCATCAGCACGATGCCAAAAACGGGACGATCCTGTGTCATGCAGCGACGCTAGCGCTTTGGCTGAACCGGGGAAAGCGAAAGCTAGGTTTCAGGCAAAGGCTGCATCTTGGTGTAGTCCGGGCCGATACAGATCGGTAGCCCGTCATCCATTTGCAACCAGTCCAGCTTTTCCTCATGCGCGACATGCAGTGTTGGCTGCAACTGGTTGGGGTCCTTCAGAAGGGCCACGTAGAGGTGCATTATGCCGGACATGGACGCAGACCGGAATGAGATCGGCGAGCCGCAATCAGGACAAAAGCTGCGTTCTACGCCGGGTGAGGATGCGAATGTCTTTGGTGCCTGGCCCGTCCATTTCAACTGTCCATCGCGGATCCCGAAATAGGCCGTCATCGGGGCCGCGCATTGTCTGCGGCAACTGTCGCAGTGGCAGGTTACACAGGACAGAACAGGCGGGTCCACCTGAAATGAAACTTTACCGCAAAGACAATGGCCATCCATCATGCTTCCCCGCTTTGTTTCAGCAATTCGGCACGTTCACCGCCAAACCGCCCAATGACGTTTCCTTGTATTTTTCGTGCATGTCATGCCCTGTCTGACGCATGGTTTCGATGACGGCGTCCAGTGGTACGAAATGGTGACCATCTCCGCGCAGGGCCAAGGAGGCCGCTGATACCGCCTTGATCGCACCCAGCCCGTTGCGTTCGATACAGGGTACCTGAACCAGTCCGGCGACAGGATCACAGGTCATGCCCAGATGATGCTCGAGAGCGATCTCGGCGGCATTTTCCACCTGTTCCGGGGTGCCGCCCATAACCGCGCACAGCCCGGCTGCAGCCATGGCTGCGGCGCTGCCGACTTCAGCCTGACACCCGGCCTCGGCGCCCGAGATCGAGGCGTTGTATTTGACCAGCCCGCCAATAGCGGCCGCAGTCAGCATGAAATCTTCGATGTGGTTCTCTGAAGCACCGGGTACATGGTCCAGATAATAGCGCATTACCGCTGGAAGAACCCCGGCAGCACCATTGGTGGGGGCGGTCACCACCTGACCGCCAGCTGCGTTTTCTTCGTTTACGGCCATGGCGTAAACGCTCATCCAGTCGTTGATCGTGTGGGGCGCGTTCAGGTTCATGCCACGCTCGGCCATCAACGCGTCATAGATGCCTTTGGCGCGACGACGCACGTTCAAACCGCCTGGCAGAATGCCGTCGGTGGTCAGACCGCGCTCGATACAGTCGTTCATGACCTGCCAGAGGCGCGCTGTGCCTTTGGCAAAACTGTCTGCACAGCCGCGCGCGATCTCGTTGGCGCGCTTCATCTCGGCGATGCTTTTGCCGCTGGTTTTGGCCATGTCCAACATCTCGACCGCCGATTTGAAAGGAAAGGGCACCGGTGCGCCTTCATCGGTTGCCTTGCCCTGGGCCAGTTCTTCCTCGGTCAGAACAAAGCCGCCACCGATCGAGTAATAGACCTGCCGCAGGATCACGTCGCCCTGTGCGTCCGTGGCCATCAGGACCATACCGTTAGCATGGCCCGGCAGATTGTTTTCATAGTCGAAAACCAGATCGGCCTTGGGATCAAACTGCAGCGTGGGCAATCCTTCGGGGGTCACGCTGTGGGTCTCACTTATGCCAGCCAGTGCGGCCTCGGCCCGTTCGTGATCATATGTGTCGGGCACAAATCCGGCCAGGCCCAGGATCGTGGCGCGATCGGTTGCGTGGCCGACACCGGTAAAGGCCAGCGACCCGTGCAACGACCCGCGCAGCCCTGAAAATTCGAACGGAGAGGCGCGCATCATGTCCAGAAACCGCGCGGCAGCAACCATTGGTCCCATCGTATGGGACGAGGACGGGCCAATGCCCACTTTGAACATATCGAAGACAGACAGAAACATATCAGGTAGCAAAGCCTTCCGGTGGGTTAGCATAGGTTGGTGAGGTAAAGGGTGTAACCCCTAAACCCTCGGCCGCGATTGCGGCACGTGTGGCAGGGCGCGTCTCCAACTGCATCAGCATTCGCTGCAGATGCGGCGTGTCAGCGATCTGAAACCAGCTGCGATCAGCCTTCGCAGGATAGAGCGCCATCCAGCGCATCTGACAGGCCAGATAATAACTCAGGACCGATGGTATGTCCGGGCTCAGCCAGGAAGGCGCGCTTTTCGCAACATCGTCAAGCAGGCGCAAGTGCTGGCGCAAACGAGGGCGGATACCGGCGCGCAAAGGATTGACCTGCGCTGCGTCTATATATTTTTCGGCATAAAACAGAATACGCAGATCAGCGTGCAGCGTATTGGAGGCAAAGAACAGCCACTTCAGAAACGCGGCGCGGTTGCTGTCCATGGGGGTAGGGGCCAGCCGGCCATGCGTATCCGCCAGCCACAACAAGATAGCAGCGGTTTCGAAGATCGGCCCCTGTGGTGTTTCCAATACCGGGATCAGCCCATTGGGGTTCAGCGCGCGATATTCCGGGCTGTCCTGTGCGCTTTGGCGGCGGTCTACCAGAACGGTTTCATAGGGCAGGCACATCTCTTCCAGCGCCAGCCGGATGACCAGCGAAGCATTGTCCGGGGCATAGTGCAGGCGGTAAGGCGTGTTCATGCGAACTATGTATACCTCACGTATGTTTTCAACAGACCTGATTGCGACGTTTCCCATAGGAAACGCGTAGTTTCGCGACATGTTGGTCTACCGATCCGGACAATTCTCTCTCGCAGTTGTTGTAGGCATTCCGTATAAGTTCCGCAGCAAATTAGGGGGATGCTGAAATGGCCGGTGATCTGTCGCCCATCGACACTGCAAAATACGTCGCAGCACGCCGTGCGGCTGACATGGTGCAGAATGGGATGCGAGTCGGCCTGGGAACCGGATCGACCGCTGCATGGATGGTGCGTCGGCTGGGGGAACGGGTCAGAGAAGAAGGTCTGGCGATCAAGGGTGTTCCGACATCGACCCGGACGGCCCAACTGGCCCGCGAACTGGGCATTGAGGTTGTTTCTCTGGATCAGGCGGGATGGCTGGACATCACCATCGACGGTGCGGACGAATTCGACAGAGAGCTTAATCTGATCAAGGGCGGCGGCGGCGCGCACCTGCAGGAAAAGATCGTAGCCACGGCCAGCGACCAGATGGTGGTCATCGCCGATGCCGGCAAAGAGGTCGAGACTCTGGGTGCCTTCCCATTGCCGGTCGAGGTGATCCCCTTTGGCTGGCAGACCACACGCACCCTGATCGAAGAGGTGCTGGATACCATGGATGTTCTCGGTACCCGCTCGGCGCTTCGCATGAACGGAGAAGCGCCGTTTGTCACGGATGAAGGCAATCACGTGCTGGACCTGCATTTGCAACGGATCGGAAACCCAAGGCAGATGGCGCTGGTGCTGAACCAGGTACCCGGCGTGGTCGAGAACGGGTTGTTCATCGACATTTGCGACAAGGTCGTGATCGGTTATGGAGATGGACGGGTCGAACTGCGCGACATCAACGAGGGAACGGTGGAACTGGACGAGTTGTTTGATGGCGGCAAAGACAACCTGTTCACGGATTTGGCGGATTAAGGAATGAGCACCTCTCCGGTTGCTGAATACCGCGAAACCGAAGCAGATTTGGCTGCGCGAGCCAGGACGCTAAAACGCAACCTGATCAAGATCGGGATTGCGGCTGTGGTGGCGGCGTGGGGTTTTGTTTCCGCGGGGTGGACAGGTGGCACGCTTTTCACATTGGTGCTCGTTGTCCTTACTTCCGTCGTGTTGTTCATGAACTATCTAGTCTCACTCAATATGCCGTCGCTTGTGGCCCTAGTGGACTCTGGTGGATTGAAGCTCCGCACGCGTAGAGGAACGATCCAAGACATTGTTTGGCCTGATGTACGCTACATTGATGCGTTGGACGAAACCGAGCAAAAACGACGCCTTATTTTTTTTGTTAGCTTCAACAAGTCAGATGGCGGGCATGAGTGTTTACCCCTTCCGTTGCAATCCATGCCGAAACCCATATCTGAGTGTTTCGTAGAGACGATTGAGCATTATCGACCAAATCTGTATGCGTCCTGGCAAGATCAACTGTCCCAGTGGTCCAGCCTGGGCCGTCATGAGTGACCGGGTACATCATTGATGATGGCTCGATAGCGTTGTCAGAAAACTGAAAGAGGCACTGTAAATGAGCTTTGACTATGATCTTTTCGTCATCGGAGGCGGCTCGGGCGGGGTCCGGGCGGCGCGTGTGGCGGCTGGCGAAAACGGGGCCAAAGTGGCACTGGCGGAAGAGGATCGCTATGGCGGGACCTGCGTGATCCGCGGATGTGTCCCTAAGAAGCTGATGGTATTTGCTAGCGAGTTCTCTGGCATGGTTGAAGATGCACAGGCTTATGGCTGGGACGTCAAACCCGGTGCATTTGACTGGGATCTCTTCCGCGGCAAACTCCATGTCGAGCTGGACCGGCTGGAAGGCATCTATCGCAACATCCTGAAAAACAACGGCGTCGAAAGCTTTGATCAGCGTGCACATGTGGTGGACGCACATACGGTTGAGCTGGCCGATGGCACCCGCATGACGGCCAAGCATATTCTGGTCGCCACAGGGGGACGCCCTGTTGTGCCCGAGTTTCCGGGCTCGGACCTGGCGATCACCTCGAACGAGATTTTCCATCTGGAAAAACTGCCCGAAAGCATCCTGATCGTTGGTGGCGGTTATATCGCCAGCGAGTTTGCAGGAATCATGAACGGCATGGGCGTGAAAACCACACAGTTCTACCGCGGTGCGCAAATCCTGCGGGGCTTTGACGAAGAAGCGCGCGGTCTGATCAGCGAAGAGATGTGCCAGAACGGGATTAATCTGCATCTGGGCACCAATGTGCTTGAGATGGCCAAAGACGGTGACAAGATTCGCGTAAAGGCCACCAATGGCACGGAACAGCTGTTTGACGTGGTCATGTATGCCACTGGTCGCGCGCCCAATGCCGACAATCTGGGGCTTGAGGCGATCGGCGTTGAACGCGGCCGCAAGGGTGAGATCATCGTGGATGATTACAGCCAGACCGGCGTGCCCTCGATCTATGCGATTGGCGACGTGACGGATCGGGTAAACCTGACTCCGGTTGCGATCCGCGAAGGGATGGCTTTTGTCGAAACCGTATTCAAAGGCAACCCGACACCTGTGGATCACGACCTGATTCCAACTGCGATTTTCACGCAGCCGGAATTCGGCACGGTCGGGTTGAGCGAAGAAGACGCTGCAGCCCAAGAGCCGGTCGAGATCTATGCAACCTCGTTCAAGCCGATGCAAAAGGCATTCGCAGGTGGCACGCAGCGGGTTTTGATGAAACTGATCGTCTCTCAGGCCACGCGTAAGGTACTGGGCTGTCACATTGTGGCACCGGGCGCCGGCGAGATGATTCAACTGGCTGGCATTGCCGTCAAAATGGGTGCAACCAAGGAAGATTTCGACCGCACCGTTGCAGTTCATCCGGTCATGGCGGAAGAACTGGTAACAATGCGTCATCCTGTGCGTACGGCTTGATTTGCAACCGCGCGCACACAAGTTACAAGGGAACCCGTGATCACACGGTTCAACACAAGGGAATAGATAAAAATGGCGGGCAACAGCGGCGGCCCCTGGGGGGGCGGAGGCTCTTCTGGCGGCGGAGGAAATCGGGGTGACAACGGGGACGGGCGCAAGCCTCCCGAAAATGAAGGCCCGCAGATTCCCGAGATCGACGAGCTGATGAAAAAAGGCCAGGAACAGCTGCGCGTCCTGATGGGCGGCGGCGGTGGTCGTGGCACCAATGGTTCGGGCAGTGGCGGCGGTGGTGGTCCCATCTTTACCAAAGGGACCGTTGCCATTGGGTTGGTGGTGGGTGCAGTCCTTTGGGGGGCGGCCAGCTTTTATACGGTAAAGCCGGAAGAACAGTCAGTAGAGCTGTTTTTGGGTGAATTTTCAAACGTTGGAAATCCCGGTCTGAACTTTGCGCCTTGGCCATTTGTAACTGCCGAGGTCATTCCTGTGACCCGCGAGCAGAACGAAGACATGGGCGGAGCCCGTGGTAGCGATGATGGCTTGATGCTGACCGGCGACGAAAATGTTGTCGATATCGACTATCAGGTGGTCTGGAACATCAATGACCCGGCCAAGTATCTGTTCAATTTGCGCGACCCGCGCCAGACGATCCGCGCCGTGTCGGAATCGGCCATGCGCGAGATCATTGCACAAAGCGAGCTGGCACCGATCCTGAACCGAGATCGGGGTGTGATTGCTGATCGCTTGCAGGAATTGATTCAGTCGACGATGGACAGCTATGATTCCGGCGTGAACATTGTGCGTGTCAACTTTGACAAAGCCGACCCGCCACAGGACGTAATCGCGGCCTTCCGCGATGTTCAGGCCGCCGCACAAGAACGTGACCGTCTGCAGAACGTCGCCGACGCCTATGCCAATAAGGTACTGGCCGAAGCACGTGGTGAAGCCGCGCAAGTTGTGGAAGAGGCCGAAGGATATCGCGCCCAGCAGATCAACAGCGCACAAGGTGAAGCCAGCCGCTTTAGCGCGGTTCTGGAAGAATACTCCAAAGCGCCGGATGTAACGCGCAAACGTTTGTATCTGGAGCGGATGGAGCAGATTCTGGGTGATGTCGACAAGATCATACTGGACGAAAACTCGGCCGGTCAGGGACAGGGCATTGTGCCGTATCTGCCGCTGAACGAACTGCGCCGCAATCAATCCGGGGAGAGCAACTGATGCGTAAGTCACCCATTATCCTCATCCTTGTGGTGATCCTTGGCGTCGCTGGGCTGTCTTCGATCTTTATCGTTGATGAACGCGAGCGTGCGCTGGTTCTGCAATTCGGCCGTGTGGTCGCGGTGAAAGAAGATCCCGGTCTGGCGTTCAAAATTCCACTTATTCAGGAAGTTGTCCGTTATGACGACCGTATCCTGTCCATCGACGTTCAACCGCTTGAAGTGACGCCGTTGGATGATCGGCGTCTGGTCGTCGATGCCTTCGCCCGCTACCGGATTTCCGATCTGAACCAGTTCCGCCAGGCGGTTGGTGTCGGTGGTATCCCGGTTGCCGAGGATCGTCTGGACCGCATCTTGCGCGCTGAAACCCGCGAAGTTCTGGGTTCAGTTTCGTCTCGTGACATCCTGAGCTCGGACCGGGCTGCGCTGATGCTGCGTATCCGCAATAGTGCGATTGCCGAGGCACGTGCGCTGGGTGTGACCGTCATTGACGTGCGCCTGAAAGCGACCGATCTGCCGCAGGCCAACCTCGAAGCGACGTTTGACCGGATGAAGGCCGAGCGGGAGCGCGAAGCAACGGACGAACGTGCCCGTGGTAATGAGGCGGCACAGCGCGTACGTGCCCAGGCCGACAGGACCGTTGTCGAACTGGTGTCGGATGCGCGGCGTGAGGCTGAGATCATTCGCGGTGAGGCTGACGCCGAACGCAATGCGATCTTTGCCGAAGCTTACGGTGCGGACCCGGAATTCTTTGAATTCTATCGTTCGCTGACCGCCTATCAGAATGCATTGCAGGGCGGTAACAGCTCGATGGTATTGAGCCCGGATTCCGAGTTCTTCAACTATCTCAAATCACCCACCGGCCGGGGCCAATCGGCGGGGCAGGCGTCTGAATAATGGGTATGATCCTTCTGGCCTTTGGGCTGGTGTTGATTGTCGAGGGGCTGGCCTATGCGCTGGCCCCTTCGCTTATTGAACGTATGCTAGAGGCGCTGCGGTCGATGCCAGAGCAGGCACGTCGACTTGCAGGATTGTTATGTATGGTAGGAGGTCTCGTGTTGCTATGGGGTGCATATCAGGTCGGGTTTTGAACAACGGCTACACTTCATGGTGATTTCCCCGCGATCCTCAGTTGCGGGCAAGGACAAACCAGCTACATTGGATATCAAGAAGGGCCGCCTGCGGGCGATCTAGATAGTGTTGACGACAAGGAGTTCCCACGTGCAGTCACAAGCGCGCATTATATCCGTCCGGCGGGACGACGTTGTTGGTTTCATGCGGTTGATGTGGCTGGCCTTTGCCGGGATGCTGCTTGTATTGGCGCAGTCAGTGGCCGCCCAGGCGCGGGGCGAAAGCCTGGCTCCGCTGGCCGATAAGATCAGCCCAGCGGTGGTCAACATCACCACTTCGACACTGATCGAGGGACAGACCGGCCCGCAGGGGATCGTTCCCGAGGGCTCTCCGTTCGAAGATTTCTTTCGCGAGTTTCAAGACCGTAACGGGGATGAAGATAACCGCCCCCGCCGCAGCAATTCGCTGGGCTCGGGGTTTGTGATATCCGAGGATGGTTTCATCGTTACTAACAACCACGTTATTGCCGAGGCTGATGAGATACTGGTCGAATTCTTCCCGGGCGACGGTCAACCGAAGAAAGAACTGCCTGCGAAAGTGATCGGTACAGATGAAAAAACCGATATCGCGCTTTTGAAGGTCGAAGCCACCGGGCCGCTGAAATACGTCAAGTTTGGTGATAGTGACATTGCGCGCGTTGGCGACTGGGTGATTGCGATGGGCAACCCGCTGGGGCAAGGGTTTTCGGTTTCGGCGGGGATCGTCTCGGCGCGGAACCGCGCGCTCAGCGGATCTTATGACGACTATATCCAGACCGATGCTGCGATTAACCGGGGGAACTCGGGCGGGCCGCTGTTCAATATGGATGGCGAGGTGATCGGCGTGAATACGGCGATCCTGTCGCCGAATGGCGGTTCGATCGGGATTGGCTTCTCGATGGCCTCGAATGTGGTGGTCAAGGTTGTCGACCAACTGCGCGAGTTCGGCGAGACCCGCCGCGGTTGGCTGGGTGTCCGCATTCAGGACGTGACCGAGGATATGGCCGAGGCGATGGGCCTGGACAAGCCGGGTGGCGCACTGATCAGCGATGTACCCGAGGGCCCGGCCAAAGAGGCTGGCCTGTTGGCCGGTGACGTGATCCTCAGCTTTGATGGTGTCGAGGTCGATGACACCCGTGGATTGGTACGTCAGGTTGGTGAGACAACGGTTGGCAAGTCGGTCCGTGTGGTGGTGCATCGGGATGGCAGCACGCAGACAGTGCTTGTGACTCTGGGCCGCCGCGAAGATGCCGAGCGGGCCGAAAGCGAAGAGGGTGAAGCCGAAGAAGCCCCGGTTGAGGAAAATGCCGATATTCTGGGGCTGACGATATCGCCCGTGACTGAAGCCCTGCGTGCTGATCTGGGGCTGGAGCCGGATACTGAGGGGCTGGTTGTGACCGAAGTGGACGAGGCGTCAGAAGCCTATGCCAAGGGTTTGCGCGCCGGTGATCTGATCACCGAGGCTGGCCAGCAGAAGGTCACTGCGATTTCTGATCTCGAGGACCGAATGGAAGAAGCCCGCACGGCCGGGCGGAAGTCACTGCTGCTTTTGGTGCGGCGCGGTGGAGATCCACGCTTTGTCGCGCTGAGCCTTGAAGAGTGATCTCTTAGGTTGAACAAACAGAAAGGCCAGGGCACCTGCTCTGGCCTTTTTTCTGTGCTGAAAAAAGATGAGCCACACGCCGGGGAAGGCGTATGGCTCTGGTACAGGGAGAGGTCAGTGGACAGATATCGGGGATGATTCTCTGACCTCCTACGGTAACAGTTCCTAACGTAATCTTAATGCGATCCGTCGTATGTGAAGCAGGTCACAACAGGTCAAATGAGGTCGGAATCCGCCAGTTCCCGCAGTGCCTCAAAATCATGGATCATCAGGCCGCCCCGCGAAGCTTCGACAACCTTGTCGCGTTTCCAGGTTGAAATTGTCTTTGAGACAGCTTCGCGCGTGGCACCAACGAATTCGGCCAGCTCGCTTTGGGACAGGGTAATGCGAGTGGTTGGATCGTCTTGAAGGTTGGACAGATGCAGCAGTTTGCGCGCAAGCCGGATAGGCATCGGCAAAAAGACCTGTTCATTCAGTTGCGACCCCATCCACCGCATGCGCAAACCGGCCAGTCGGATCATATCCACCGCAAGGTCAGGATGTTGGCGGATCTGGTTCATGACATCGGACCTACGCACACGCAGCACCCGAGAGGCCTCGGCCGCGGCCACGGTTGCGGTGCGGGGGCCATTGTCGAACAAGCCGATTTCACCAAAGACCTCGCCAGGCTTCATCAATGTCAACGAGAGTTTTCGACCGCTCATCGCCAAGAAGGACACCTCTAGCGTGCCGGCAAGAATGGCATAGAGGGCATCCCCTTCATCCCCTTGTTCGAAAAGGATATCACCAGGTTCGAGAGAAATCTCTGTCGCCTGTGCCGAGAGCATTGATCTCAGCCGGTCTGAAGCTTCGGATAGAAAGCCACTATTTGGGAAAGCCGTCATTTGGTGTGGTGCTCCGGCGGGAAAAGGTGAGTGGTGACACAACTTTTCATAGCCCAAGCGTTTAGCCAAGGATTTTGTTAGGTTTTATGGCCTCCCGCGCTTCACGGAAAAGTCATCCGAAGGGCGGTTGAGGATTTAGCCGTCATTGATGATCGGGATCATCCATATAGCTTTGCAACAGGCTGAACTGCAGCATGAGGAACGCCATAAGGGCAATGGGGAATCCGAAGGTCTCAATCTTGACCCACAGGTCGGTCGACATCGTGCGCCACACGAATTCATTTGCGACGGCCAGAACAGCAAAACACGTACACAGACGACGGGTCAGGATCATCCAGCCTTCGTGTTTCATGGGCAGCATCTCGTCCAGAACATAGGCAAGATAGGATTTCTTTTGCAGCAGCCCGATCCCCAGGATCAGAGCAAACAGGCCATAAACAAGCGTGGTTTTCATCTTGAAGAACCGCTCGTCATTGAACCAGGCGGTCAGGCCGCCGAAGAAAATGACCATGAAAGCTGTGAATATCTGCATCCGGCTTAGCTTGCCGGTCAGGTACCACAAGATGCCCATTGCCCCCAGCATCAGCGGCACAAAAATGATCGTGGCAATGATAAAGCCGGAATACTCGATGCCGCCGATCATAAAGCTGTCATCGCGCAAGCGTAGGTAGATGAAGAAAAAGGCCAGCGGAGGACCCAGTTCCAGCACCTGTTTCAGAAATGGATTTATGTCGGTCTTGCCTGTCATGTCTTTTGTCCTGCTGCTTACCCGCCCATTTCAACTATTACGGCGCCGAGTGCAATCAATGCCATCAGCGCGATCCGCCTTGGGCCGACGGTTTCTTTCAGAACCAGCCAGCCGATCAGGGCGGCAAAGACGGTGGAGGTTTCCCGCAGAACGGCGGCTTCGCCGACCTTGTCCAACCGCGTGGCCAGCATGATGGCCCCGAAAGATAGAGGGGCGATGATCCCGCCGGCGATGCCGCGCAGCGCCAAGGGCCCCAAGGCCGGGCGATGGGCCATCGCGCGCCAGCGGAAGAACGCATAGATCGGCATGGCGGCCCCGTCGATCATGAAAAACCAAGCCAGAAAGGTGAACGGATCGGCCGTCGCGCGAATGCCATAGGCGTCATAGGTGGTATATAACGCCACAAACAGGCCGGTTGCGAGGGCCAAGGCTAGGGCGATCCCAAGCGTTTCGCGGTTGGTTTCGAGAAACCGCAGATTATAGGCCGCAAGCCCGAATATCCCGGCCAGCAAGACCGCGACACCAAACCATTGCGTGGCAGAGAAGGTCTCGCCAAACAACAGGTAGGCACCGAATACTGTGAACAGGGGTCCGGTGCCGCGCACAACAGGATAGACCACTGTATAAGAGCCTTTGGTATAGGCCATTGCCTGCAGGATCTTGTAAGCGATGTGGATCAGCCAGACGGTGGCGAAGATTGGCCACATATAGGGCTCGGGCCAGGGCACTACAAAAAACGCGAAAGGTGCAGCCAGAAGACAGTAGCTGGCGTCTATGGCCCCGCGGGACAGCCACGGGTCGTGACGGCCCTTTTGTAATGCTCCGAACACCGCGTGCAAGAAGGCGGCCATCAGCGCGAGCCCAAGGGCAAGGTCATGGCCCTTGGGCGTGCCTTCCAGAGAGATGAGCCAGTCGCTCAAGACATCGACCTTTCGCGGGTGGAGAGGGTGGGGGGCTGTCTGCCCCCCACACCCCCGAAGATATTTTTAGCCAGTTGAAGTTCGGATCAGCGTTGATCGAGGCCGGTTAGAGCAGCGGCGAATTCTTCGGGATCGAAAGGGGCGAGATCGTCGATCTGTTCTCCGACGCCGATTGCGTGAATGGGCAGGCCGAATTTGTCAGCCAGAGCCACCAGCACGCCGCCTTTTGCGGTGCCGTCCAGCTTGGTCATCACCAGGCCGGAGACATCGGCCAGTTTCTGAAAGGTATCGACCTGACTGAGTGCATTCTGACCAGTGGTGGCATCCAGAACCAAAAGGGTATTGTGCGGTGCGGATTCGTCGACTTTGCGGATCACCCGGACGATCTTGGCTAATTCCTCCATCAGGTCGGCACGATTCTGCAGACGACCGGCGGTGTCGATCATCAACAGATCGGCGCCATCCTCTTGTGCGCGGGTCAACGCGTCGAAGGCCAGGGAGGCGGGGTCCGAGCCTTCGGGGGCTGTCAGGACCGGAACGCCTGCGCGGTCGCCCCAGACCTGCAGCTGTTCTACGGCGGCTGCGCGGAAGGTGTCTCCAGCTGCGATCACTACGTTCTTGCCGGCAGCCCTGAACTGGCTGGCTAGTTTGCCGATCGTGGTGGTCTTGCCCGATCCGTTGACGCCAACGACCAGTACCACCTGTGGGCGTTTGGAATAGAGCGGCATGGGCTTTGCAACGGGTTCCATAACCCGGGCGACTTCCTGCGCCAGAAGCTGCTTGATCTCTTGTGTCGAAAGTTTGCGGCCATAACGGCCCTCGGCCATATTGGCGGTGACGCGCAGCGCTGTGTCCACACCCATGTCGGATGCAATCAACAGCTCTTCAAGCTGTTCCAGCATGTCGTCATCCAGCGTGCGGCGAACTGTTGTCTCGGTCTCGGCGCGCCCGAAAAGCCGCCCGAGCATGGATTTGGACGGAGCAGACTCGGCTGTAGTGGCCACCGGTTTGGCAACTGCCTGTTCCGGTGCCATGTCCGGTTGCGCGACTTCGGGTGCCGGTTCGGAATGCGGCGCTGGCGCTGGCGGGATTGGATCCGGTGCAGTTGTTTCCTCGCCCCCATCTTCAACGATGGCATCCAACCCTTGTTCAAGGCGGGATGAGGATTTGAACAGCTTGTCCTTGAGCTTTGAGAATAGCGCCATTTTTGGTCTCCGCAGGTGTTCCTCTCACCTAATGCGGAATTGCAGCAGTTGCAAAGGGTCAGAGGAAGGCGATCAGAAGACCGGCTTGCGCCCCCCAATACAATACCCAAACCAGATAGGAGGTGAAACGGCGGCTGGGATGGTCCACTGGCAGAAGAAACTTCTCAGTCGCCAGGATAAGGTCGGACGCGATAAAGGACAAAGCCGCAGGTAAAGCCCAACGCAGCGCGCCTGTTTCGGGTAGGGCCAGGACCGTGATGCCCATGCCCAGAATGATCGGAATATACCCGAGAACGGGCCATTTCAGGTCTCCGGCACGCGGCGGTAATAGGGTGACAACGACAATACCGAGGAGGATCAAAGACCAGAAATATCCGGGCTTCTCCAGAATAAGCGCGGCGTCGCTGGCCGGATGGGACAGGAACAGCCCGATATAGGCCAGATGACCAGTTGCAAAGGCACCGATCCCGGCCATGAAGGTGGCATCACTTTCCCGGGACAGAAGGGCGTCCCCCAGCGCACAGAATGCCAGCGCAAGGATCAACAGAAATGGAGCGCCACTTTGGGCGGCAATGACCGCCAAAACTGCGACGGATAGGGTCTTTAGGATTGACCGAACAGCGCCAGCGCCACGCGAGGTCAATGGCAGGTAAGCCAGAGCGCAAGCTGTCGCAATCAGAAACAGGGCATTGGTCATAGAGTTATCTCCGCAGCATGTACTGAACACTTTCGCAGCGCATAACCGCAAAACTCAATCGGTAACGTGAAGGCACCCGGTTGGAATGAAAAGGGAATTGGCCTAGCGGCCTGCCATCTGACAGAATGAACCCATGCTGAAACGAATTGCGATTCTGTTGTCGATGGCTGCCCCGGCGGTTTGTGCCGACACATCCCTGTCCGGCGCCGAATTTGACCGCTATACGCTGGGAAAAACCCTGTTCTATGGCTTTGAAGGCAGGATTTATGGGGTCGAGCGTTATCTGCCGGATCGCCGCGTGATTTGGTCTTTTCTGGATGGGAACTGCAAAGAAGGGCTCTGGTACGAGCAGGAAGGACAGATCTGTTTCGTCTATGAAGACCGGCATGACCCGCAATGCTGGGTATTCACCGAATCTGGCGGCGGTCTGATCGCTCAGTTCGCGGGAAATCCTGAGATGACCGAACTATATGAGAACGAAGACACAGACGCCGAGATGGTCTGTTACGGTCCCGAAGTCGGTGTCTAGCCTGTGCAGGGGTCAGAACAACGACCCCTGATCCGGCGCATCCTTTTTCGGCGGCTTTTTCGAAGTTGACGGTGACGCGGTAGACGGGCCGGTCGTCAATTCGCCATCTGCAAATTCAATGTCAAAGGATTGGTGTTTTGCCGCCTGTTTACGGGTTGTCAGTACCTGTCCTTCGGCGCGTACGACCGCATATCCACGTTGCAGCGTTGCCTTGTAGCTTAGCGTTTCCCGCAGCCGGTCTGCGGTTTCCAGGGATTGACGCATCCGGTCCAGACGCGCGGCTTGCGCTGTACTCAAGCGTTCGGCTAGGCGGTTGATGTTTTGCCGTTGGCTGTCGATTTCGCGCTGGATCGGCCGGACAGACAGGCGCGACGAAAGGCTGCGCAGTGTTTCCTGTCGGGTTCCGACCAGTGAGCGTAATGTGGACGGGCGCAGATGGGCGGACAGTTTCACAACTTGAAGGCGGCGGTTTTGTACGCCGCGCTCAAGTGCTGGTGTCAGTCGGTCCGCAATTAAATCAAGGCGTTGTCGCGGGTTGTTCAACAAGCTATCCGGGCGTGGTAATGCGCGGGATAAATCCCGCAACCGTTGCGACCGTCTTTGCACAGCGTCCGTGGCTGCACGGGACAGGCGGGCGCCTTGCTCGCCGGTCGAGGCCAGAAGTTCCATGCGGACAGGCACCGCAAGTTCGGCTGCGGCTGTGGGGGTTGGGGCCCTGCGGTCCGACACAAAATCAATCAGGGTCGTGTCGGTCTCGTGCCCAACGGCCGAGATCACCGGGATCTCTGATGCCGCCGTAGCGCGGGCCACGATCTCTTCGTTGAACCCCCAGAGGTCCTCGATTGACCCGCCACCACGGGCGACGATGATCAGGTCCGGTCGTGGCAGCGCACCGCCAGGAGTCAGTTGGTTGAAACCAGTAATCGCGTTCGCCACCTCAGGCGCGCAATTCGAACCTTGCACGGCGACAGGCCAGATCAACACTTTGCGCGGAAACCGGTCACGCAACCGGTGCAGGATATCGCGGATCACCGCGCCCGAGGGTGAAGTCACTACGCCGATGATCTGAGGAAGATAGGGCAGAGGCTTTTTACGCTCGGGTGCGAACAGGCCCTCGGATTCCAACTGTTTCTTTCGCTTTTCAAGCAGGGCCATCAGGGCACCCTGTCCGGCCACCGAAACCTCATCCACGTTCAGATTGTATTTGGACTGCGCTCCAAAAGCGGTCAGACGGCCTGTGACGACCACTTCCAGACCTTCCTCGGGAACCACGGACAGGGCAGCAACCTGGCCTTTCCAAGTGGTGCAGGCCAGTACGTTCTTGTCGTCCTTGATGTCATAGTACAGATGACCAGATCTGGCTTTGAACACGCGACCGACTTCACCCCGAACACGGATTCGGCCGAAACTGCCTTCCAGCGTCCGCTTCACCTCGCCCGAGATGTCGGAAACAGTGTATTCTGGGGTATTTTGGCCGGGAATGGGGTCGTCAAGTAGGTCGGACATTTCAGCGCCTTGTGTCAAATGCTCGGCCAGCTTAGAACGCGCGGAAGGCGAGGCCAAGCAGATCGGAGAGCAGTCATGAACATCCTCATTCTCGGTAGTGGTGGGCGCGAACACAGCCTGGCCTGGGCGGTGATGCAAAACCCGAAATGCGACCGCCTGATTGTGGCGCCGGGCAATGCCGGGATCGCCCAGATTGCCGAATGTGCAGCGCTGGATATCGAAAACGGCGGTGAGGTGGTCAGGTTTGCGGATGAGAACGCGATCGACTTTGTGATCGTCGGCCCCGAGGCGCCATTGGCTGCGGGGGTTGCGGATCGTTTGCGCGAGGCCGGTGTGCTGGTTTTTGGCCCCTCGGCCGCGGCTGCACGTCTCGAGGCGTCCAAGAGCTTTACTAAAGAGATCTGCGACGCCGCCAATGCTCCAACCGCAGGATACGCCCGGTTTACCGAGGCCGAGCCAGCCAAAGCCTATATCAAAAAGCAGGGCGCACCTATCGTCGTCAAGGCTGATGGCTTGGCCGCGGGCAAGGGTGTGATCGTTGCGATGGACGAAGCGACGGCCTTGGATGCGATCGATGACATGTTTGGCGGAGCCTTTGGTGGTGCCGGTGCCGAAGTTGTGGTCGAAGAGTTCATGGAAGGTGAAGAGGCATCTCTGTTCGTGCTATGCGACGGGGAAAGCATCCTATCCATTGGCACGGCGCAAGACCATAAACGGGTAGGCGAGGGCGATACCGGTCTGAACACCGGCGGCATGGGCGCGTATTCTCCGGCTCCTGTGTTAAGCGCTGTAATCGAAGAGCGCGCGATGAACGAGATTGTGCGCCCCACCATGGCAGAGATGAAGCGGCGCGGAACGCCGTTTCAGGGCGTTCTTTATGTTGGTTTGATGATCAAAGACGGCCAGCCACGGTTGGTTGAATATAACGTGCGTTTCGGCGACCCGGAATGTCAGGTGCTGATGATGCGCCTGGGCGCGCAGGCGATGGACTTGATGCACGCCGCAGCAGAAGGCCGGTTGGCCGAGGCGCGTGTAAACTGGGCGGATGATCACGCCTTGACGGTAGTCATGGCCGCAAATGGTTATCCGGGCGCCTACCAAAAAGGCAGCGTGATTAAAGGGCTGGATGACGTATCTGAAGATAGCGGTAATATGGTGTTTCACGCAGGAACCAAAGAAGCCGACGGTCAGATCGTCTCTAGTGGTGGCCGGGTATTGAATGTCACCGCACGCGGACGGAACCTGCAGGAAGCGCGTGACCGCGCCTATGAGCTGATCGACGGGATCAACTGGCCAGAGGGGTTCTTTCGCCGGGATATCGGATGGCGGGCGCTGTAATCGCGACGGCTCCCGCGCTCAGCCACTGCATCAGAGATGCAGCGTCAATGGACTTGGGCCGGGCAGCCCTCTGACGCGGGCTGCAGTCAGGGCGAGGGTACGCAGTTAAGCGCAGAGGTCATTGCTTTCGGGCTAAAGGGGGCGACCAGATGCTGCACCCAGCCATTGTCAAAGCGGATGCTGACAATTTCGCGCCAGTCCGCAGACGCGACTACCAGTTCCGGGCCATTGCCACAGTCGCGCAGGCCCCCTGTGATGAAACCTTCGCCGATCCGATGATTTGTCAGCCCTGGTAGAGCGGCAATCTGGATTAATTCGCCGTCGACAAAGCGCCAAATGCGCAATGTCTTGGCCAGATGAGGGCGGTCGACATAGGCGATTTCGATATTGCCATCCCCATCCAGATCCGCCGCCCCGACCGGAGCAAGCCATCGAAAGCGGGTACCGATATGCGGAGTTGCGGCGATTTTATCGCCTCTGGCATCATAGATGGCCAACTGAGCGCCCGTTTGATCCTGAGATTCAATGACAATGACCTCGGGGGTCCCGTCTTGATCCACGTCCACAAGCCGTGGAGCGAGATCTTCAAATACGCGATCAGATGGAAGACGGATGGTCACGTTTCCGCTTTGGATAGTCAGCTCCAACGCGCCATATTCGATGTTATCACCCAGAACTCCGTGGGCGTAACGTGTAGTCGGCTCGGTGAAACGAGCGGCTGGGACGGTCTCTGCCAGTGCCAGCGGGACATGGCCCGTCAGCCAGAAGCACAACGTCAGCGCTGCGCCGCGGGCCTGACCCTGCCAAGTTCGGTAGGGTAGGCGCGGCGCTTTGCAGGGCATCAGATCTGTTTTTCCGGCATCTGAACGATCAGGCCATCCATCTCGTCTGTGACTTTGATCTGGCAGGTCAGGCGCGAACGGGCAGGGTCGGGCTCATAGGCAAAGTCCAGCATGTCTTCTTCCATGTCATCCTTGCCGGGAATTTTCTCAACCCAGTCGGGGTGGATATAGACATGGCAGGTCGAACAGGCACAGGCGCCGCCGCAATCCGCTTCGATGCCGGGAATGTTGTTGTCACGGGCTCCTTCCATGACGGTTAGTCCGTTGGCGACCTCGACAGTGTGCTCGGTACCGCCATGCTCGACATAGGTGATCTTTGCCATTGCGTGCGTCTTCCTTTTTCGATTGTCGATTTCTTCCTTAGTGAAGGGCGTTGCCTGTTTCCAGTGGGAATTGCGACATGAACGGTCGCGGCTGAATATTCTTATCGACAATATTGCAATCGAGCCTGCACCGATGTCAGTCGCTTTGACCGATCTCTAGAACCATGTGCAGGTGCATTCCTATTCCATGCTCGTCGTCCAAAACGGGCACGCGCGATTCAATTTCGACGCTAAATCCAATATGTTCATAAAAACTAACGGCTTCATTGTTGGCAGCTACATCAAGGCATATTTGATTGCACCCACCCGCCAAAGCCCGTTTCGTTGCTATTGCAAAGAGTTGGCTGGCAATGCCTGTACCCTGCATGTCTGGGTTCACAGCGAATTCGAGAATGTAGTAAGAGTTTTGACGCGGGGCGGGAAACAACCGATCCATCCAATGCAAGGCAGATTTTAGATGACGGGCTTCATCTTCGCCAAGAGCATTAGCTTGATGATCGACGGAAAAATCGAAATTCGCAGCATATTCTTCTTCTGTATGCCCAATAAAGAGGCCGGCGACTTTGCCACGGTGCATGGCCGTGAAGGCATGTTTGAACGAATACAAACCTAGTTGCGCGGGCCATTCTGTTCCGATGATCTTAAGCAAGACATCCATTTTTCCAAATATGTAACCGTTTAGTTTTGGATCTGTGCTCCATAGAAGATCGGCGAGAGCCTCGGGTGGAACAGATTTGGAGGCCGGTTGTACTAGGACGGTCAAAATTCACTCCTGATTCTGGCATCCAGAAAATGCGACATACCGTGTAAACAATACCCTCGCTTATCGTTTAAACAAAACGCCCTGCGATTGCCTGTCACGGTGATCTCCGCGCAACTCGGCATGCAAGGCGCGGCCCGCTTGCACACCGCGGCGAGAGCTTACGGTTTCCAACCAGCGGGTAAAGTGAGGCTTGTTTTCCAACACCTGTTGTTGCCCTTCCCACAAGCTCGCCCAGCCCCAGATCGACATGTCGGCGATGGAATAGAAATTGCCGGCCACATATTCGTTCTCGGCCAGCCTGCGATCCAGAACGCCGTAAAGACGTCCGACTTCGGCACGGTAGCGATCCTTGGGGTAGGGCAGGTCTTGCGGCGGGTCCAGCTGAGGTGCGTATTTCAGGAAATGGTGTGCTTGTCCCGCCATCGGGCCGATGCCGCCCATCTGCCACATCAGCCATTCTTCGACAGCGATCCGGTCACGTTCAGTTTCACCATAGAAGCGTCCGGTTTTTCGGGCGAGATACATCAGGATCGCGCCGCTTTCGAATACAGATACCGGCGTCCCTCCGGGTCCGTTCGGATCGACGATCGCGGGCATCCGGTTATTGGGGGCGATCTTAAGGAACTCGGGGTCGAACTGGTCGCCTTGGCCGATGTTGATCAGGTGGGTTTTATAGGGCAGCTCCATCTCTTCCAAAGCGATGGACACTTTCCAGCCGTTGGGCGTGGGCCAGAAATATAGATCGATCATGTCATCTCCTCAAACTGGACGCGATCATGGAGGTTTCAGCGCGTTCGGCAAGAGGGCGCGCAGGTGTGTTACGAAAGCGTGACCTTGGTGCAGCCGGTCTTGACGTGATCTGGGACGGGGCGTAAATGCATCCTCACCACGTGGCGATTTGTTACCGGATTGCGGGCCACGCTAAACAACACCGCTAAAAGGTCAGGATGAAAGACCCCTTTCGCTTGGCCGCGTCTGGGGTTTTTTGTTTACGTCCCTCAAGGGGCTGAAAGGAATGACATGAGCGAGAGCTGGAACAAGCGCACACAAGCTGTCCATGGCGGCACCCGCCGCAGCCAATACAACGAAGTGAGTGAGGCGATCTTTCTGACCCAGGGATTTGTCTATGATACGGCCGAGCAGGCCGAGGCGCGGTTCATCGAAACCGGCCCTGATGAGTTCATTTACGCTCGGTATGGCAACCCGACAGTTTCGATGTTTGAACAGCGTATCGCGGCTCTGGAAGGGGGCGAAGACGCTTTTGCCACCGCCTCTGGAATGGCTGCGGTGAATGCGGCACTGACTTCGATGTTGCAAGCCGGTGACCACGTTGTTTCTGCCAAGGCTCTGTTCGGGTCGTGCCTGTATATTCTGGAAAACGTGCTGACCCGGTTCGGGGTTGAAGTGACCTTTGTGGACGGTACCGATCTTGACGCATGGGAGGCTGCGATCCGCCCGGACACCAAAGCGGTTTTCTTCGAATCCATGTCCAACCCGACGCTTGAGGTCATCGACATCTCAGCCGTTTCCCTTCTGGCCCATGCGGTTGGTGCAACGGTCATCGTGGACAATGTGTTCTCGACCCCAGTTTTCTCGCGCGCGATCGCTCAGGGGGCTGACGTGGTTGTCTACTCGGCGACCAAGCATATTGACGGGCAGGGCCGCGCCCTGGGTGGTGTCATCATCGGCACCAAAGAGTTCATCCGTGGTACGGTCGAGCCCTATATGAAACACACCGGAGGCGCGCTTAGCCCCTTCAACGCGTGGATCATGTTGAAAGGGCTTGAGACCATGGCCTTGCGGGTCAACGCACAGGCCGAAACCGCCCAGAGGATTGCCGAGGCGCTAGAGGGCCATCCGGCGTTGGAGCGGACGCTTTACCCCGGTCTGAAGTCTCATGCGCAGAATGATCTGATACAAACGCAGCTTGGCGGCAAAGGCGGGACAGTGCTGTCGTTAGATATCAAGGGCGGAAAAGAGGCGGCATTTTCCTTCCTTAACACCCTGACGATTCCGGTGATTTCGAACAATCTGGGCGATGCCAAGTCGATTGCCACCCACCCGGCAACCACCACACATCAAAGATTGAGTGACGACCAAAAAGTTGAGCTGGGCATTGCTCCGGGCCTCATCCGGTTCTCGGTCGGTTTGGAAGACGCCGATGATCTTCTTGCCGATATCAAGCGCGCATTGGACGTTTCTCAGCAATAGGGGCGTCAGCTGAACTGTTAGGCATGGTTCGAAAACGGTTTGTGACTTGTGCGCATGATGCGCCCATCACGAAGTTTCGATCCGGGCTGTGTTTCGGCGCGTATACCATTAGACTGGAAATCGCGTCGAACATATATATAGTCCGGCGACCAACCCGAGGAGCCCTGATCGATGAACGTGTATCCCCGTGACATTGATGACGCCCCCAACAATGATGAGGCCGCGGCAGCGTTGAAAACCCTGCGGAAATGGGCCGAGAACGCGACCGAGGCTGAAATTGGTCAGCTTGATCCTGCTGTCGCGCGGCTTGTGCCGGGGCTCCTGCCGGTCAACTACCCATCCCTGTCGCGGCATTACCCCGAGGGGTTTGCTGTGGATGAGGCCTACCGCGCCTCGTTGCCTGACCTTCAGAATGGACCTTCCAGTCTGATCCGTGGGGCAAAGCAACAGATTCAACATGTTGGCATATCGAATTTCCGCCTGCCGATCCGGTTTCACCGCAAGCAGGGCGACGACCTGACGCTGGAGACCTCAGTGACTGGCACTGTCAGCCTTGATGCGGAAAAGAAGGGCATCAACATGTCCCGTATCATGCGTTCGTTCTACAAACATGCTGAGCGCACGTTCAGCTTTGAGGTGATCGAGGCTGCGCTGAACGACTATATGACCGATCTGGACAGCTTTGACGCACGTATCCAGATGCGGTTCTCTTACCCGGACAGGACACAAAGCCTGCGTTCGGGTCTGGAAGGCTATCAATATTACGATATCGCGCTGGAACTGGTCGAACAGAATGGCGTGCGTCAAAAGATCATGCATCTGGATTATGTGTATTCCTCGACGTGCCCATGTTCTCTGGAGCTCAGCGAGCATGCGCGGTCTACACGAGGGCAACTGGCGACGCCGCATTCGCAGCGCTCGGTTGCGCGGATATCGGTTGCGGTCGATTGCGATGCCGATTGCCTCTGGTTCGAAGATCTGATTGCGCTGTGTCGCAGGGCGGTGCCGACCGAGACGCAGGTCATGGTCAAACGTGAAGATGAGCAGGCCTTTGCCGAGCTGAACGCCGCAAACCCGATTTTTGTCGAAGACGCGGCACGCCTGTTTTGTGCCGAACTTTTGGCAGACCATCATATCGGCGATTTCCGCGTTATCGCCAGCCATCAAGAAAGCCTGCACAGCCATGATGCCGTTTCTGTTCTGACTGAGGGCCCGACCTTTGTGTCCTCTAGCCTGGATCCGAGACTGTTTACGACATTGTTTCACGTCGGATAGGCGTTAAACCTTTGTAAAGACTTGATTAAGTGCCGATGCGGTGAAATTTCGCCGCATTGCAGCGATAAATGCTGCAAGCGCGAAGTTCTTGCTGTAAACTATCCTTGAATGCAGCCATCTCGTGGTCACTGTTCTGGTGATCATTTCACTCAATCAGGAAGCCGGCACGTGCGACGCCAAGGACTGCAAGGCAACGTAATCCGCCCGTTTAGTCAGGGCGGGCAGGGTTCTTTACTCATTCGCGGGTTGCATCACTTTCACAGGAGAACAACCTCATGAACCCGTTTACCCAGCCATTTGAATTTCAGGCAGCAGCAATTCGATTTGCCGGTGAGGCAATGACCAACCATTTGAAAATCATGCAAATTCTGACCAAATCTGCGATTGAACTGCCCTTCGCCCAGGTTCAGGCCCTGCGTGTCGCCTCCGAAAAGACTGTTGCTGACGTGAAGGCACCTGAGTTCAAATCTCAGGCGATGCCTGTGGTCAATGCTGATCCGCAACCTGCGGCAAAGGTCAAAGTGGCCGTTCAGAAAAAGGCAGAAGTCAAGGCAAAGGCCGAATCGCCCAAGCCCGCCCTGGCGAAACCTGTGACAAAAGCCAGAGCGTCGGGGGGGGCGAAAAAGGCACAGACCAAATCCGCGGCAAAACCTGCAGTGGCAAAAGCCGCAGCCCCAAAAGTCGCAGCTAGGCCCGCTGCCCCCAAAGCCGCTACGGCAGAGCCTGCAGTTACCAAAACCGTAACTGCCAAATCTGAAACGCCCAAAGTAGAAGCCGCTAAACCTGCTGCAGTCAGACCTGCAGTGGCAAAAACTGCTGCTCCCGCCGCAGCGATCGACGCTGCTGTTGCAAAAACCGCAGCTGTTAAACCCGTAGCGTCCAAGGTGAAGGCAGATCGGGTTGCAATCGCCAAACCTGCACCTGCAAATCCGGCCGCGCCGAAGGCTCAGCCGGGACAGGCGGCAGCTGCACGCCGGTCACGCGCGCCTTCGAAACCGCCCGTGATGCCCGTCTCGAGCAGCAAAACCGAAAAGTAATCGGGACATCCGCTTGACACAGTCGTGCAGGCGCGCCAACGCTGCGCCTCATGACGGACATGCGCCCGGTAGGATATGTGATTGGCCTGTTGGTCGCCATTCTTGGGGCGACCATGATGTTGCCCATGCTTGCGGACCTTATCGAGGGCCGCGGCGAATGGCATGTTTTCCTTGAAAGCAGCGTTATCACCATTCTGACCGGCGCTGTCCTTTCTATGAGCTGCTCAAATGGCGTTGGCGAAGGGTTGACGATCCGTCAGACCTTTCTGCTCACGACCGGCGTTTGGGTGGCTTTGCCTTTATTTGGGGCAATTCCTTTCCTGTTCGGGGAAACCGAGCTGCGCTTTGTAGATGCCTATTTCGAGGCCATGTCTGGCCTTACGACCACGGGCTCGACCGTGATTTCCGGGCTCGACGGGCTGCCGCAGGGGTTGCTTTTGTGGCGCGGTGTGCTGCAATGGCTGGGCGGTATCGGGATCATCGTTGTTGCAATGGTTTTTCTGCCCGAGCTTCGGGTCGGAGGAATGCAGATCTTCCGTTCGGAAGGTTTCGAAACCATGGGCAAGATCCTGCCGCGGGCGCAAGAAATCGCAGGCCAGATTTCCCTGATCTACGTGTTCCTGACCGTGGTCTGCGCACTTGTTTACACCGGTCTTGGCATGAGTTTCTTTGACGCCGTGGTTCATTCTATGACCACAATCTCGACCGGTGGGTTTTCAAACTATGATGCATCGTTCGGTACCTTCTCGGGTCCCGCGGAATATGCGGCGTCGATTTTCATGATCCTCGCTGCCTTGCCATTTGTGCGTTATGTTCAATTTGCCAATGGCAGCACCGGCTCCCTGTTCCGCGACAGTCAGATTCGGGCGTTTTTGGCCACGATCCTGATTCTTGTAGCCGTCATGGCGGTGTTTTTGACCTCTGTCTTTCCGCATCACTGGGAACAGGCGGTGCGGGAATCGCTGTTCAACATCACATCGATCATTTCAGGTACCGGATATGCCAGCGTCGATTATATGGGTTGGGGCAGTTTTCCGATCATGGTGTTCTTCCTGATTGGCCTGATCGGAGGGTGTGCGGGATCAACTGCCTGTTCGATCAAGATTTTCCGCTATCAACTGCTGTTTGCATCCATCAAAACTCAAATCCGGCGTATCCGTTCACCGCATGGGGTGTTCATGCCTCTCTATGACGGGCGTCCCATCGGAACGGATGTCCTGACTTCGGTCATGAGCTTTTTCATGTTCTTCGTATTGTCTTTGGGTTTCCTGGCATGGGCGCTGGCGCTGACCGGGCTGGATTTCATTACCTCTGTCTCGGGTGCAGCAACGGCGTTGGCCAATGTTGGTCCGGGCCTTGGGGATCAGATCGGACCAGCGGGTAATTTCAGCGGGCTCAGCGATACAGCCAAATGGTTACTATCTGCGGGGATGCTGGTCGGTCGGCTTGAACTGCTCGCGGTCTATGCGCTGTTCACAGTCCATTTCTGGAGAAGTTGATGAAAAGACCACTTGGCGCTCAAATCTCGCACATGCTCCGGGATCGGGGTGTTGATGTGATTTTTGGTATCCCCGGCGTCCATAATCAAGAGATGTATCGCGGGATCGAAGAAGCCGGCATCACCCATGTTCTTGCGCGTCACGAGCAGGGGGCCGGTTTCATGGCGGACGGATATGCGCGCGCAAGCGGCAATCCTGGCGTGGCCTATGTGATCACAGGGCCTGGGCTGTGCAACATCATGACACCCATGGGGCAGGGGTATTCGGATTCGGTGCCAATGCTGGTGCTGTCCTCCTGCCTTGATGATGATCAGGCGCTGCAGGGACAGCTTCATCAGATGAAGGATCAACGTGCCGCCGGAGAAACGGTCGCGGATTGGTCGTTGCAGGCTAATACAGCTTCGGCCGCCTATGGCCTAGTTGAACGTGCTTTCGAAGAGTTCGCGTTGAGCCGCCCCAGACCCAAGCACATACAGGTGCCGATTTCGCAACTTAAGGCACAGGCTGACCCAGCCCCATTCCCGAACCAGCCGGGTTTGCGGACAAAGGCTCTGCCGCCGGACGTCGCGCCGGTCTTGTCGATGCTGAACATCGCGCGCAGGCCGCTGTTCATTCTGGGAGGCGGTGCAAGATCAAACCTGTGGCGGCAGATTCTGACACAGATCGGAGCGGCCTGTTTCACTACCTATGCGGGGCGTGGAATGGTGGGGTTGGATTATGCGTTGGATTTTGGCGCTGCCTTGTCTCGCCCCGAAAGCGCCCAGATCATCGCCTCCGCCGATCTTGTGGTGGTCGTCGGAGCCGAGCTGGGTGAGGTCGATCTGTGGCGCGATGCGCTGGGGCATACGGCCAATATGATCCGCATTGATCTGGACCCTCAGGTCCTGTCGGACCATCATCGGGCATCGGTCAAGTTGCAGGCGGATGGCGAAAGCTTTGCCCAAGCGATGTGGGCGTCTATCGACCATGTCAAACCGGCAAATGGCTGGTCTTCGGATGAGGTCTCCGAAGCCCGCAGTAAATGGCGCGCGGAGATTGACGCAGAACGGCCCGGTATTGTCCCGGTGTTGGATGCCTTGCGTAAGGCAATGCCAGCGGATGTGATGGTGTATTCGGACATGACCCAGTTCGCCTATGTTGCCAAGGGGGTGTGGGAAATGCCTTTCCCCTATCATTGGCACCACCCGAACGGCTTTGGCACGCTGGGCTATGCGTTGCCGGCTGGAATAGGTGGCGCTATCGCGCGGCCGGGCAGGCCGACTGCTGTGATTGCTGGGGATTATGGCTTTCACTACACGATGATGGAATTGGGCGTGGCGGTAGAGCTGGGTTTGCCCCTGCCGATCATTCTTTGGGACAATGGCAAGCTGAAAGAGATCGAAGACAGCATGGTGGGCAGTCAGATCGCGCCGAATGCTGTCGTTGCGCGAAACCCTGACTTTTGCAAACTGGCCGAGGCATTCGGCGCCTTGTCTGCTGCGCCCTCAACACTGGAAGACATGCAGTCTGCGGTGCGAAAAGCGTTTTCCGCTAAGGGGCCGACATTGATCCGGATCACTCCGGACATATGGCGCGCAGAATAAAAAACGCCGCCCGGATGGGCGGCGTTAATGCGCGATTTTACGAACTCAATCCCAGCATTGTACCAGAACAGTCATCCCATTTGCCCGGCGGCTAAGCTCATTGGGTGAGACCTGCGTGGCGGCGGTGGCGCTGGATTGACCTGCCAGCCCAGCCTTGCTCAGCGCCTTGTTCAGGCTCTCTGTATTGGCAGACAGGCTGACCGAGGCGGGCAGGGTCCGCCCATTCGTCGGGGTCGGCAAAAGCATCCCGACCACCTGACCGTTGCCGTCAAACACGGGGCCTCCTGCATCGCCGGGTTGGGTGGCCAGCGCCAGACGCTTCACGCCATCCTCACCGTTCAGGCCGCGCAGGTCGGCGATCTGCCCATATGACAGCGTCGGACCGCCCAAAACGCCCTGATACGAGAATCCGGAGACCGCAACCTCGGACTGAATCCGCGGCTTGGTGCTGCTGAACTCGGCCACGCTGATCGGGGAAAGGTCGCGGCTTGGCCGCAGAACGGCGATGCCGATATTGGGATCGGTCGAGGCGACCTCAAGCTCGTGCGCGCCGTCCAGCGTGATCCGCGAGCAGCTATCTGCCGCCTCGGTCACGGTGAGGACGGTGCCTTTGGCATCCGCAAAGAACCCCGAGCGTGACAGGCGCGGTTTGCGAACCTGCAGGCCGGATACAAGATCAATGCTTTGCGCAGCGTCCGATCCGGCGGCGGCGTCAAGAACCGCATCAGTGGTGCTAAAGTCCGCTTTCATGGCGGCAAGAACGCGGGTACGGCGCGCCTCGTCCCCTTCGGGCCAGACCAGAGTAAAACCTTTGATCTGACCATCTTTCAGCTTGGCCTCGGTATAGGATACAATGTCATTGCCGCGACCTTCCAGCGTAAAGCTGTCACCGCGCAGCTGGCGAGGGCCTTCAAGCGGAACGATTTCCAGCGACTGCATGACTTCAAAAAGGGCCCGCAGGGTTGCTTTGGTGCCATCCTGACTGATCAGCAGGGCCTGAGCATTCAGGTCGGTCGAGCCGTTGAAATGCACGAAGGGGGCCTCGTAACGGTCGAATGCAACAACACCCAGCGGCATGGCCATCTCGATACCTGCCTGTGGGTCTGTGTAGCGCTGCATTCCGGCGCTGATTAATGGCGCGTTATAGTCATCCATCAAGGCGTTGCGCTGTGCCGTCGTCAAAACCCCGGTCGCCTCGTATCCGTTGAAACTTTGCCAGTCGCCCATCGAGCGACGCGTTCCCTGTCCAAAGGCACCGTCAATCGTCGAGTTGTAGAAACCGGCTGCTTGAAGTGCGGTTTGAAGGCCCATACGCTCCTGCGCGCTCAGCAATCGTTCGCTTTGCAGCGCCTGTGATCTGGTTTCATCGGCAATTTGCGGGGTTGCCTCGGCCACTGGCTGTTCCGGTTCAGGTGCGACCGGCGCTGTCACAGCGGCCTGGTCCTGAGTATTCGCACTGACCGGCCAGAACTGCTGCCCCAGTGTGTTCGAGAAGGCGATAAAGCTGTCGGCTGGAATTTGCCCCTCTGCGCGGTACACCCGCAGAACTTGCTCGGCATCGCCGCGCAGATACGGGCCGATAACAATGGCATACCAGCCCGAATTCAGGCGAAATCCATTCACGTCTGGCAACGCGCCAGAATAGGCTTGTGCGCGTTCCTGGGCTTCACGCAGCGAAGGCTGCGCCTCAACCTGGACCCAAACACCTCCGTCTTGCTGCGCAAATGATGCCCGCACGCCGAAAAGGAAAAGAACTGAAATTACCGTTAGTATGCGTCTCATTGTGTGCCTGTGTCCGCGGTGTTTTTCTGCGATGAAGAGTACGCGATATGCGGGTTGAAACACCATGCCTGGAATGCGGGGAATTTCCAGTTTGGCCGCTCAGTGGCTTCCCGGGCACACTGTCCCGTTGACGCCCCTTGGCCCCTTGCATAGGAAGGGCAAAACCCACCGGAACAGGGCGCAATGGCGTCCAAAGGGAATGTGATGACCGTTCAGTCCAACGCACCTCGCTCTTTTCAGGAGATCATCCTGCGCCTTCAGACCTATTGGGCGTCAAAAGGCTGCGCCATTCTGCAGCCCTATGACATGGAGGTCGGGGCAGGGACATTCCATCCCGCGACTACTTTGCGCGCGTTGGGGTCCAAGTCCTGGGCCGCAGCTTATGTACAGCCCTCGCGCCGCCCAACAGATGGGCGCTATGGCGAGAACCCCAATCGCTTGCAGCACTATTATCAGTATCAGGTGTTGATCAAGCCTAGCCCGCCGGACCTGCAGGCGTTGTATCTGGGCAGCCTTGAGGCAATCGGCATCGACATGGACCTGCATGACATCCGGTTTGTCGAGGATGACTGGGAAAGCCCAACCCTGGGCGCCTGGGGCCTGGGCTGGGAGGTCTGGTGCGACGGCATGGAAGTCAGCCAGTTCACCTATTTTCAACAGGTCGGAGGCCATGACTGCGCGCCGGTTTCAGGTGAATTGACCTATGGGTTGGAGCGGCTGGCGATGTATGTGCTGGGTGTTGATCACGTGATGGACATGCCCTTCAACGATCCGCAGTCACCCAGCCCGCTGACCTATGGTGACATATTCAAACAGACCGAAGAAGAATATGCCCGCTGGAACTTTGACGTGGCCAATACCGACGTGCTGCTCGACCATTTCAAAGAGGCCGAGGCTGAATGTGCCACCATTCTGGCGCAGGATCATGACGATCCCAAGACCGGCAAACGCATCATCATGGCGCATCCGGCCTATGATCAGTGCATCAAGGCGTCGCACATCTTTAACCTGCTGGATGCGCGTGGCGTGATCTCGGTGACGGAACGGCAGGCCTATATCGGACGCGTGCGCGCCTTGGCCAAGCAATGCGCCGACGCCTTCGTCCAGACCGAAGCCGCCGGGTACGAGGTCTGATGCGGCAGTTACGCCAAACCGGGAAGCAGAACTTTAAGTCCGTCCGCGATCATGCTGATTGCGATGGCAGACAGGATCATACCCATAAAGCGGCTCATGATCACCCGAGCGTTGTCCGAAAGCCGCTTGGACAGCGCCGCGGCGTTCCAGAATGTGACGAACAGCAAAAACAGCACTGCCAGAAAAACGCCCGCATAGAGTATGACGTCCATAGGTTTGGACATTTGATGTGCATAGAGGATCAACGTCGTGATTGTGCCAGGCCCAACGAGGATGGGAAAGGCCAACGGATAAAAGGCGACGGTGTCGGCCTCGGGATAAGATTTCTTTTCGCCTTCGGTTCCGTGATGCGCCGTGCTCTCGGTGCCGCTCAGCATGTTCAGGCCGATCATCAGGACAACAAGACCGCCCGCAACGCGCAGATCATTGACGCTGATGCCGAACAGTCCCAATGTCTTGCTGCCAATGGCTGCAAAAGCACCGCCCAGGATCAGACAGTAGGTGACGGTTTTCACCGCAACCTTGCGTTGATCTGCGGGGGTCAGACCATCAGTCACGCTCAGAAAAACGGGCAAGTTGGTGATCGGGTTCATGATCGCAAAAAGCGCGCCGAAAAAACCTGCGGCGAGAGTCGTGTCCATTTTCATTACCCTAATGTCAGCCTGTATCAGGTTGGAAACTGGCCCATTTTCGACCTCAATGAAAGAGGCCACGTGAATAGGATGCTCGAACGATGACCGGAAAACTACTTGCTATTCTCCTTCTAGGGTCGGCTGTTCTGGCTGGTGGGGCCATGTACTATCTGCAAGTTTACGGCTTTTATTATGAAGTGGTCTCAAAGCCGGGACAGGATGTCCGTTTGCTAGCAATCGGCGCAGATGAGCCCGAGACCATCGCCTATACGGACTTTCAGGCGATTGATGCGGACAGCTCTCCGATTCGATACCGCGCCTGCTTTGAAACTGACTTGACGCCAGCAAATCTGGCTGGTTATCAGACCGCCAATGACCCCGAACCGTTGACGGCGCCCGGATGGTTTGAGTGCTACGATGCCATAATGATTGCCAACGCGTTGCAGACCGGTCAGGCGCAGGCCTTTATCGGGGCTAAGAATATACACTTTGGCGTGGACCGGATCGTCGCTGTAACCCAGGATGGAAAAGGCTATGTTTGGCACGCGCTGAACAACTGCGGGGAAAAGGCCTATGACGGCACGGTCGTCGGGGAGAAATGCCCGCAGCAACCGGAAACGGGGCAATGACTTATCTGATCCCGGATATGATCGCCGCCACGTTGGGTCTGGCTGTATATCTTTTGGGGGCGGAGTTGAACCAGCAGGTGAAGCTGCTTCAGCGCTTCAACATACCCGAACCGGTCAGCGGCGGGTTGGTCGCAGCGCTGGTGATGTTGGGATTATACATGGCCACAGGTATCTCTTTCGATTTTGAGATGGCCACGCGGGATTACATGCTGGTGCTGTTTTTTGCGGCAATCGGCCTGAATGCCCGGTTCCTGGATCTGCTTACCGGCGGCAAACCTCTGTTCTTGCTGTTGGTTCTGACACTGATCACCATCATCATGCAAAACGGCATTGGTGCCGTCGGGGCAGTTGCATTTGGCTTTCCTGCCCAGTCCGGAGTGTTATTCGGATCAGCTGCACTGATCGGCGGGCATGGAACCGCCATCGCATGGGCGCCGGACGTTGGCGCCGTAACTGGGTTGGAAGGCGCGACCGAGTTGGGGGTCGCAGTGGCGACATTGGGCCTGGTGTTGGCCGCGGTGGTTGGTGGTCCCGTGGCCAAGTATCTTGTCGAACGCTATAATCTGACCCCCGACCGCCCCAACGAAGAACTGACAGTTGGTGTCGCAACCGAAGAACAGCGTTATCCCGATATTACGCCGCTTGGTCTGATGCGGGTCATGCTGTACCTCCATCTTGCCATTATCATTGGCTATGGCGTGAATGTCCTGATCGCAGAGGCCGGCCTGAAACTTCCCCTGTTTGTACCTTGTCTGATCATTGCCATTTTGATCGGCAACCTGCGCAGTTGGTTGCGGCCAAATGCAGTTCCCGTCAGCCGCACATCCGCGCTTGGGCTGGTTTCAGAGCTTGCGTTGGGTACCTTTCTGGCCATGTCGCTGATGAGCCTGCAGTTGTGGACGATTGCGGAACTTGGTGTGACCATTTTGGTCGTACTGGCGGCACAAACCGCCTTTACGGTAATCTTCGTTATCTACGTGTTGTTTCCGGTGATGGGGTCAGGATATCGCGCTGCAGTTCTGGCCGCCGGGTTCGGTGGGTTTGCGCTGGGCGCAACTCCGACCGCCATCGCCAATATGACCGCCGTAACCAAGCGATATGGCCCGTCCCCTATTGCCTTTATCGTACTGCCCCTTGTATCCGCATTCTTTGTGGATATCGCCAATGCCATCGTCATCCAGACGATCGTCAATTTCTAAGGACTGACTATGCCCGACCTGCTGATCGAACTGTTTTCCGAGGAAATCCCTGCACGCATGCAAACCCGTGCCGGTGAAGACCTGAAAAAGCGGATCACCGATGGTCTGGTCGAGGCCGGTCTGACCTATGCCGGGGCTGCCTCTCTGACCACGCCCCGTCGTCTGACGTTGGCGGTCGAAGGCTTGCTAGCCGAAAGCCCGTCCATCCGCGAAGAACGCAAGGGTCCGAAAGTGGGCGCGCCGGATCAGGCCATCGAAGGCTTCCTGCGCGGCGCCGGTGTAACCCGTGACCAGTTGGAAGAGCGCGAAACGCCCAAAGGCGCGGTGTATTTCGCGATGATCGAAAAGCCCGGGCGACCGGCGACTGATATCGTGGCCGAAGTGCTTGAGGCGACCATCCGTAATTTCCCCTGGCCCAAGTCGATGCGCTGGGGCAGTGGGTCGATGCGCTGGGTGCGTCCGCTGCATTCGATACTGTGCATCCTCAATGATGAGACCGGCGCGCAGGTCGTGCCTCTTGAGGTCGAAGGGATCAAATCCGGCGACACAACCGAGGGTCACCGCTTTATGGCCCCGAACCAGTTTTCTGTAACATCGTTCGAGGATTACGCTGCCAAGCTGAAACGCGCTTTTGTTGTGCTGTCACCCGAGGAACGCGCCGAACACATCTGGAACGACGCGCAGAACATGGCTTTTGCTGCTGGGCTGGAAGTGGTCGACGACAAGGGCCTGCTGGCCGAGGTGGCCGGGCTGGTCGAATGGCCCGTGGTGCTGATGGGGCAGATTGACGAAGAGTTTTTGGAACTACCGCCCGAGGTACTGCAAACCTCGATGAAAGAGCATCAGAAGTTCTTTTCTGTGAAGAACCCTAAAACCGGCCGGATTGAACGATTTATCACCGTTGCCAACCGCGAGACCGCCGACAATGGCGCGACCATTCTGGCAGGGAACCAGAAGGTGTTGTCGGCTCGTCTGGCAGATGCCAAGTTCTTTTGGGAGAATGACCAGCGCGTTGCCAAGTCGGACATCGCCCAATGGACCCGCGCGCTGCAGAATGTGACCTTCCACAACAAGCTGGGCACACAGGCGGAACGGATTGACCGCATCGCAGCACTAGCCCGCGAACTGGCCCCGGTGGTCGGCGCAGATGCGGATCAGGCCGAGAAAGCCGCGCGTCTGGCCAAGGCCGATCTGAACTCGGAAATGGTCTATGAGTTTCCCGAACTTCAGGGGCTTATGGGGCGGTATTACATCGAGGCTGCAGGCGAAGATGCTGCTGTCGCCGCCGTGGCACAGGAGCATTACTCGCCGCTGGGGCCGTCGGATGACGTGCCGACTGCACCGCTGTCGGTGACCGTGGCGCTGGCCGACAAGCTGGACACGCTGACCGGGTTCTGGGCGATTGACGAGAAGCCCACCGGGTCCAAAGACCCGTTTGCCCTGCGGCGTGCGGCGCTGGGTTGGATTAGAACTGACCTTAGCTGTGAATTGGGAGGCTCGTTGCAGGAAACGATCCTCAAAGCGGCTCGCTTGCATGCTGCAGACGATATTGCTTTGATAAAGTCTCTTCATGGTAAGACCCCATTGGAAATGGGGGAGGTATTAGCAAATAGTGGTGTACCTTTCCCAACTCAAATCAGTCCTACACCTGAGCTAAGAGAACTTCACGTCGGTTCGTTGGCGATGCCGAGGCTAACTTTCCATTCTGTTGTTTTCGAAGAAGTGGAAATACCAGATGGCTTGGTGATTGATCAACCCAAGTACATTGGGCGAGAAGGAAGTCTCCTCTCCTTCTTCCACGACCGCCTCAAAGTCTTCCTCCGCGATGAGGGTATCCGCCACGACATCATCGACGCCTGTATCGCGATGGAGGGGAATGACGACCTGAATCTGCTGGTCAAACGTGCCCGCGCGTTGAATGCGGTGATTGCGACCGAAGATGGTGAAAACCTCGTGCAGGGGTTCAAGCGGGCCAACAACATCCTGACTCAGGCCGAGGAAAAGGATGGGGTCGAGTACTCCTATGGGGCGGATGTGAAGTTTGCCGAAACAGAAAGCGAGAAAGCGCTGTTTGCAGCATTGGATCAGGCTCAGGCACAGATCGACACAGCGCTGGCGTCCGAGGATTTCCCGGCCGCGATGACGGCCATGGCCGCGCTGCGCGGGCCGGTGGATGCGTTCTTTGAGGATGTGCAGGTCAATACCGACAATGACATCCTGCGCCGCAACCGTCTGAACCTGCTCAGCCAGATCAGGAAGGTCTGTTCCAGCGTGGCCGATCTGGCCCGAATCGAAGGTTAACGCTCTTGCGCCACGGGCGCAGGGGCCTATGCTGCGGTGAAACCAAAAGGTGCCGCAGTGCAGAATAAC
The DNA here is from genome assembly GCF_059609905.1 of Ruegeria sp. YTSA226. Lineage (NCBI taxonomy): Bacteria > Pseudomonadati > Pseudomonadota > Alphaproteobacteria > Rhodobacterales > Roseobacteraceae > Ruegeria > Ruegeria sp. YTSA226. The sequence goes on from NZ_JBXWMQ010000001.1 coordinate 83,315, forward strand.
CCGCATACCACTCTGATCACAGCCGAAGCGCCCGTAGCGGCGAATACTCATGGCGGGCGCGCGAAATGCCTGCAGCGTCTGGTTCGGCTGGATTTTCCCGTACCACGAACGGTTGCATTGTCCTTTGATGCAGTGCAGCGGATCGCCGGCGGGCAGGTGCCCGACATTGCGGCTATTCTCGAACAGTTCGACGAGGCGGCGCTGCTATGTGTTCGTCCAAGTTCCGAGGACCCCGATTGGGGCGGGCCTGGGGCAATCCTCAACATCGGTATGAATGATGCGCGCTATGTGGATCTGTCAGACGAGATGGGGAACGAGGCCGCGGCTGCACTGTCGCTGCGCTTTGTTCAAAGCTATGCCATTCATGTGGCGCGTCTGGATGCGGATGTGTTTGACGACATCGAGGCCGATGGGCTGGAAGGTCTGCGCCAGTCGTTGCGGGCCTATGAGGATGAGACCGACGAGCCCTTCCCACAGGATCGTGGTGAGCAGCTGGTTGCGGTTCTGCGTTCGATGGCGCGGGCATGGGATGGAACCTCAGCCCGGCTGTTACGCCAGGCAAAAGGTGCGCCAGCGGATGCAGGTCTGGGTCTGGTCATTCAAGAGATGGTCCCGGGTGTGGGGCAGGGCGAATGCGGGTCCGGCGTTCTGCAACTGATTGATCCGACAACAGGGCTGCAGCAGATAACCGGTCGTTATCTCAGCCAAAGCCAGGGTCGCGATGCGTTGGGCGAGGGGGTCGCTGCGCTGTATCTGGAAAAGGATCCGCGTGGTAAGTCGCTTGAGGAAGTTGCGCCCAAGGCATTCGCGGAACTCAAGGCACATGCTGCAATCATGCGCGAAAAGCTGCGTGAGGAAATGCAGGTCGAATTCGTCATCGAAAATGGGCACGTTCACATTCTGGACGGTGTGCGCGTGCAGCGCAGTGCCCGTGCCGCCATGCGGATTGCCGTTCGGTTGGCCGAGGATGGCATCATTCCTCAGCAAGAGGCGGTGATGCGGGTCGATCCGCATTCTCTGAACGAGTTGCTGCACCGGCAGGTTCACCCCGACGCGCGCCGTGATGTGCTGACCACAGGCATTGCAGCCAGTCCAGGGGCGGCAACCGGAAAGCTTGTGTTTACTGCGGCCGAGGCGCAGGCCAGTGCCGCGCGGGGCGAGCCCTGTATTCTGGTGCGCCGAGAGACGTCCCCGGAAGATGTCCGGGGAATGCACGCCGCAGTGGCTGTTCTGACCGAAAAGGGTGGGATGACAAGCCATGCGGCCGTGATCGGTCGCGGCTTGGGCCTGCCTTGCATCGTTGGCGCCTCTGAAATGCGGTTTCAGACCAAAGAGAAGATGTTGACAGCCCAGGATGGCCGCGTTTTCAAAACGGGCGACAAGCTGACGATCGACGGAACTTCGGGGCAGGTTCTGGCGGGGCAGCCCGCGATGCTTGAGGCGGCGCTAGACGATTGTTTTCAGACGCTTATGAGCTGGGCAGACGCCGAACGTGATATTGAGATCCGCGCCAATGCCGATACGCCTGCGGATGCGCAGACCGCTCGGAACTTTTCGGCTCAAGGGATCGGCCTGTGCCGGACCGAACATATGTTCTTTGATCCCGGCCGCCTGATCGTGATGCGCGAAATGATCTTTGCCCAAACCTCTTCCGGTCGTGCGGCGGTTCTGGAACGTCTGCTTCCGATGCAACGCGCAGATTTCGTGCAACTCTTTCGAATAATGGAAGGTCAACCAGTCTGTATTCGCCTGTTCGACCCGCCGTTGCATGAATTCCTGCCCACGACTCGCAGTGGCCAGCGTGAATTAGCAGAGGCACTTGATCTGCCGGTTTCGGATGTGGAACGCCGTGTCGCCGAGATGACCGAATATAATCCGATGTTGGGATTGCGCGGCGTCAGGCTGGGCATCACGGTGCCGGAAATCTATGATATGCAGGCCCGGGCAATCTTTGAGGCGACGCTTGAGGCCAGCAAAGAGGGCGCTCTGGTGGTCCCCGAGGTGATGATACCGCTGGTTTCGGCCAAGCGCGAGGTTGAGCTTGTCAAATCTCGGATAGACACGGTTGCGGCGTCGGTAGCCGCTGAACGAGGGCAAGAGTTCGAATATCGGCTGGGGGTCATGGTGGAAACGCCGCGTGCCTGCCTGCGGGCGGACGAAATCGCTCCACAAACTGCGTTCCTTAGCTTCGGCACCAATGATTTGACCCAAATGACCTACGGATTGTCTCGTGATGACGCTGGTCGCTTCATGTCTGCTTATGTGCGTCAGGGTGTTTTCGCCGAGGATCCGTTCCACGTGCTAGATCCCGATGGTGTAGGGGAATTGCTGAAGCTGGGGTCTGAACGCGGACGCCGGGTTCAGCCGGACGTGACCCTGTCGGTCTGTGGCGAACATGGCGGAAACCCCGAATCAATCGCAATTTGTCGGGATTTGGGGTTCGACTATGTGTCATGTTCACCCTTCCGGGTACCTGTCGCTCGGCTGGCTGCCGCTCAACTGGCGATTTCGTCCAGACTTGGGGGTTGACAGTAACTGCCGACCCAAGGATTAGTGGGAAAAGAAGGTAGCCGTCGTCAACTTATTTTGACGTTACGGCGATTTTCCACTTGCATCTTCTTCTGATCTGGACGTTTCCGATTCAATTCGGTATGAGCCTCATCGCGCCCGCCGGGGGAGGGTATGGCGCAGAATGTGCCTGTGCGAGGTTATCTGATGCTAAGATATATTCTGGCTGTTGCCGTTATGGCGACAACCATGCTGCCTAGTGTGTCCTTCGCTGAGAGGGAAGCAACCGATACTGCGAAACGTGAGCTGGTCGCCCGTAGCGAACTGCCCGGTCAGAATTTTCGCGATTATCTGAATTTGTTCAAGCCCCGACAGGAGCCTGAGTCGAAAGAAGTGTCCTACTCCAAGAGCTGGTTGGACGAGCAACCCACCGCCACCGGAGGTGAACAGTTCAAGTGCCTGGCCGAGGCGTTGTACTTTGAAGCGCGCGGCGAAGGTGTGCGCGGTCAGTTTGCTGTGGCGGAGGTTATCCTCAACCGTGTTGCCAGCAGCCGCTTTCCCGACACGCTGTGTGGTGTGATCAATCAGGGCACAGGTAAGAAATACCAGTGCCAGTTCACCTATACCTGTGACGGTCAAGAGGAAGTGATCCGTGAAAAGAAGGCCTATGAGCGTGTGGCAAAAGTTGCGCGTACAGCCATCGACGGGGATGCCAAAAAGCTGACCGAAGGGGCTACGCATTATCACACGACCGCAGTGCGCCCGTCTTGGGCCAAGGTCTACAAGGAAACCGCGCGTATCGGTGTCCATATTTTCTACCGTCACAACTATCAGACGGCGAGTAACTGATTGACGCACCCGCGCTGGAACCCTACTGGCGCGGGACGAAAATCGGTTTAGATTGCGGGCCAAGGAGGCCCGTATTGTTGTTATCACGCAGACAGATTTTGCAATCCGGTACAGCAATGTTGCTGTTGCCCAAGGCAGTGCATGCCGCAATAGATGATTTGGTCGCCCAGATCGTCTCCCGACAGCTGGCCCCTGACGGGTACTCCGAGACCTCGGTTTGGTCCTTTGGTGGAAATGTGCCCGGTTCAGAAATTCGCCTGCGCAAAGGGCAAAGCGTCCGGCGCAGATTGGTAAACGATTTGCCCCAACCCGCTACGATCCACTGGCATGGCATTCGGATTGTCAATGCAATGGACGGAGTCCCGGGTCTGACGCAGGACGCTGTTCAGCCAGGCCACAGTTTTACCTATGACTTTGTGGTCCCGGATGCGGGAACATATTGGTATCATGCCCATAACCGATCCATGGAGCAGGTTGCGCGTGGCCTCTACGGCCCATTGATTGTCGAAGAAGATAATCTGCCTGATGTGGATCAGGATTTGACCCTTGTCCTGGACGACTGGCGATTGACCCCGGAAACCGGGCAGATCGTAGAAGATTTTGATAACCAGCACGACCTCAGCCACGCCGGGCGTTTGGGCAATCTCGTCACAGTTAATGGCCAGTTTGATCCAGAATATGCAGTGGCGCGCGGCGCGCGCCTGAGGCTGCGGCTGATCAATGCGGCAAATGCCAGGATATTCGATCTGGGGCTGGATGGTCTGACAGGTTGGATCGTCGCTTTGGATGGAATGCCTCTGGTTGACCCTTTGCCGGTTTCCGGGAACGTCCCGCTTGCACCTGCTCAGCGGATGGATCTGATTGTGGATGTGCAAAGTCATGAGGGTCAGATTGCCGGGCTTGTAAGTCAAGAACGCGGTGACAGCTTCGGTCTGGTTCGGCTTGCGGTGGCCGGTCAGGCGGCGGCAAACAGGACTGGAATCCGCCCTTTGCCAGCAAATGAGATGCCTAAGGTTCGGCTGGACGACGCACCGATCCATCGCATGACGCTGCAAGGCGGGGCCATGCGCTGGCTGGATTCCGCCAATATGGGCGAGACCGAACTATCAGGCCGTGAATTGGCCCAACTCGGGAGGTTTTGGGCATTGAATGGCTATTCTGATCGACCGGATGAGCCGTTTCTGGATGCGCGATTAGGAAGTGCTCATCAGATTGAGTTTGTCAATGAAACAGCGTTTCCCCACGCTATGCACCTGCATGGGCACCATTTCCGCATCATCCTGGATGGCGGCACGCTGGGCCCCTGGCGCGACACGATACTGATAGGGCGGGGTCAGACCCGTAAAATCGCGCTGATTGCTGACAATCCAGGCGACTGGTTGTTACACTGCCACATGCTGGGTCATTCAGCATCAGGAATGATGAGCTGGTTTCGCGTCAGCTGACGCCGCATTCGAAGACTGGAATGGCGCTTGTTGCAGTGTTATAGGGCCTGCAATGTGTAAATAGGTCCGAAAAGTCCACCAAGCCCAAAGGGTCAACCGCATGAGTTCTGAAATCCGTCTTGCCTTTGCGCACCCGTCCGAGCGGTCCGAGGCGACTGCCACGCGGGGACCTCTGGATCGCATCTCTCTGCGTGACCATATTGTCGAGGTCGAGATCGGCGCCTTTCAGGCCGAGCGTGGAACGACGCAACGCATCTGCTTCAATATCGTTGTCGAGGTGCGCCCGCTGACCGATCCTATTGACGATGATGTTGATCGCATCCTGTCCTATGATCGTGTGACCGAGGCCATCGCCTTTGAGCTGTCGGCCGAGCGGTTGAACCTGCTGGAAACTCTGGCGGACCGGATTGCCGAGAGAATTCTGCTTGAACCTCAGGCTGTAAGAGCCTTTGTCAGAATAGAAAAGCTGGATCGTGGCCCCGGCGCTTTGGGCGTTGAGATCGTGCGCGGTAAAGATGCAACTCACCACGAGCTGGTCGAGGAAGAGCGTCCGCACCCGCGTTTGGCCTTCCTGTCAAACGAAGCAATCGCGTCGGACAATCTGACCGGCTGGATTGACCAGTTGGAAAACCGGAAACGCCCCCTGATCCTCTGCGTCGGGGCGGCGGATATGGCCGTTTCGCAAACCGGTCACGCGATGACTCAGCGCCGGATCGACCTGCTGGCCATTGAACAGAACGCCTGGGTACTGGCCGCGCGCGACCTGCGCTGCGTTGTCGTTTCCACCCGGACCGAGTTGGATTGGGCCATGAAGAACGGGCAGATTTGCGTCTGGGCGCCGTCCAAGATCGTGCTTGATGCAGTGGACGGCCCGTCGGCTGCGCCCTCGGATGCGGTCGCTCTGGCGGCGTGGTTTGCCGCGACATTCGAAGCGAGCGAGCTGATGGTATTCGGAGGCGCCTTGCCGGACTCACCCCAGACTCCGCTGCGCGCTGTGCCGGTGGATCAGGCGACCCTGTGACCACTTACTATCGCCCTTTGGTTCAACATGGTGAGGCGCGCCCCGAGGGGGCGGTCGCCTTGGCCGGTCAGACGCTGTGGTTCACCCATGTCGAACGCCTCAGCCGGACCGCAGCCGCGCGCATCCTCCCGGCTGCGCAGGTTCCCGGCGATGTGCTGGATCGGCTGACACGTCCACGGGCCGCTATTTCTGGCGTTGCGATGGATCGGCCCCAGATCATGGGCATCCTCAATGCCACGCCGGACAGTTTCTCGGATGGCGGGGTGCATAACTCGGTCGAGGCGGCACAGGCTGCGGCGCGGGACATGGTCGCGCAGGACGCCAGTATTCTTGATATCGGAGGCGAGTCGACACGCCCCGGCGCAAGTTTTGTTCCTGAAGACGAGGAAATCGCCCGGACCGAACCGCTGATCAAAGCGATCAGATCGGCCACCGATGCGCTGATTTCCATAGACACCCGCAAAGCCGCCGTCGCCAAAGCCGCCTGGAAAGCCGGGGCAGGGCTGATCAATGACGTCTCGGGCTTTACCTTCGACCCGGACCTTGCGCCGTTCTGTGCCCAGGTTGGGGCCCCTGTCTGCGTGATGCACATGCAGGGCGATCCCGGTTCGATGCAGGACGACCCGACTTACGACAGTGTTTTGCTGGATGTTTATGACTTCCTACATGGGCAGGTTGGTTTTCTTGAAGACCTCGGCATGAGCCGGGACCAGATCGTTATCGACCCGGGCATAGGATTTGGCAAAACCGAAAAGCACAATCTTATCCTTCTGCAGAATCTCAGCCTGTTTCACTGTTTGGGGTGTCCGATCCTGCTGGGCGTATCCCGAAAGGGGTTTATCGGGCAGATAGGCAAAGAGCCCCGCAAAGACGCGCGTGCGCCGGGATCCATCGCCGTGGGGCTGGCCGGATTGGCACAGGGTGTGCAGATCCTGCGTGTTCATGACGTCGCTGAAACCGCTCAGGCCTTGCGTCTATGGGCCGCCGTCCGGTAATCCGGTCGCAAGCAAGAATTTACGGAGAGATACCAATGCGCAAGCTGTTCGGAACCGATGGGGTGCGTGGCACCGCCAATACGCATCCGATCACGGCTGAGATGGCCCTGCGCATGGGGGCCGCGGTTGGGCGGTACTTCCGACGTGACCAATCCGGCGTGCACCGTGTTGTTATTGGCAAGGATACGCGCCTGTCTGGGTATATGCTGGAAAACGCGCTGACGGCGGGGCTGACCTCGACCGGGATGAATGTTTTGCTGTTGGGACCGGTTCCAACGCCGGCTGTCGGCCTAATGACGCGGTCAATGCGCGCCGATCTGGGAGTGATGATCTCGGCCAGTCACAACCCCGCCGAAGACAACGGGATCAAGTTTTTCGGGCCTGATGGCTTCAAGCTGTCGGATCAGGCGGAAATTGAAATCGAACGGCTGATCGAAGAAGGGGTTAAGCCTGCGCAGGCGCAAAATATCGGTCGGGCCCGCCGGGTAGACGATGCGCGGTTTCGCTATGGCGAGCGGGTGAAATCTTCGCTATCCCGCGATCTTAGGCTGGACGGTTTGAAAGTGGTGGTGGATTGCGCCAATGGCGCCGCGCACCGTACTGCGCCCGAAGTTTTGTGGGAACTTGGGGCCGAGGTCATTCCTGTAGGCACCTCTCCTAACGGTAAGAATATCAACCTGAATTGCGGTTCGACCAAACCTCAGCTAGCAGCTGAAACGGTGGTGGCGCACGGGGCCGATGTCGGGATCTGCCTGGATGGTGATGCCGATCGGGTTGTGATCGTGGATGAGCACGGACACGTGGCCGACGGCGATCAGTTGATGGCGTTGTTGGCGACCTCTTGGGCCAAGGCCGACCGCCTGCGCGGCGGCGCCTTGGTCGCGACAGTTATGTCCAACCTTGGTCTCGAACGCCATCTCGGTTCGCAGGGGCTCAGGCTTGAACGAACGGCCGTAGGCGACCGCTATGTAGTCGAGCGGATGCGTGAAGGAGATTTCAACCTGGGTGGTGAACAATCTGGCCACATCGTCATGAGCGACTATGCCACCACAGGCGATGGCCTCATGGCGGGCCTGCATTTCCTGGCTGAAATGGTACATTCCGGGCGCAACGCATCCGAACTGTCGGTTCAGTTCGAAACAGTACCGCAACTGTTGAAGAACGTGCGCTATGGCGAGGGGCAGGCCCCGCTGGAAACAGCTGGTGTGAAAGCCGCAATCTCGGATGCCGAAGAGCGTCTAAAAGGAAAAGGCCGATTACTGATCCGTAAATCCGGCACTGAACCTCTGATCCGCGTTATGGCGGAGTGTGAAGATGATCAGCTGTTGGCCCAAGTCGTTGACAGTATCGTTGCTGAGGTCGCGGCGGTTGCAGGCTAGCGACCGGCCAGCATTCTGCGCAGGCTGAACCACTGGCTGATCGCTAGCCCGGTCAGGATCATCGCCAGAGCAACGTAAAACCGTATCGGCAATGCCTCGGACAGAACCCACGCGCCAAACACCATCGACCATATCGGAACTTGGTAGTTGACCAGCGTCAGAAAAACAGACCCGGCGCTGCGAATAATCGAGACGCGCAGCAACGTGGCAAAGGCGGTTGGAACAAGGCCCAATGCGATTATGGCGAGGCTAGGCCGTGCGCCATGCCAATTTGGCACCCCTTCGGTTACCAGCATGATGGGCAACAAGATCGCCGCGCCGACCAGCAAAGTGAGCGCAGCCAGAACAACCGGATCGACCGGAGGGCATCTGCGCGTGAATATAGAAGCGCAGGAATAGCACAGTGCAGCACCAATACAGGCCAGCTGTGCCAGTGGTTCCGCACCTTGACCAAGCTGTGCAAGGCCAGGGCCAATCAGCACCAGTGCGCCTGCAAATCCAAGTGATACGCCAACAAAACGCCGCGCGTTGAGGGGCTCATCCGAAAAGAAATGTGCCAGTGGCAACACCATCAACGGGATGGCCGCCATCGAAAGGCCCGCAAAGGCGGACGGAACATATTGCTGGCCCCAGCTGAGAAGCAAAAAAGGTAGGGCCGTCGACAGAATGCCGATCACGATGATTGAGGGCCAAAGGCCCCGCGTGGTTGTTGGCAATTTGCGACCCGTCGCCCCCATCAGCAGTATAAGGGTGAGCGCGCCCAGAGTCGTGCGCGCTGTTGCTACTGTGACGGGCCCGTACCCTTCGAGCGCGATGGCCACGACCATAAATGTGCCGCCCCAGATGAAGCCAAGTACAGCGACCATAAGCCAGTTTTTGTTGGTGATTTCAGAGGGTTCTCTCATGGTATTGCCTGCTTCGTCACAATTAGCTGCGAGTGTGGTATTGTAGGGGTATTGGAAAAAGAATTTGGAGACAAATTATGGACTACAAAGAAGTGAATGCTGTTTGCCAGCCCGGAGACGATGTGGCTTCACGAGATTGGTATGCTTGGAACAACAAGATGCCTCCGGGGCCCGCTAGGTTGATTGTGACGGGCATTGTCACGGTTGGTAATCCAGGGGTCGAGCCCATGTTGGTTATCGCCAATCCGCAGGGGATCAATCCCAGCCATTTGCTGCTCAACATCTTCCTCTGTCAGAAGCCCGGGAAATGGCCCTCGGTGGTTGTCGACAAGCCGGTGCGGTTCGAGCAGCATTCGAACCCGATGTATACCCATGTGGATATTGTTGGCGGGCCGTCGATAGAAATTTTTGACGCCCATTAAATGAATGACGCCGCCCCGGGGGGCGGCGTCACGATAGGATCAGTTCTTTTCCTGATCGACCAGTTTACCGGCCGAAATCCAGGGCATCATGTCCCGCAGCTTTTTGCCGACCACTTCGATCTGGTGCTCGTCATTGGAACGGCGCGAGGCTTTGATGGTGGGTTGACCCACAGCATTTTCCAGCATGAAGTCGCGTACGAACTTGCCGCTTTGGATGTCCGACAGGGTCTCTTTCATTGCCTTCTTGGTCTGCTCATAAGGCAGGATGCGCGGACCAGTGACGTACTGGCCGTATTCAGCAGTGTTCGAGATCGAGTAATCCATGTTGGCGATACCGCCTTCATAGATCAGATCCACGATCAGCTTGGTTTCGTGCAGACACTCGAAATAGGCCATTTCGGGTGCATAACCAGCCTCGACCAGAGTTTCAAAGCCGCAGCGGATCAGCTCGACGATACCGCCACACAGAACCGCCTGTTCACCGAACAGGTCGGTTTCGCATTCTTCGCGGAAGTTGGTCTCGATGATGCCCGAACGACCGCCACCGATGGCCGAGCAATAAGACAGACCGATTTCCAGCGCTTTGCCGGTTGCGTCGGTGTCAACAGCCACAAGGCAGGGAACGCCGCCACCTTTGGTGTATTCACCACGGACGGTGTGGCCGGGGCCTTTGGGGGCCATCATGATGACGTCGACGCCTGCTTTCGGTTCGATCAGGCCAAAGTGAACGTTCAGGCCGTGGGCGAACGCAATCGCAGCACCCGGCTTGATGTTGTCATGCACGTATTTCTTGTAAGTTTCGGCCTGCAATTCATCGGGCATGGTGAACATGATGACATCACACCAGGCTGCCGCTTCTGCAATGCCCATGACCGCCAGGCCTTCGGCTTCGGCTTTCCTAGCCGAAGGCGAGCCTTCGCGCAGGGCAACGACCAGATTCTTCGCGCCCGAGTCGCGCAGGTTCAGCGCGTGTGCATGACCCTGGCTGCCATAACCCAGGATGGCCACTTTTTTGTCTTTGATCAGGTTGATGTCGCAATCGCGATCATAATAGACGCGCATGATGCTGGTCCTTTCTGTTTCGATTGCTGTGGGTTTACGGTGGTTTTCCAAGGATAGCGACACTGTTATCCTTGAAAAATCACCTGAACATCGAGTATATATTCTTAAAAATTCAGAAAAAAGAAAAAATCATGCTTGATGATGTTGACCGCAGGCTTCTGCGTCATTTCCAGGCCGACCCGACGCTGACAACCGCTGAGCTGGCCGAGCTTTGTCGCATCAGCACAAGTGTCTGCTGGCGGCGTATCGAAAAAATGCAAGAGGCCGGGATTATTCAAGCCCAAGAGGCGATCATTGACTGGGCCGCATTGGGATATGCGGTCGAGGTTTCATTGCGGGTGACGCTGGATAAGACCCAACCGCGTGCATTCGACGAGTTCATGGGTGTCGCGCGTGAGGTTCCCGAGGTGATCGAGATTCAGACCTTTTTGGGCCGTGTGGATGTGCGCTTATCTGTGCTTGCCAAGGATATGGCACATTACCAGCAGCTGTATCGTGACCGTATTCTGACTTTGCCGCATATCGCAGATATCGAGGCATTGATGCATATCGCGCGGGTCAAAAGCGATGAGGTGCTGCCGCTATGACCGAATTGGATGAGCTCGACCGCAAAATTCTGCGCGCTCTGATCCAGGATGCAACGCAAAGCGCGGGTGCCTTGGGGCGTAGATTTGGCCTGTCTCAGCCCGCGATGTGGCGCCGTATCCGGAGGCTTGAAACGACGGGGATCATAAAGGGGCGCCACCTGCGTTTGAATGCAGAAGCGTTGGGGTTTGGGGTGACAGTTTTTCTGGGGGTCAAGTTAGCGCGGAAAGGTCAGGTCAGCCTTGAAGATTTCGAACGTGCCGTCAGTGCGATCCCCGAGGTTCAAACCGTTGAACATGTGTTGGGCCTCTATGATTACCGTTTGCGCGTCGTGGCACGGGATCTCTCGGACTTTGAACGTGTTCTGCGCCGCCGGATTATGACTTTGCCCGGGGCCGGAGATGTCGAAGCCAATGTATTGCTGAGCGAAGAGAGGCTACCCGGGCCTATCGGCTAGGTCCGTTTCAGTACCTGGTACGGATGTAATATCCGGGATGATGTGTCATGCGCGCAAAGGTAATTGGCTGCCCGTCTTTCCATGTCGTGCGCTCTAATTGGATCATAGACGTCCCCGAGGTTGTCCCCATGAATTCAGCCAGCCGTCCATCTGCCGAAATCGCGCAAAAGGCGACTTCAGCATCGGTGAAGGGGGCGGCGTGCAACAGCCACTCATGCGGGCCTTTGGTGTCGAGGTCAGCATGTTCCACTTCTGGAACTGCATCGATATTGATCCAGCGCTCTTCCAGTTGAAACGGCCGGTTGTCTGCATAGTGCATGCAGACAATATGCAAAACACGCGCTTCTTGCGAGACGCTTAACTGAGAGGCAAGCCATCCGGGGCTGGAGACGATATTACGCTCGACCAGCGCATAACGATAGGTGGAGTTCTGCCCCTCGACATCCAGTCGGGTCAGGGAAAACTCCAGTTTTGCGTGTTTGCTGGGTTCTTTTTTGACCCGCGTTCCGCTTTTACGTTTTCTTTCAACGAAGCCCTGATCTGCCAGTTCCCGCAAAGCACGATTTACCGTGGCACGGGCACAATTAAATTCTTCTGCCAACTGGGTTTCTGTCGGCAGCACCGACCCCTGTGGCCAAACTCTGGTTTCTATTCGTCGTTTTACTTCGTCACGTACAAACTGAAAACTGATCCGCTTATGCGCAGTCACGAGTGAAAATACCTTTCTTCTCCAAAGTGTATGTATCTGGTCAGAAACACGTAGGGGTGTAAAGGGTTGCTGACACTGTTTGGCGTCATTAGTTGTCGATAGGGCCTTTGAGGCGTTAAAATTTTCTTAGGAAACCGGGTTCCGTCGGGTCAATTTTCAGTAATAACTGAGAGGCAGTGAGCGAAGTTGCGAACACCCGCTCGTTTCGTGGAATTTGAAAGGAATACCAATGCCCCCGCTTTTGGACAAAATTGACCCCAATGGGTTAGAGGAGTTTTCGGTCGTCTTCACCGATCGCTCGCTTAATCACATGTCGGTTCAGTTTCAGCATGTGATGCGCGACATCTCTGAGATGCTGAAAGGCGTTTACAACGCTGACGGTGTGGCCGTTATCCCGGGCGGTGGTACCTACGCTATGGAAGCAGTCGCGCGCCAGTTTGCCCGCAATGCCAACGTTCTGGTGGTCAGGAATGGCTGGTTTTCCTATCGGTGGAGCCAGATCATCGAGTCCGGTGGGTTGACGGCGTCGGCAACAGTTCTGAAGGCGCGCCAGACCGGCAACTCGGCAACGTCCCCATTTGCGCCTGCTCCGATCGAGGAAGTCATCGAAACGATCCGCGATGGGCGCCCGGATGTGGTCTTTGCGCCGCATGTCGAAACGGCGGCCGGGGTCCTTCTGCCCGACGACTATATTTCGGCGATGGCAGCCGCAGCCCACGAGGTTGGGGCGCTGATGGTTCTGGATTGCATCGCTTCGGGCTGCGCATGGGTGGACATGAAGGCGACGGGTGTGGATGTCCTGATCTCGGCCCCTCAGAAAGGGTGGAGCGCATCGCCTTGCGCGGGTCTTGTCATGCTGTCCGAACAGGCTGAGGCAAGGCTGGAGGAGACGACTTCGGACAGTTTTGCCGTCGACCTGAAGAAATGGCGGCAGATCATGCAAGCCTATGAAAATGGCGGTCACGCCTATCACGCCACGATGCCAACAGATGCGCTGAAAGCCTTCCGCGACACGATGGCTGAGACTCGAGACTATGGCTTTGACAAACTGCGTGACGCCCAGTGGGCATTGGGGGACGGTGTACGGGCAATGCTGAAGGAGAAGGGCATTGTTTCTGTCGCTGCCGATGGGTTTGGTGCGCCGGGTGTGGTGGTCAGCTATACCTCGGATCCCAATATCCAGAACGGCAGCAAATTCGCCGCCTTGGGCATGCAGATCGCTGCTGGTGTACCCTTGCAATGTGATGAGCCAGACGGGTTCAGCACCTTCCGTCTGGGCCTGTTCGGTCTGGACAAGCTGTACGATGTTGACGGCACAATCGCGCGTCTAAAGCGCGTGCTGGACCAGGTTTTGTGACCATCGGGCTTTAGCGGACGCCGAGGCCCATCTGCATCAGCGTCTTGCGCACGGTCGGCAGCGAATACAGCGCGTTCAACCCCATTGCACGTATGTCCCGTAAAGGCCGCGCTTCGATCATCGAGGCGCGGTTCAGCAGGTCGATACCCTTGACCCGGGCCTCGATCTCGGTATGACGCGCTTTGTGATAGGCATCCAACATCTGCGCGTCACCCAGGCCCTCGGGACGGGCCTGTGCCAAATCCAGCAGGCATCGCAGATCACCCAAGGACATGTTCAGCCCCTGCGCACCGATGGGGGGCACGACATGGGCGGCTTCGGCCATCAGGGCCACGCGTTCGCCCGAAAGGCGCTCTGCCGATTGGCTGATGATCGGCCAGATTGTTCGGCGTGAAGCCAGTTTCAACGGACCGAACAACCCGCAGGACCGTTCGGTCATCAGCGCTTCAAAGCTTTCCGGATCGGTGTTCAACAGCTCTACCGCGCGCGGGCCACGCTCCATCCATACAATCGCGGACGAGGGCTGACTCTGCCAGTCGGGCAGGGGAACTAGCGTGAACGGGCCGCCGGACCTGTGAATCTCGGTCGAGACGTTCTGATGCGGGATCGAGTGTGTAACCGCGAAGGCCAACGCCTTTTGCCCATAGCGCGTGGTGTGCACGTTGATCCCGGCGGCCTCTCGCATGGGCGAGTTGCGACCATCTGCGGCGATCACCAGTTTACAGCGGATGCGCGTCCCGTCGCTCAGGCCAACGCGGGCTTCGGCTGTACGGGTGAACAAGCTGACCGTGCCCGTTCCGGGGCGAAAATCGACATTGGGCAGTTCAGCGAGACGGGCCACCATTTCACGCCGCAAGAGCCAGTTTGGCAGGTTCCAACCAAAGGGCTGGTCCGAGATATCCGCGGCATTGAAGTCGCGCACAACGCGCGGCTCGGGCACATCGCCGCCTGCATCCACAATCCGCATGATCTGAAGAGGGGCGGCATGCGCGTCGAGTTTTTCCCACAGCCCGCATTGTTCCAAAAGACCGTGGGCTGGTTGCAAAAACGCGGTGGTCCGTAAATCCGATCCGTCCACGTCCCGCTGGGTCACAGGTGGGGTAGGATCAACACAGACCACATTGAATCCAGCCGCGCCAAGGGCCGCCGCTGCGGTCAAACCGGCAATTCCGCCGCCGGAAATCAGGATGTCACACTGGTCGTTCATGGCGCCCTCTTTGGTTCTGACCCGACCCTAGAGCGGTTCGACTTCCCGCGCCAAGTGACATCCTGTCTCGCAGGTCAGCCGCGCGAGATCAGGATGAGGATCAGGAATATCACGGGCACCATCACGACGGCGGGGATATACAAGCCCGGCAAGCCAAACAGCATCACTGAACAGCCCCACATGCTGAAGATGGCGGCAGCGGTGTAATACCAGTCGTCCCCATCTGCATCGGCCGCATCGCGCGCCATCCAGCCAAACAGAGGAACAGCAAATAGCAGGCGCTGCCAGATGGGTGAGCGCGGGGGCATTTCGATTGCGGACATCTGGGTCTCCGTTCTGTTCGTCGCAGTTGGGATATAGGGGCGGTGCCCGGGTCGCAGTACGTGCAGATCGTCGCAGTGTGACAGCCTATCGCAGGCGGGCCAGAAAGGCGGTCAGGTCGTCTGTATGATGGTGGATGTAATCGGCCATGTGCGGTTCGGGCGCGACATGAACTGTGCGCATCCCCATCTCATGCGGGGCCGCCAGATTGCGCGGATCGTCTTCGAACATGGCCGCTTTTTCTGCCTTGATTCCGTCTTGCGCAAAGATGGCCTGGAATGCGGCCTTCTCGGGTTTAGGACGGTATCCCGCATGCTCGACCCCATAGATGGCATCGAACAAACCGCTGAGGCCACGCGCCGCAAGGACGCGTTCGGCATAGGGCGCGCTGCCATTGGTATAGACAATGCGGCGACCGGGCAGAGCACGAATATGTGCCGCCAGATCCACGTCCGGGTCCATATGGCTCATATCCACCTGATGCACGGCATGCAGGTAAGGGTCGGGATCCAGATCATGTTCGGCCATCAGCCCGGCCAGCGTGGTGCCATATTCGCGCCAGTAATGGGATCGCAGCCGGTCGGCCTCGGCCCGGTCGACGCCGATGGCCTGGACCACATAATCCGTCATCAGCACCTCGATCTGATCGAACAGGCGCATATGCGGCGGGTACAGGGTGTTGTCCAGATCGAACACCCATTGGGAGACATGGCTGAAGGCAGGTTTGACCATGCCTGCCGTTTAAGCCGCGCAGCGCAGGTTTTCAATGCAGTACTTGATTGTGCGCACTGCAGACGGATAGACATGTCCGAACGAGGAGAAAAACTAAAGATGCCCCAATCCAAGCAGTCCAACAGCGACGCCTACAGCCTTATTCTCGAAGCGATTGATGTGGGCATCTACAAGCCCGGTGACAGGCTGGTCGAAAGCGAGCTGGCCGAAAGGTTCGGTGTTTCGCGCACGCCAATCCGCGAGGCATTGCAGCGGTTAGAGACCCAATCCTTGCTTGAACGCGACGGGCGTTCGCTGATTGTGGCCTCATTGGACCACAATCAGATGGCAGAGCTATATGTCGTTCGCCGTGAACTTGAAGGTCTCGCTGCAAGTTTGGCCGCCAAGCACGCGACCGAGGAAGAGATCAAGGTGCTGCAGGAAATGGTTGCCGAAGATGATGCGCTGGTGGACAATCCAAACGCCCTGTCTCGGGCGAACCGGCGGTTTCACGAACAGATCCATCTGGCCTCGCACAACCGCTATTTGGTGCAACAGCTGAACCTTGTGCACCGCACAATGGCCTTGATGGCAACGACATCGCTTGCGGTTTCCGGGCGCGGTGAGATCGCGCAAAGTGAACACAAAGGCATCGTCGAGGCGATAGCAGCCCGTGACGAGCAAGCCGCGGAACGTGCGTTGAAAGAGCATATCTCGGTCGCTTTCATGACGCGTCTCAAGCAGGATGCGGTTCGTCGCGAAAGCTGACGGTCACATGTCGAAGGCTTCTTCACTGGCTTGACCGTGTTGGGTTTTGTCCCAGAAGAACGGGTTGATAGCCAATTCCCAAAGGGCTTTGTAAGCTGCCAGCACACCCAAGGGGAAATACAACGGCATTGTCGGCACCCACGGCATCAGAAACCGTCTTTCACGGGCAGAGACAGCCAGTATCCCGATGGTTACATTCGTGATCTCTGCAAATACGAACAGAGCTATCAGTATGGTCATGACCTTGCCCGGAATGACCGGATCCAGCGGGCTGGCCAATCCGAATGTGGTAAGCCAGAACAGCCACAAAACCGGGGCCAGCAGGAATTGTCCGACGGTGCCCAGAAAAAACGCCTGAAGCCCAAGGAAGCGCAGCACACCCAGCTCTTTCAGCAGATGGATCGGCGCGCGCATGTGGACAAGATATGTGACCATAAAGCCCTTGAGCCATCGTGAACGCTGTTTGACCCAAGGCCAGGCCCGAAAGTTTGCTTCTTCGAAAGTGGAGGTATCAACCATCTCGGTCCGATAACCCGCGCGGCTGAGGCGGACGCCCAGATCCGCGTCTTCGGTCACATTATGGGCATCCCAACCGCCCAGTTCCAACAGCTTTTCGCGACGAAAGAAAAAGGTTGTACCACCAAGTGGAACCACCAGTCCCAACCGGGCAATGCCAGGCAGGATGACCCGAAACCAACTGTTATACTCGATGGTAAAGCAGCGAGACCGCCAGTTGGTGCGTGGGTTGTAATAGTCCAGAACGCCTTGCAAGCAGACGACGTCTTCACTGGCTTGGGTGAAATGTCCGACGACGCGTTCGATTTGATCGGGAAGAGGGGCGTCCTCGGCATCCCAAACGCCCAGAATATCACCACGACAGAAATCCAGCGCATAGTTCATCGCGCGCGGTTTTGTCGTCAGCCCGCTTAATGCCGGTACTTCGATCGTGCGGATCCAACAGGGCAGCTCGATTTTGGCCAGGGTTGCACGGGTTACCATATCCGTTTCTTCCAAAACCAGAATGACGTCCAAAAGAGCTTTGGGATATGTCAGACGTCGCAATCGACGGATCAGAGCGCCAGCAATCTCTCGCTCTTTGTACAAAGGGACCATGATGGAAACGCGAGGCAGTCGAAGAGGAAGCGTGGTGGCGGTCTGACTGTGGCGTTTTCCTTTGTAACATAGAAACGAGAGCAATCCCGCCAGTCGCAATGTCAGGAATAATACAAGCGACGTAACGGCCAATACGACCAGAGCCAGCAGCCCCGGAATGGGTTGCGCCAGGAACAGTGTGGCTAGGCCAAGCACTATGGCAATCGGCCCAATACGCGAGTGCCGAGTCCAGGACCGGCAACTCTGAGCTATTGCCACACGGGTTTCAGCCTTTTCAGCAAGGCTTTCCGAGAAAATGCTGGCGATCGCGTCGTCGATCCGGTCCGCATCGGCAAGCACGGGTATGATCGTTTGCTTTTCCTTTGCCAACTGCTTGCGAACTGCGTCGAACTGATCGGGATTGGCGGTAGCGACCAGGAGAATGGGACCGATGCGCATCCAGGGAATGATGTTGTGATCCAGCCAAAAGCTGGCGGGGCGGGTTTTGCAAAGGTCCGGATTTGGTGGATGCAGATCCAGGTCCGCGATCTGCAATCCTGTTTGTTCAGACAGCGCCGTCAGAACCTCGGACCGATCTACCCAGCCTTCGCCGACCAGGATTTCGCCCAGTGCAACATTTTGTCTGGATTGCAGGTGCAGGGCTTTTTGCAACTGATGGTTCGAAAGCAGCCCGCGGTCGATCAGGCAAGCCCCCAAAGGCTTGCGCACCGTTGCAGAAATCGGCGCGGCCGATGCGAAATGCTGCAGGTTCAGTTCAACCATTCAATCAACCCAGACGTGGTAATCTGCGTCAGGGTGGAGCGATTAAGGTTAACAGGCCGTTAAGGCTGTATGATTATGCCTGTGCCTTCCGGGCGGCCATCGCATGTGAGAACCGCTCGAACAGGTAGAAGCTGTCTTGTGGGCCTGGAGATGCCTCTGGGTGGTACTGTACCGAATAGACCGGTCGATCCGTCATGCGAATTCCGCAGTTTGAACCATCAAACAACGAACGATGAGTCTCAACGACACCGTCGGGAAGGGTTTGAGCGTCTACCGCAAACCCATGGTTCATCGACGTTATTTCCACCTTACCAGTCTCGAGATCTTTTACCGGGTGGTTCGCCCCGTGATGGCCGTGATTCATCTTGACAGTCTGACCGCCAAGGGCCAGCGCAAGCATCTGATGACCAAGGCAAATCCCGAATACGGGTAGGTCGGTGGTGTCCAATACCTCTTTGATCATCGGTACTGCGTATTCACCCGTAGCCGCTGGATCACCGGGGCCATTGGACAGGAATACGCCGTCGGGATTATGGGCCAGAACCTCAGCCGCGGTGGCCGTTGCGGGCAGCACAGTGACATCGCACCCGGTCGAGGCAAGGCATCTCAGGATATTGCGCTTTGCCCCGAAATCCAGTGCCACAACCTTATGTACTGGGGCCTCTTGCCGTTTATAGCCATCTGGCCAGGCCCAACGCATCTCATCCCAGCGATAGCTTTGCGCACAAGTCACTTCCTTGGCCAAATCCATACCTTCAAGCCCGGCAAAGCCACGCGCAGCCGAAACCAGAGCTTCGATGTCGAAATTGCCCTCAGGATCATGAGCCAATGCCACATGAGGTGCGCCTTGCTGGCGAATTGCGCGGGTTAACCGGCGGGTATCGACACCGCCAATGGCAATACGCCCACGCTGGGCAAGCCATGATTTCAGCTCTTCAGCAGACCGCCAGCTGGACGGTTCGGTTGGGTCCCATTTGACGACCATTCCTGCCGCGACAGGATCACCGGTTTCGTCATCCTCGGGGTTCACACCAACATTTCCGATATGAGGGAAAGTGAAGGTCACGATCTGTCCGGCATAAGAAGGATCGGTCATGATCTCTTGATAGCCGGTCATTGCGGTGTTGAAACACAGCTCGGCCACGGTCTGGCCTGTGGCGCCGAAACCGACCCCGTAGAACAGTGTTCCATCGGCCAAAGCCAGACATGCGGTGGGCTTAGACGGGGCGTTCTGGGCCATAGCGCGACTCTCCTGCAGGGTAAATCGGCGCATACCTAAGGGGGTTATGCGCTTGGGTCAAGTGTGTTCAATTTTTGGGCTATTGAGCAATATCAATGACTTAGATGTTGAGGCCCCCGGTTGTATCACGCTTTTTGTTTCGATATGGTCGGGGTTCCTTTTGTCATGGGGATGGACAAACTAAATGGATATGCGATCACGGGTGAATTCCGCCCTGAAGCAAGCAATGAAAGACAAGAACGCCGAGCGTCTGTCGACCCTACGTCTGATCAATGCAGCAATCAAGGACCGGGATATCGCGTCTCGTGCTGCGGTCAACGAGGAAGCCAAGGGTTGCGGTGATGCCGAAGTTCTTGAAATTCTAGGGAAAATGTCCAAGCAGCGTAAGGAAAGTGCGCGTGCTTACGAAGAGGGTGGACGCCTCGATCTGGCGGAGCGTGAACTGCGCGAGATAGAAGTCATAGAAGAATTCCTGCCCGAGCAACTGGACGACGATGAGGTGACGAAAGCCATCCAATCAGCGATTACGGCCACTGGTGCCGGGTCGATCCGGGATATGGGCAAGGTCATGGGCGAGCTCAAGACACGCTATACTGGCCAGATGGATTTTGGGAAAGTTGGGCCCATGGTCAAAGATCAGCTTTGTGCGGCTGCCAGCGGCTGACTGCCGTGACATGCTGAGAGCTTACTGCGCGACTGGTTCGCGCAGTTTTTCTTTGAGGTCATCGTAAAGCGCAATCCGCTCTTCCTCGGACAGGAATGCGCCGATTTCTACTTCGCGACCTTCGCCCTTGAGGGTGACGTAGTTCGGAACCGGGCCGCCGCTCTGATGGATCTCGGGGCGGGCCCAATAGCGATTACAGGCCCATTCCTGCTGCCCCCGTCGCGGGTCATGATGTATCAGATGCGCCTGTGTTCCGGTCAGCGTCAGGACTTCGAATATGCTACGGGCCCGATAGTTTGACCGGAGAGCCAGCCAAAGGCCAATAACTGTTAGCAGCAGGAAGGGCAGCAACCCCCAAAGCAAGGCCGAGCCGAGCACGGCCAAAAGCGGGATCAACCCGAACAAAAAGACACTAAACACAACCCGAACTGCCCAATGACGCGGCAGCGAGTTATGCGGCCACAAGCGCAGCTCAAGTTCTGATGTGGTGGTTTGATTCCATCTGTAGGGCATGGCCGGAAGATAGCCCAAAGCGCGTCCGAGTCGACGCTGAAAATTCAGATGACGTGCCCGACGCGGGCCCACGATAGGGCATCGTCCAGCCGATCATCCCCCCAAAAGACTTCGTTCCCCACAACCAGGCTTGGGGCGCCAAAAATGCCCAGCTTGATTGCGCGTAGTGTTTCCGCCTCAAGTGCGGCGACAATGTCGGGGCTGCGCGCGCGGGACAGGATCAGTCGGGGATCCTGCTGACTGCGATGTAGCGCTTCGGACAGGGCGGTTTCGCTGCCGGCCTCTACACCTTCTTCGAACCAGATCCGATATAGAATTTGCGTAAAGTTCTTGCCCCAGCCTTCTTCCATTCCCAACAGCGCTACTTGATTTGCCAAGGCAAGGTCAGAAATGGGGTAGGGCGCAGGAAGCTGGGCGTGCATATGGTACTTGGCCGCCCGACGCTCAATGTCGCGCCACATATAGGCGGATTTGACGGGTTTCCCTGCAAAGGGGATGTTCTTCTGCTGCGACATCACTGTGCGTACATTGAACGGCCGCCATGTGACGGACGCATCGTGTTCAGAACACCAATCGTCCAGGCGCATGATCGTCAGAAAGCTGTAAGTGCTTCCGATAGAGTACCAGAAATCAAGATCGGGCATATGAACCCTCGGGGTTGCCGATTGTTTTGCCTTTACCAGAGTACCCTATTTTGACCGATCTGGCGAATTTCCGGTGGCACGCCACTTAGAAATGAAAAACCCCGCCAAGTTGGCGGGGTTTTCTGTTGGTTCAGAGGGATCAGTGCGCGTGGCCCTTGTCCCAGTCTTCTTGCTTGGGCAGCTGCTCGAACGTGTGTTCGGGCGGCGGCGAGGGCAGGGTCCATTCCAGCGTATCCGCGTATTCGTTCCACGGGTTGTTCCGGGTCTCACGTGCGCCACGGAACAAGGCGTAGAACACGATACCAAAGAACAGCAGGAACGAGGCGAAGGATACAAAGGCGCCAATCGACGAGACATAGTTCCACTGCGCGAACGCTTCGGGATAATCGATGTAGCGACGTGGCATGCCCTGACGGCCCAGGAAGTGCTGGGGGAAGAAGGTCAGGTTGGCGCCGATGAAGAACAGCCAGAAGTGAACCTTGCCCCAGAACTCTGAATACTGACGGCCTGTCATCTTGGAGAAGTAGAAATAGATCCCAGCAAAGATCGCAAACACTGCGCCCAGCGACATCACATAGTGGAAGTGTGCAACCACATAATATGTGTCGTGATAGGCGCGGTCGATACCGGCCTGCGACAGAACCACACCGGTCACACCGCCAACGGTGAACAGGAACAGGAAGCCGAAGGCAAACAGCATCGGTGTCTTGAACTCGATCGAGCCGCCCCACATGGTTGCGATCCACGAGAAGACCTTAACGCCGGTAGGAACCGCGATGACCATCGTTGCCAGCATGAAGTAGGCTTGCTGCTGGACCGACATGCCAACTGTGTACATGTGGTGTGCCCACACGACAAAGCCCAATACACCGATCGCAATAAGTGCCCAAACCATCGGCAGGTAACCGAAGACTGGCTTGCGCGAGAAGGTCGCAATGATGTGGCTGATAAGGCCAAATCCAGGTAGGATCACGATGTACACTTCTGGGTGGCCAAAGAACCACAGGATGTGCTGATACAGGATTGGATCACCACCACCGGCCGGATCAAAGAAGGTGAAACCAAAGTTGCGGTCCATTAGCAACATGGTGATCGCACCTGCCAAAACCGGCAGCGACAGAAGAATCAGCCACGAGGTGATGAAGATCGACCAGCTGAACAGCGGCACCTTAAACAGGGTCATGCCCGGGGCACGCATGTTCAGGAAGGTGGTGATCATGTTGATCGCGCCGAGGATCGAGGAGGCGCCCGATACGTGCACGGCAAAGATTGCAAGGTCCATGGACATGCCGCCCTCGCTCGTCGACAGCGGCGGGTACAGAACCCAGCCGACGCCCGAACCAAGCTGGTCATTACCACCGGGGCTCAGCAGCGAGGCCACGCCCAGCGAAGTACCGGCGACATAGAGCCAGAAGGACAAGTTGTTCATCCGCGGGAACGCCATGTCCGGCGCGCCAATCTGCAACGGCATGAAATAGTTGCCAAATCCGCCGAATAGGGCAGGGATGACCACGAAGAACATCATCAGAACACCGTGATAGGTGATCATCACGTTCCACAAATGCCCGTTCGGAGTGCAGAGCTCGGCACCGCTGCCGAACAAGCGGAACCCTTCCATGCACATGTGCTGTACCCCGGGCTCCATCAGTTCGATCCGCATGATAACAGTCATCAGAACCGAGATTAGACCGGCCAGGGCTGAGACGATCAGGTACAGAATCCCGATGTCCTTGTGGTTGGTCGACATGAACCAGCGGGTAAAGAACCCGCGCTGGTCTTCATGGTCGTGACCATGAATGGCTGCGTCTGCCATTAGGTGCCTCCTGTTGCAACTACACCGCGCTGTCGGACCTCTCCAACGCGCGGGATTCCTGCTGGTTTTAGATTGCGTGGGGGCGACCTTCAATGGTCGAGTTTGATCTGGATCAAGATTAATTGTCGCGGGTGCCGGTTGCAGGGCTTCGAAAAAGAGCACAACTTTCGGCAAATGGAGGAGACCGGATGGTTCTGAACTACGTGACGACCGAAAAGGCTCAGGCGGCCACCGGGCTACGCATGATCGTTGTCGGAGGTGTGCCAAGCCCTTGGAGCGAAGCCGCAAAGGGTATTTTTCACGTAAAGCGTCTGTCTTGGCTGCCAGTTTATCTGGACCATCAGGACCGGGCGCAGACCATCTGGGCGCAAACGGACAGCGCACCGGTTGTGTTCTGGAAAGATAAGGCACCGCTTTCCGAAACGGCCGATATTGTCGCCTTGGCACAACGAATCGCGCCTGAACCAGATTTGTTGCCAGCATCGATGGCGCCCGACATTCTCGCCTTCATTGACTTACTGGCGGCCCCGAATGGATTGGGCTGGCAAAGGCGGCTTCAGCAAATCCATGCTGGTATGCGAGGCCAAGAAGGTGGGTTCCATCCCAAGATTGCCGACTGTCTTGGCAAGAAATACGGCTATGATACAGAAGCAGGTGAAATGGCTGCCGGTCGCGCTGATGGGATATTGAAACGCGTCAGCAGCAAGCTCGCAGAAAGTGGTGATTTTCTGTTTGGCAACACGCTCACTGCAGCAGATATTTATTGTGCTGCCTTCATGGCTTTGTTCGCACCGTTGCCGGAAGAGTTGTGTGCTATGCGGCCGAGTACCCGAAGGGTTTTCGAGCATATATCCGATCCTGTACGGGATACGCTTTCGGCAGGTTTGCTGTTGCATCGGGACAGGGTATACCGCGATTTTCTGGAAACACCCTTGTCGCTTTGATCGCATGTGCATTGCGTCTTGACCGCCAAGATGCGGCACCGCACAAACACCTCATGAAAAACGTCCAAACGGAGGCCGAGTATGTCTGCCTATGATCCCGATAACATTTTCGCCAAGATCCTGCGTGGTGAAATCCCTGCAAACCGGGTCTATGAAGACGACGACACACTGGCCTTCATGGACATCATGCCGCGCACGGACGGGCATCTGCTGGTGATCCCGAAAACGCCTTGTCGCACCGTGCTGGATGCCAGCCCAGAACAGCTTGCTTCTGTGATCTCAACGGTTCAGAAGATGGCGCAGGCGGTGAAAGCGGCCTTTGATGCGGATGGCGTCACCATCCAGCAGTTCAACGAGGCTGCAGGTGGGCAAGAAGTGTTTCATCTGCATTTTCACGTTCTGCCGCGGCACGAAGGCGTTTCGATGCGACCACCGGGCAATATGGGTGATTTTGACCTGATCGCTAAAAACGCCGGTAAAATCAAAGACGCGCTGGCCTGATCACCCGCTACAGGATCAGTGCGATCCAAGGCATTTGCTATGGTCGCCAAACGCGTTCAGCACTTCACATACATGGTCGTGGGTGCCGTCACAGGCGGCTGTGATGCGTTCCAGTTCGGCCTCAAGGCTGCGCAGCAATGTTATCCGGTTGCGCAGTTCAGTCAGCTGACGATCCGCGATTTCATGAACATGGTCCAGATCCGCCCCCTGCGCCCCTTCCAAAGAAAGCAACGCCTCGACATCCGGCAAAGGCAGGCCCAGATCACGCGAGTGCCGGATAAATTGGAGGCGTTTCAGAGCAGTCTCGTCATATCTGCGCTGATTGCCCGCCGTCCGATACGGTTTGGCCAACAAGCCTTTTTCCTCATAGAAACGGATCGTGGGCACCTTGACCCCGGTTTGCCGCGACAAATCTCCGATTGAGTACATTTTGTGCTTTTTGCCTCTTGAACCTCTAGTGACTAGAGGAATTACATAAGATGGCAGTTCAAAACAAGGATCTGATCTGCCATGTCACATAACCACACCCACTCTCACATTGATCCGAATGCCGGTGACCGGAGGGTGGTCGGAGCGATCGGCGTCAATATGGTATTGACGCTTGCACAAATAGTGGGGGGCATTTTGTCTGGCTCACTGGCCTTGATCGCAGATGCCTTGCACAATTTTTCAGATGCCATCGCGCTGATCATCGCGTTTTTCGCTCGTAAGATTGCGCGACGCCCGGCAGATCCAAGGATGAGCTTTGGTTATGGCCGGGCAGAGGTTGTGGCCGCTCTTGTTAACTACACCACTCTTGTCGTTCTGGCCGTTTACCTGATGTACGAAGGTGTCATGCGGTTTATAGAGCCCGAACCGGTGAATGGCTGGATCGTCGTCTGGATCGCAGCGCTGGCCCTGATCGTCGATCTGATCACAGCTGTCCTGACCTATTCGATGGCAAAGGACAGCATGAATATCCGGGCGGCCTTTCTGCATAACGTGGCAGATGCCTTGGGCTCCTTGGCTGTGATCGTCGCCGGAACCCTAGTTATCCTGTTCAACTGGACATGGGTGGACCCGGCCGTGACCATCATGATCTCGGTCTACATCCTTTGGCATGTGAAGTCTGAAATTGGCGAAACCATTCACGTCTTGATGTTGGGTGCACCATCCGACCTTGACCCAGAAGAGGTCGCTTCGATGATCGAGGCCACCGAGGGCGTTGTTTCGGTCCATCACGTTCATCTGTGGAGTATGCAGGAGCATGAACCTGCCCTGACTGCACATGTAGTTGCGACCAGCCACGCAGACGAAGATGCCAGGTGGCTTTCCACAACCATCAAGAATGCGCTGCAGGATCAGTTCGGGATTGGCCATGCAACGCTTGAAATTGAAAGTGGGGAAGAGGTTTGTGGCCATCCGGCCCGGTTTGGACATGACAAACACGAGCACTAAAAAAGAAATTGCCGTTCCGATTTGGGGTCGGAACGGCAGACTCGTAACCAAAACACATACCTGTTTTCCCAGGGTATACCTGCGATCACCGGCTTAACACACCACTCACTCTAGAACGGTAAATTCATACTAGGCGTTAATGGGACCCAAGTATTCATATTTGTGAAATTTAACTAGATTCCGTCGGAAACCAGACGGACCAATCGGGAATTGTTTCCAAATTATGAAGCAGAGCGGATCTGACGGCTGGATTGTAGTCGGTGCCGGGCTGTTTTTCGATTCGTGATCCGAGTTAATCCGCCCCCGCGGGTCCAAAAACCTCAGCGAAGGTTTTTCTAAGCGCGTTGTCCACATCATCCATCGCGACCGGAAGACCCAGATCGACCAGAGAAGTCACGCCATGGTTCGAGATGCCGCAGGGTACGATCCCAGAGAAATGGCTCAAATCCGGTTCGACATTGATCGAGATGCCGTGAAAGCTGACCCATTTACGCAATCGCAGGCCGATCGCCGCGACTTTGTCCTCGGCTTTTTCG
This sequence comes from Ruegeria sp. YTSA226, assembly GCF_059609905.1. NCBI lineage: Bacteria > Pseudomonadati > Pseudomonadota > Alphaproteobacteria > Rhodobacterales > Roseobacteraceae > Ruegeria > Ruegeria sp. YTSA226. The sequence continues at coordinate 110,183 of NZ_JBXWMQ010000001.1, forward strand.
CCTGCTGGCGTCAGCGGCTTGTCATCCCGTTGCACCCAGACACCAACACGGCCGTCGCGGATTTGCCCGGTCACGTTGAACTCGGCCAAAGCTGCGATCACCCAATTCTCAAGCTGCTTTACAAACTTGCGCACATCCCTGCCGCGTTTGTTCAGGTCCAGCATGACATAAGCAACGCGCTGCCCCGGACCATGATAGGTGTATTCACCACCGCGTTTTGACGTATAGACTGGAAATCTGTCCGGGTCTTTCAGGTCTTCGACCTTGGCTGAAGTGCCCGCTGTGTACAGGGCAGGGTGCTCAAGTAGCCAGATACACTCATCCGCCTCACCCGCCGCGATATCCGCCACGCGCGCCTCCATAAAGGCGATGGCCTCATCGTAGTCGGTCAATCCGTCAGTAATCTTCCATTCCATGTCGGCTCCTTAGCGGCTGGATGCATGGATGGAAAGACCTAGGCTGCTTCGGTCAAACAGCGCTGCAGGACCTGTGTATAGCTGTCCGCCCCCTGCGCCCCAGTCAGCAGATACTTTCCGCCAAACACCATTGCGGGAACGCCGGAAATACCACGACCGGTCCAGTATTGCTGCTTCTCTCGAACCGGCGCGGCATGAGCACCTGATTCAAGCACCCTGCGCGCAGCATTCCGATCCAGACCGGCAGATTCCGCGGCCTCGAGCAGAACTTCAATATTCGAAACGTCCTTTTGCTTGGTGAAATAAGCCTCGAACAAGGCCAGTTTCAGTGGATGCTGGCGACCCTGAGCCTCGGCCCAGTCAAGAAGCTGATGTGCAGCAAATGTGTTTACGATGCGACTTTTTTCATCAAAGGCGAAGGTAAAGCCCAAGTCAGCCCCGATTTGTGTCAATCGATCTCGCATCGCTTGGCTTTGTTCCGTCGAGGAGCCGTATTTCTCGGCAATGTGCTCACGCAGGTTCTGACCCTCGGGCGCCATGTTTGGGTTCAATTCGAACGGATGCCAGCGCAGCTTTGCCAGAATATTTTGCTGTTTGAGCGCCAGATCCAACTGCCGGAATCCAACAATGCACCAGGGGCAAACCACATCCGAGACTATGTCGATCTGAACGATGGGGCGAGGGTCGGGCGAGGTCATGGCGGGGCTCCTGACGGGGTCATTTGGACGACAACCTGTTAAAGATAAGAGCGCCGAATGGGAATTCAAACCAACGTGATTTTTGCCTCTTCACATCTTGATCATCAAAGTCTATACGCCCCACTATCAAGTCACTAACAGTGCGGTCGTGGCGGAATTGGTAGACGCGCAGCGTTGAGGTCGCTGTGGGGTAACACCCGTGGAAGTTCGAGTCTTCTCGACCGCACCAAGTGATTGGCTTTCAATCTTCTTATAGCTTGTATTCGCGACGCCCTCGGTGCGTTCAGCCGACCTGTAAAACCGGTCGCCAGCCACCTGATGTTAGGCAGTATCGGGGCTGGCAGCCGAGATTCTGACCATGTGTCAGGATTCTTAGGTGTCCGGCGTTGCGTTACCGAGCAGGGACCTGCAGCTCAATTCGCCGGAATATCAGCGTGATGATGCCTGCAATGATCAGATAGATCAGCGCCAACAGCAACAATGGCTCATAGACAACAAAGGTGTCCGCCCGAATTCTGGACGACACAGCGTAGATCTCAACCACTGTTATCGTCGCCACCAGCGGGGTTGCTTTCAGCTGTAGGATCGTCTCACCGCCTAGTGTCGGCAGCACGCTGCGAATGGCCTGAGGCAGCCAGATCCTGCGGAACATGGTAAACCGAGGCATGCCAAAGGATTGCGCCGCTTCGAGTTGACCCTTCTTAACGCTGGCAAAGGCACCGCGCATGATTTCGCCCTCGTAGCCCGCGTAAGACAGGGTCAGGGCCAGAACCGCATAGGGCCAAGCCTGTCGCAGATAGGGCCACAGCTCGCTGCCGCGTATCCATGGAATCTGAGGGAAAAGTGATCCAAGCCCATAGTACAACAGCCAGATTTGCAGAAGAATTGGGGTGCCGCGAATGACGGTGCAGAACACTTTTGCCGGTGCCGAAAGGTACCAGGGACCAATCGCCTGAGCGAGACCCAGTGGAACGGCGAGCAAGAACCCAAGCACACAGGTGACGGCCAACAGCCAAATGGTCCTCCACAGACCTTCAAGCGCCAGCGGGGCATAGGTTGGAATCCAATCCCAGCGCAGTGAGACGGCGCACCAGATAACGAAAGCAGCAAAAAGTGCCATCAGCACGATCCGATGCGGCTGCATGAGTGCTCGCCAGTCCATTATCGGCTTCCTCCCTTCAGCGAAGGCTGCCCACGACGGGCCCATTTCTCGATACGCGCGAACACGACACCGGAACAAAGCGTGACGATCAAGTACAAGGCACCTGCAGCAAGGAAGAAGGTGAAATAGGCGCGGGTGCTGGCCGCAGCCTGACGGGTCTCCAGCGTCAATTCGCTAAAGCCGACAATGGCCAGCAGGGCCGTATCTTTGGTTGCAATGAGCCACAGATTGGCCAATCCAGGCGTGGCAAAAGACATCATCGCCGGTATCGTCACCCGTCGCATCAGCAAAAGAGAGGGCATGCCATAGGCACGGGCGGCTTCGATCTGACCAGTAGGAACCGCTTGAATCGCCCCCCTGAGGACCTCGGTCGCATAGGCGCCCTGAACAATGCCCAAAACCCATATACCGGCGACAACGCCGCTGATTTCGACCCGGCCATATCCCATTGCCTGCGCGGCCTGATTGATCAGGTCGGTCCCGACGTAATACAGGATTAGGATCAGCACCAGTTCAGGCACGGCGCGCATTACAGTAGTGTATATGCCGAGCAGGTCACGCGTGACCGGCCCGCCATATAGTTTTCCATAGGCCCCGAAAAGCCCGATGATCAACCCGAACCCGAACGCTCCAAAAGCGATCTGCAACGAGTTAGCGAGGCCACGCAGAAGGTTGCCGCCCCATCCCGGAGGACTAAGGGCAAGCAACTCCAAGCTTTGGGCCAAACCCAGGCTTTCGAGGATAGCTTCCACGACGGATCTTACTCGCTGTAGATGCTGGCTGTGAAATAGCGCGAGGTGATTTCGTCATGCGTGCCGTCGGCAAGAATTGCCGCGATACCCGCATTCAGCCTTTCACGCAGCGCGTCATCGCCCTTGCGGACACCCGCGCCGACGCCGCGACCCAGGATCGAGACGTCATTTTCGACCGCGCCTTTGATTTCACAGCAGGCACCAGTGTCAGAAGAGACAAAATCTGCCATGGCGATGCTGTCGGCCTGGGTCGCGTCGATACGGCCGGCGAACAGATCCTGGTTGGCTTCGTCCTGAGTCTGATACACCCGGATTTCTGCCGCATCCTTGAAATGCTCGTTGGCATAGGCCTGGTGGATCGTAGAGGCCTGAATGCCGATGATCTTACCGGCCAGAGATTCTGGTGTCGGTTCAATGTCCATCGACTTGTCGGCGACGATAACGGCCGGAGTGTTGTAGTAAGGGTCGCTGAAATCGATCGTTTTCATGCGCTCTTCGGTGATCGACATCGACGCCATCAGGGCATCAATCTGCTGACCGGTCAGTGATGGGATGATCCCGTCCCACGCAACCGGAGTGATCACACACTCAAGCTCGGCGGCGGCACAGACCGCATCAATAACCTCGATCTCCCAACCGACCCATTCGCCAGAGGCATCCAGCGATGCGAAAGGCGGATAAGGCTCGGCTGCGATCCCGATCTTGACTTCATCTGCGCCAGCCGTTCCAGCCGAAAGCACAGCAGCAGCCAAAGCGGCCACGATTAGCTTTTTGTTTTTCATTGATATTCTCCCTGTTTGATATTTTGTTTGTTCAGCCGACTGATTTTAGGAATTGTTGCAGCCTTGCGGATTTCGGATTGTCGAAAAGTTCGTCGGGTGGCCCCTGTTCCTCGATCTTTCCTTCGAAAAGATACACAACATGGGTCGCAACCTCGCGCGCAAACTTCATCTCATGCGTGACCAGCAACATGGTTCGGCCCTCGGCCGCCAGATCGCGAATTACGGTCAGTACTTCACCAACAAGTTCTGGATCTAACGCGCTGGTTGGCTCGTCAAACAACATTACGCTGGGATCAACGGCAAGAGCACGCGCAATCGCAGCGCGCTGTTGCTGACCGCCTGACAGAAAGGAAGGGAAGGTGTCCGCCTTGTCGCCAAGCCCAACGCGCTCCAGCAGCTGGTGCGCGCGCTTGATCGCCTCGTCCCGCGGTACTTTCAGCACGTGAACGGGCACCTCGATGACATTTTCCAGCAACGTGCGGTGGGTCCAAAGGTTGAAGGCCTGAAACACCATTGCCAGTCGGGTGCGGATGCGTTCCAGCTGACGCCGGTCCTTAGGCGTGCCATCCGAGCGCATCTCAATCGGCTCGCCGTTTACGACGATTTCTCCGGAACTGGGCGTTTCAAGGAAATTGATACAGCGAAGGAACGTGGATTTCCCCGAACCACTGCCTCCGATGATGGCGACGACATCACCCTGATGGGCAGTAAGTGAAACGCCTTTGAGAACTTCGAGCGAGCCAAAAGACTTGTGCAAGTCAGTGACCCGAATGGCTTCATCCGGCGTGGTTTCTGGGTCAGCGTTCATTTTGCAGTTTCATCCCTCTCAACCGTTTTTTTACTTGCAGCTTTAGCAAATCCCTACAATTATGCAACTGTATAATTATAATTTCTGGAAAGATAGATGTCGGATCACGCAACAAAATTCAAGCGAGAACCCGCGGAGCAGCGCAAAGAGGCGTTGATCCAGGCCACGCTGTCTTTGATCGCCGAGCAAGGTTTGCAAGGTGCGACCGTTCGGGCGATTGCCGAGCGGGCCAGTGTAACTCAGGGTCTGATCCGGCACTATTTTTCTTCGAAAGAAGATTTAATTACAGCAGCTTATGACTTTCATATGCGGCGACTGACGGATATGACGTCGGCCCCTGCAGACGGAGATTATAGCACAGCCAGATTGCGGCTGGCGACGTTTGTAACGACCGGGCTGACCCATCCAGTGGTCGATCCGGGGTCAGTGTCCCTATGGGCGGGCTTTTTGAACAAAGTTCTGGCGGACGACAAAATGCAAGCGATCCACGAACAGACATATCGGGATTTTCGTGACCGCTTGGAATCACTCATTGCAGATGCGCTGAACGAGGTAGGCATACCAGCCAGCCCGGCGGAACTGCGCAGGTTGGCTATCGCATGCAACGCCGTGGTCGACGGCTTGTGGATGGAAGGCGGCGCCCTGCCATACGCCTTTGAGCCGGATGAGCTGCCCAAGATTGGGCTGGCTTCGGTTGGGGCAATTATCGGTGTTGAATTGACGGATCTTGAGCAGAGGCAGACATGAAGAAAACAGCGATTACCGAACGCCTTGCCGGCCTGGGTGGCGCCAAATGGGAAGTTTATCTCAAGGCCAAAGAACTTGTCGAGCAGGGGCAGGATATCATCGAATTGACCATTGGCGAGCCGGATGTGCCAACGCCCACCGAACTGGTGGAAAGCGCTGTGGACGCTTTGCGCGCCGGGCGAACCACCTACTCCAATGGGCGTGGTGAGGCTGGACTGCGCTCTGCACTGGCCGATCGTTATTCGGCCAGATCCGGGCGCACGATCACGGATAATCAAGTGCTGTGTTTTCCAGGCACCCAGACCTCGCTTTTTACCGTCCTGATGGGCGTGGCCGAGGCGGGTTGTGAGGTGCTGGTGGGCGATCCGATGTATGCAACCTATCAAGGTGTGGTACGCGCAAGCGGTGCGGATATTGTGCCGGTACCATTGCGGCCGGAAAACGGTTTTCGTATTTCTGCGGATGATATCGCGGACAGGATTACCGCGAAGACCACTGCGCTTTTGTTGACCACACCGCATAATCCTACCGGGTCGATCCTGACAGGCGAAGACATCGACGCAATCGGCAAGCTGGCCATCGAGCATGATCTATGGATCATTTCTGATGAGGTTTATGAAGAACTGATCTTTGACGGATCTGTGTTTTCCTCACCCCTGTCGCTGTCCGAGTTGGCGGATCGGGTAATCGTCGTCTCGTCGATATCAAAATCCCATGCCGCCCCCGGATTCCGCAGCGGTTGGTGCATTGGTCCCGAGGAATTTACCGCGCGCCTTTTGGCGCTGTCGGAAACCATGCTGTTTGGAAATCAGCCCTTCATCGCCGACATGACCGAGACGGCTATTCGCAACGGTTCAACCGTGGCTGAAGGCATGGCGCAACGGTACGCCCGCCGCGCCCGGATGCTGAACGACAGGCTGCCGAACGAGACACATCTGCGCGTGCATCTTCCACAGGCAGGTATGTTTGCGATGATTGATGTCTCGGCCACAGGGATGAATGGAAACGAGTACGCCTTTCATCTGCTCGAACATGGCAAAGTCGCGGTGATGCCGGGGCCGTCTTTCGGTGGCACGGTTGATGACTGGGTCCGTATCGCGCTGACAGTGGACGACGCGATCTTTACCGAAGCCTGTGACCGGATCGTTGCCCACGCGACCCAACTGCAACTGGAAAACGCATGACAAGCATTGGTGAGGCGCTGGTTGATCAACTGGTCAGGCGCGATGTGGATACCGTGTTTGGCATCCCCGGCGTGCATACGGTCGAACTGTACCGCGGGCTGGCCGCATCGGGCATTCGCCATGTCACCCCACGACACGAGCAGGGGGCAGGGTTCATGGCTGATGGTTATGCCAGGGTATCCGGCAAGCCCGGCGTGGCCTTTGTGATTACCGGCCCCGGTCTGACCAATACACTCACGGCGATGGGGCAGGCTCGGGCAGACAGCGTTCCGATGCTGGTGGTGTCGGGGGTCAACACGTTGTCCAGTCTTGGCAAAGGGCTTGGTCACTTGCATGAGTTACCGGATCAACGAGCGATGGCGCGAACAGTCGCTCTGTCATCGGACCGAGTTGAAAAGTCAGTTGAACTAGCAGCCGCGTTGGACCGCGCCTTCGCCCTGTTTCAATCCGGTCGCTCAGGGCCAACACATATCGAAATCCCGCTAGACGTTGCGGGGGACGAGTTTGCTGGTCCGACCGATGCTGCGAAAGGTCCCGTCGATAAGTCTCTTGATCCGGCGCTTCTTGACCGTGCTGCCAAGCTACTGGGGTCGGCAAAAGCGCCGGTCATTCTGGTCGGCGGAGGTGGGCGCAGCGCCGGCAGGTCGATCCGGCAGCTGGCCGAAGCGCTGGATGCGCCGGTTGTTCAAACCGTGAATGCGCGCGGGTTGATGTACGATCACCCGTTGAGTGTACCAGCAAGCCCGAGCCTGAATTCAGTGCGTGCTTTGATCGAGCAGGCCGACGTGGTTCTGGCTTTGGGGACTGAGCTGGGCCAGACGGACTACGATATGTACGCCACCGGCACGATGGCTGAAATGCCATACCTGATCCGTGTGGACCTATGCCCCGATCAGCTGAAGCGCCACGCGGCGGACATTGCCATTGTTGGTGATGCGGCGATGGCAGCGGCCGAGCTTGTGGATCGGTTTGCCGCATCGCCCAAGTCGGCAAACGGTGCCGCGCGCGCGGCTACTTCGCGGCAGAACGCGGTCGAAGAAATCGGGCCAGAAATGCAGGCGTTACTGGCTGTGCTGAACGCCATGCGCGATGCAGTCCCTAACGCGATCATGGTGGGCGATTCTGCTTATCCGATCTATGCAGGAAACCTGTACTACGATCATGATCGGCCCGGCGGGTGGTTCAACGCCGCGACCGGGTTCGGAGCGCTTGGATATGGCATACCCGCCGCGATCGGCGCTGCATTGGCGGACCCTGACGCTCCGGTCATTTGTATCGCAGGCGACGGCGGGGCGCAGTTCAGCCTTCCTGAGCTGATGTGCGCCGTTGATGAAAAACTGCCGATTACCTTCGTGATCTGGAACAACCACGGCTATCAGGAAATCGCCACATCAATGCAGGCGGTCGGCGTGACCGTGCTGGGATGTGATCCGACCCCGCCGGATTTTGAAAACGTCGCCCGATCTTGCGGCATGCCGTTCTGGCGCACTGGCCCTGACCCGTTGGACGTGGCCCAAGCTTTGTTGTCTGCACAATCCCAAGATGGCCCGCGGCTTGTTGAAATCCGCGCGCCCAACCAATCACACTCTTGATGAAAAGTGAGACCGAAAATGACTGACCCGACCTATGAATTCTCGCGCGCGATCACCCGTCGCCCAGCAGCGTCCATCACCGATGGTCTGCGTGCAGAAGATATCGGTACGCCGGACCTAGACCGAATGCTTGCATCTCATGCGCACTATGTCGAAACCCTCAAGAAAACCGGAGCAGAGGTTATCGAACTGGCTCCCCTTGAGACGTATCCGGATGCCGTCTTTGTCGAAGATACCACACTGTGTCTTCCTCAGGGTGCGGTGATGATGCGCCCCGGTGCACCCAGCCGCATGGGTGAGGTGGCCGAGATGGAGCCGACAATCCGCGGCGTTTATGACGAGGTTCGGCAGATCGCTGGGCCCGGCCATATTGAAGGCGGGGACATTCTGGTAACGGGTCGCGAAATTCTGGTTGGCCGGTCAGATCGGACCGATGCGGCCGGTGTCGCAGAGCTGACCGAAATCGTTTCCGACTGGGGCCACACCGTACGCGAGGTTTTTACACCACCGGGCGTGTTGCACTTCAAAACGGATTGTTCGTTGCTGGATGGGGAAACCATCCTGTCCACGAAACGGCTGGACGCATCCGGGTGCTTCGAAGGATATCGGGTTCTGCATGTGGCAGAAGGCGAAGAAGCCGCTGCAAACTCGATCCGGTTCAACCAATTTGTCCTGGCTCCGGCCGGCTTCCCGCGTACCACCGAGATGTTGCGCCAGAACGGCTATGATGTGGTCGAAATCGACAATGTGGAATGCGCCAAACTGGATGGCGGAATGTCATGTCTGTCGCTGAGATTCTGACCTGATTCACGACGATTCAGAACCGACTAACCTTGAACCAGCCAAATGCGTCCTGCTGCAACCAAAGAAAGAGTGGGCGCATTTTGGCGTGATTAAGGTTAGCCGCTTCAACCGCTTGGATATTCATTCGAAATAGTATGATCCCTATCCAGTGGGTGTAGCTTTGCACCAGTTTCGCGCAGTATTTCTTTTGCACCCAAATCCCATCTCGCTCGTGCTTGCCGGGTTGTGTATGACTTGGGCAAAGAAGTTATGGCAGGAAATACATGTCTCAGGCGCTCACCGTATTCACGACGATGAAGAACGAAGGCCCCTATATGCTGGAATGGGTAGCATTCCACAAAACACTGGGAGTCGATCACTTTGTGATCTTCACCAATAGCTGTGAAGACGGCACGGATGCCATTGCCCGCAGGCTGCAGGAATTGGGTCTTGCCACACATGTCCCGAACGAGGTCAAAGAAGGGGGAAACCCGCAGCATCAGATGCTACGGCGCGCGCGGCGTCAGCCCAAAGTGAAAGAGGCCGACTGGCTGATGTGTCTGGATGTTGATGAATTCTGGAACATCCGCTGCGGTGACAACAGCTTTGCGGCGCTGATCGCAGAAACCGAACAGCGGGCCGGAAAGCCGGTGGATGCGATCTCATTCGCGTGGAAATTGTTTGGTAGTTCGGGGAATATCAGCTTTGAAGACAAACCTGTGACCGAGTCCTTTTCGATGGGGGATCAGGAATTCCCGTATCATTCCGGCCGGGCCTATGGTCTGAAAACCCTGTTTCGTAACAACGGAAAATTTACGCGGTTCGGCCCGCATCGCCCGAAAGGGGTCGAAGAAGGGAAAGAAAGCGAAATCGCTTGGTCCGATGCAGGTGGCAGGCTGTTTCCGTCCGAGAAGGTCGGGTGGCGCGCATGGAGGAAATTTGATCATTCGCTGGGGCGGATTCATCACTATTCCGTCCGGTCTTTGGATGGGTTTCTGGTCAAAAGGGATCGGGGCCGGACCAATCATATCCGCGTAGACCAAGGGCAAGCCTATTGGCAGGACATGAATGCCAACAAAGAAACAGATCACTCGATACTGCCAGCGGCGCATCGCGCGGCCCCATTGCTGGCCGAACTGAAAGCCGATGAAGAACTCGGCCGCCTGCACGCGCAGGCATGTGACTGGCATCGCGCCAAGATATCAGAGATCAAGTTGCGGCCTGACTGGGTGGATTTCCGCCTCTGGCTTGCGGAAAATCTGGTCTGATCACCATGGCAGAAGACCTTTCAAAAGAGCAGCTCAAGCCTGATCACCCCGATCGTAAGACGGGGTATGAACGGATTCTGACAGACCCTGCGCCCCCTTGGTTTGTCGAGCTGTATCCAGGTGGGGACGGGACCGGGTTTCTGCAAAAGCTGAACAGACACTCGGTTTTGTTTCACCAAAGGTCTGCGTCCCGGCTTGTGGTCAGCTTTGACAACATTGCCAATGCCAACGACCTGTCTTTTTCCCGCGAACCCTGGGGCTGGAAGTTCTTCCGTGACGAAGGCTGGTCCCATATGGGGATATTTGCGCGGACCAAAGCTTGGTACCGCGATCCCGAGATCATCTCGTATTTTCAGACCCAAGCGGATCAGGGTTTTTTTGCACAGTTTGATCAGGTTGTGTTTGCGGGCGCTTCGATGGGCGGATTTGGAGCGCTGACATTCTCGGCCCTTGTTCCCGGCGCCAATGTCATCGCTTTCAATCCGCAGACAACGCTGGATGAACGGCTGGTCCCGTGGGAGACCCGGTATCGGTTCGGGCAGGTGCAAGACTGGGATCTTCCCTTTAGCGATGCCGCGCAAACCGTAGAAAATGTGGGGAAAGCCTACGTTTTCTATGATCCCTTTTTTGATCTTGATCGCCAGCAGGTGACGCGATTGAAAGGCGATAATGTCGTGCTGCTGAAGACATGGTTTTCAAACCATTTCGCGGCCCCGATGCTGCGCAAATTGGATATACTGAAGCCGGTTATGCTCGAGGCGATGGACGGCACACTGGAACCCCAGGCCTATTACCGGATGATGCGGGCGCGGCGGCGACTGCCTTTGTATATGCGTGGGATCGAGGCGATTGGCGGCGAACGTCACCCACAGCTTGTTGCGCAAGCAAGGCAGAGGTTCCGACGGCTGCGGCGCGCAGCCTTGGCCGAAGCAGCCTCATGAAGCCCGAAAAGGGGGTCTTTATCGGCCAGCGCAAAGACCGGATGGGTGCCCGGTTGCTGATGATGCTGACCTGCATCCGGTTGGCCGAGGATTTTGACACCAGCTATCGGGTCAACTGGTTTCCCAAAGGTGCGGATGCGCCAGAGCTGGACCAGCCGCAAGAATTGTTCTCACAAGAGTGGATGGATGAGCATTTCCTGAGCACCGAATCCTTTGATGCTCTAGGCGAGAACGCCCTGCCGATATGGTCGTTTCAGGGCGATGCGACACCGGATCGGCTGATATCCCATCTGAATTCCGGCCGCTCTGTTGTCGTCGAGGAAGGCTTTGAGGTTCTGGCCTTTCAATGGGAAGATGTCGAGCAGATCCGCCCCCGGTACCGAGAGTTCATCCATCAGATCGGGTTCACGGATGAAATCCGGAACATTATGGAAAAGGCAGATGCCAAACTAAGTGGCAAGGGGGTGTCGGCCTATCACATTCGCCGTGGCGACATCCTGAATGGTCTGCCGTGGAAGCATACGACCTGGCCGGCAAAGATCGAACCGGAAGAACTGTATGCGGCACATCTTGAAAAAAACGCAGGGTGTGCCGCGATCATGTTTTCAGATCAGCCCGAGCTTGTGGCTCGATTCCAAGTGCAGTTTCCGCACCTTATGCAAATGTCAGATATCGCGGATCTTTCCAGTCTGACCCGCGCACAACGAGACTTTCTGGAACTCTATACCATGTCGCGCGCGGATCAGGTGATTGCACCGTTTATCTCGGCGTTTTCCATGGCAGCAGCGCGGATTTCCGGGCAACAAAGGAAGGTTTTTCGGGATGTTTTAGCGGAAAAGGACATCAACCAGGCCAACGAACAGATGATTGAACGGTTGCGCCTTGGTCCGGAAGAATTTCTAAATCTCTCAGAAGCCGCTCATATCTATTCCAAAGCGTCCTTTTACCTTCATGGTTTGGGCGCTGGAGATAGGGCCGAAGAGGCATTGGAACTCGTTCAGCCGCTGATGGATGCGGGTTCTGATAATGCCTTTGTGCCGCTGCTTCAGGCATTGAATTACTTTTACCTGACCCGATGGGCTGAAGCGTTGGAATTGACGGAAGAGGCCCTGAAGAACCCACATATCTGGCCGGAAGATTTTGCAGTCGCTACGGCACTAAAGGCAGCAATCTTGGGGGGGCAGAAAAAGCGCTGGATGGCAGCGCAAGTGCTTAGCCGGGCGTTCTGGACCAAACCAATGCGGCCGGATGTCATCATATTTGGCTCTCGGCTTTTGTATCGCGATCAAATCGCCCATCGCGCTATGCCGCCGATAGATTGGGCAATGCAAAAGATTATTCGGAGGCCTTGGTTCAACTATAATTCCCACGTTGCCCAAAGAAAAGTTCTGGTGCGCTTGCCCTGTAATTTCGACCTGATCCTATTGGATTGGGCTAGTCTGTCCGTAGATCAAAGGGCGCGCCGTCTAACCTCCAACCGATCCCGTTTGCAGACTTTGGCTGACGGGCTAGAAAGCTCAACTCAGTTGCCCGAGGACGTTCGTATTTCCCGCGAAGACCCGCGCTTTGAAGGGGTGCAATCTTTGCTGCGTTTGCATTTGGGAGATACATCTTTGGCGCAGTCTTTGGATATTGCGCGGAAAGTGGCCAAGCGCCTTCCGGATAACCCGTTATACTTAAAGCGACTGGCCGAACTGTATGAGAAAGATGGAGATTTTGTAAACGGAAGGCTGGCCATGGCAGATGCGTTGGCCTGTGATCCGGGAAACCCATTTCTGGTCTTTGCGATGGGGCAGTACCTTGAAAGGAACGGGGCTGAAGAACAGGGGCAAAACCAAATTATTCAGGCTGGGGAACTGGATGACAATACAGCGGCGATCCAAGGCGAGGCCGGCAGGATATATCTGCAACGAGGTGAAAAGCAGAATGCGCGCGTTCATCTTTCCAAGGCCCACGCGCTGTGCCCAACCCTTAAACGATATTCCAATCAGCTGAAACGTGCAGGTGGAAAATAGACGGATTTCTCTTGGTGACCAGCTTGAATACCGGTAGTTTGCGGTCAAAATCTTAAACAAATCTCCGATACCATCGGGGCAATGAAAACAAGCAGGGCAGTCAGGTATGGCCGAACAGGATCCTCGATATATCAGCGTTACCCCTATGAAGAACGAAGGACCATTCGTTCTTGAATGGATCGCCCATAATCGTGCCATTGGTGTGGACCAGATTGTGGTCATGACCAATGACTGTACCGATGGTACAGATGCCTTGCTGCAGCGATTGCATGACCTTGGCATTGTCACACATGTCGACAACAACTCGAGACGTCAGACCAGCCCGCAAAAACGCGCCTATAACGCCTTTCTGAAAATGGATGTGGCCCGTCCACAGGATTGGGTGATCGTTATCGACGCGGATGAACATATTAACGTCAGAACCGGCGACCATACATTGCGTGCGCTGACAGGTGCCATGCCGGATGCAAAAACGATTTCAATGACTTGGCGTCTATTCGGAAACGCCGGCATTGTTCGGTACGAGGACCGTTTCCTGTCGGATCAGTTTCGCCAAGCTGCACCTGAGCGTATTTTTCGACCGCCGCAAGCTTGGGGCTTTAAGACCATGTTCCAACGCGGCCTGTGGGATGCGCTCGGTGTCCATCGACCGAAAAGGCCGACCGTTGAAACGATGGAAGAATGCCATTGGTACAACGGATCCGGTCAACCGATGCCCGAAAGGTATTTTACTGCCAGTTGGCGATCGGCGCGGGACTCCGTTGGGTACGAGCATGTTCAGATCAATCACTATGCCCTGAAATCCTGTGAAAGTTATCTGGTCAAGAAAATGCGTGGTCGGGCCCATCATCTGGGGGAAAGCCTTGGGATGGAATATTGGAACATGATGAACCAAAACGCCGAAACTGAGACCTCGATCGACACAATCCTCGATCGGAAACGGGCTTTGTACTACGAAATGCTCTCAGACGCTGAGACGGCCCGCCTGCACCATATGACCTGCGATCTGCATCGCCAGCAGGTTGCCCAGTTGCGCGAACAACCCGAGATGCAAGACCTCATGCGTCAGATGACCGCCGGGTTCTCAGCCAAGGCCGAGACCTGAGGTCGCTTGGCGAATAGGAACGTTTCATGCTTTGGCTACACATAGGAATGCCCAAGACTGGGTCGACCGCGTTACAGGGGTTTGTTCGCAAAAACGGTCAAGTGATGGCTGGGGCCGGATTACACTATATGGAAACGGGCCGCAGGCGAACCGAGGGGCAGGGGCGTCTGGCCAGCAGTCATAACCTGATTGCCTTCCACATGAACCAAACCGATCAGCCGGTCACCGCCCTGCGCGAAGCGATGGCAAGGGAATATGCTGAGCATGAGGATAAGGCATGCTTGGTATCTTCTGAGATGTTGTATTCAGTCGATCTGCACAAACTGGCCGAGATTTTCGCTGAGATCCCCGCGCGTGAGATGAGGATTGCTTTCTACTGCCGTAGATATTCTGACTTTTTCGAAGCCGACTATAAACAAAGGGCAAAGAACGGCAGGCTTGCCGGGGGCGGCTCGGAATATATTCGTACCCAGCTGGACGAGATACGTGCGCATCCTGAGCGTTTCAGCTTTGCCAGTGCTGCGGCTCGGATAAGGTCAGCTTTTCCGGGCGTCTCGTTGGTGCCTATGCTGTATGAGCGCTCTGAAATGGCCAATGGCAACATTGTCGATGATTTTCTGGATCGCATCGGCGTCCAACTGCCCTTGGGCAGCAAGACCGAAACATCGTCCAATCCTTCGCATTCAAGAGCCGCGTGTGAGGCGTTTGGTGTGGTCACTAGGGCTATGGGACGCAAGAAAAGTCGCCAGTTGCGACGTCGGGCTGTCGATGATCCCGTGATGATGCGTAAGAATGATGTGCTTGAACCGGAAGAACGCACCTGGCTGGACTCGTTTATGGCAAATGAAGATGTGAGTTTTCATCAAGAGTTCTTTCCCGACCGGACGCAGCTTTTTGCCCCTGTCAGGTTGAGCATGCATGATCAGTCGTTTCGCCGGGACACAGCCGCGGAATATCAGGCGCTGCGCCAGGCATCCGAGATCGTGTTTCGCATGGCGCTAGAGGGTTAAGCCCTTATTCGACGGTAATTTCCTGGCGCTGCCGGCCAGTGGTTTTGTCAAAGATCAGGATGCGATTGTCATCAGTCACAACCGCAAACCAGTTGTTTCCAATGGTGACCGCCTGCGCTTTTGCGCCATCGGGCAACTCAACCTGATCGGGCAGGGTGGGGGTCCGGTCCGATAGCCGGATGACAATCAGTGCGAATGTCACTAGAACCCCGCCAATCATCACCGCGGTCAGCAGCATGACCATTCTCCGCAGCAGGCGAAGCTGCGGCGTTTCCTGCGGTTCTTGGGGTTCGGAAGGGACAGTCATGGGCACTCGCCAGATTGAGTTTCAAATCGCGGCCGATCCGCCGCCCCGCCTTGATAAGGCGCTTTCCCGCGATGTGCCAGCGGGGGAAAGCCTGTCGCGGACCCGATTGGGGAAGTTAATCGAAGAGGGGGCCGTGATGATCAACGGAACCGCCACCCGCGACCCCAAGGCCAAGGTGGCCGAAGGCGCAGTGGTGGCGATCACCGTGGCCGAGGCCGAAGACAGCCATATCGGCCCCGAAGACATCCCGCTGGAGGTCGTGTTCGAGGATGCCGACCTGATCGTGATCAATAAACCGGCGGGTATGGTCGTGCATCCTGCGCCGGGTTCTCCGAACGGGACATTGGTCAATGCGTTGCTGCATCACTGCGGTGATGACCTGTCTGGCGTAGGCGGCGTAAAGCGCCCCGGCATCGTGCATCGTATCGACAAGGAAACCAGCGGGTTGCTGGTGGTGGCCAAATCCGACGCGGCCCATCACGGGCTTGCCGCGCAGTTCGAGGCGCATAGTGTCGAACGCTATTATCGCGCCATCTGTTACGGTGTCCCGGATGCCAATGATCCCCGGTTGCGCGGCGTCAAAGGTGTCAGCTTTGAGCCCGGAAACATCATGCGGATCACCACTCAGCTGGCCCGTCACAAAACAGACCGGCAACGGCAGGCCGTGCTGTTTCACGGTGGGCGCCACGCTGTCACGCGCGCCCGTCTGGTCGAAACGTTTGGGGCCCCGCAAGGGCTGGCTCTGATCGAATGCTGGCTGGAAACAGGCCGCACGCATCAGATTCGGGTTCACATGACCCATGCCGGTCATGGTCTGGTCGGTGATCCGGTTTATGGGGGCAAGCGGAAACTCGCAGCTAAAGCCTTTAGCGCGTCTGCCGCAGAGGCCGTACGAGACTTTCCTCGTCAGGCGCTTCATGCTGCAGTTTTAGGTTTTGAGCACCCGATATCGGGTGAAAACCTTCGCTTCGAGGCTGTGTTGCCGGATGATATGGAAAATCTGATTGAACAGCTGCGCACACCGCTGACATAATAAGCAAAGTTGCGTGAATAACGTTTTCTTAGGTTTCCTTTATCAAACGTTAATTTCAAACTGTTAACGGTACCTCTTGAACGGATCGGGACGACCTCCCATATCCATGTTAACGACTTAAACATTTGTCGGAGGGACAAGAAACATGGCCAATTACGCAAATCTCCCCGCGCCGACGCCGGAAGGCGGGCTGAACCGCTATATGCAGGAAATTCGGAAGTTTCCCCTGCTGGAGCCAGAAGAAGAATACATGCTGGCCAAAAGCTGGGTTGAGAAGCAAGATACTGAAGCTGCACATAAAATGGTGACTTCCCACCTACGGTTGGCGGCCAAGATCGCTATGGGTTATCGCGGTTATGGGCTGCCACAGGCCGAAGTGATCTCCGAGGCCAATGTCGGTCTTATGCAGGCCGTGAAACGGTTTGACCCGGAAAAAGGATTCCGGCTGGCGACCTATGCCATGTGGTGGATTCGCGCCTCGATTCAGGAATACATTCTGCGGTCATGGTCTTTGGTCAAACTGGGTACAACCTCGGCGCAGAAAAAGCTGTTTTTCAACTTGCGCAAAGCTAAGGCACGCATCGGTGCGCTGGAAGAGGGCGACCTGCGTCCGGAAAACGTGGCCCGGATCGCAAATGACCTTGGTGTGACCGAAGCAGAAGTGATCAGCATGAACCGCCGGATGTCCGGTGGCGACGCCTCTCTGAATGCGACCGTCGGGTCCGAGGGCGAAGGCACCATGCAATGGCAGGACTGGCTTGAGGACGAGGATGCCGATCAGGCGGGCGACTATGAGGCCCGCGATGAGCTCGACGCCCGCCGCGAGCTGTTGGCGGCTGCTCTTGAAGTTTTGAATGACCGGGAAAAAGACATCCTGACCCAACGCCGCCTGATGGATCAGGCCGTCACACTGGAAGAGCTGAGTACGCAGTACAATGTCAGTCGCGAACGCATTCGCCAGATTGAAGTCCGCGCATTTGAGAAACTTCAGAAGAAGATGCGAGAGCTTGCCCGCGAAAAAGGGATGCTGGCCACAGCCTGACCTCTTCGTTTATTGAACGGACCCGGTGCGACATTGGCCGTGCCGGGATTTCTATTTGTGTTAGCGCTAATGACACTCGGACTGAGGGCGATTACAACAGACCGGATCAAAGCCATAAGGGGTGTCCATGATGCAGAATCCGGTGAATTGGGGCGTATTGGGAGCTGCGAAATTCGCGCGGCAATATATGGCCCCAGCAATCCACGCAGCTGAGGGCGCGCGTCTGGCAGGCCTTGCGACGTCCGATCCCACCAAAGCCGAACCGTTTCAGGCCTTTTGCCCGGATTTGACGGTTTATGACAGCTATGATGCGTTGCTGAACAACCCACAGATTGAGGCCGTTTACATCCCGCTGCCCAACCATTTGCATGTCGAATGGAGCCTTAAGGCACTGGACGCCGGTAAACATGTGCTGTGTGAAAAGCCGATGGCTATGACCGTGTCCGAATTTGCCCCATTGATCAACAAACGGGATGAGACCGGATTGTTGGCGGCCGAGGCTTATATGATCGTCCAACACCCTCAATGGAAGTTTGTACGCAAGCTGATCGCCGACAAGGCGATCGGGAATTTGGCCCATGTGACAGGTGCGTTCAGCTTTGACAGCCGGGCGGATACGGCAAACATTCGCAACCGGGCTGAGACCGGCGGAGGTGGGCTGCGTGATATTGGCGTCTATGTGATTGGCAGCGCGCGCTTTGTCACCGGGCAGGAGCCGGTTCAGGTCGAATCCGCCATCCGGTGGGAGGATGGGGTCGACGCTTTTACCGAGATTCGCGCTCAGTTCCCGGATTTCACCTATTCCAGCTATGTCTCGATCCGAATGCATCCGCATCAAGAGATGGTGTTTCATGGCGACCGCGGCATGATCCGGCTGACTGCGCCGTTCAATCCGCGTGTGTTCGGAGAGGCGCGTGTCGAATTGCACCGCCCCGGCCTGGAAATACAGGTCACACGTTTCCCCGCGGACGATCACTATAAGCTGCAGGTCGAAGCTTTTTGTCGGTCGGTCCGTGAGGGTGCCGAATATCCGTGCCCGCTTGAGTTTTCACGCGGCACGCAGGAAGTGATTGACCGTGTGCTGGAGAATGCAGTGGCGCTGCCATGACTTGCCACGCTTCTTGAACCGCTGCAAAATCGGCTAACACCTTTACAGGAGGCATCCCGATGGCAGGTGGCTGGGCGCGCGACGGCGCAGTAAGCGAACAGATCGAGGCATCCATTTCGGATGAGCTGGCCCGAATGCAGGCCCAGAAACGGCCCGTAGGCGAAAGCCTGACCCATTGTGCCGAATGCGAAGAACCAATCCCCGAAAAGCGCCGCACAGCACTGCCTGGCGTGAAACTGTGCCTCGAGTGCCAGCAAGAACGTGACGGGGCGCACAAAATGCGCGGCGGTATCAACCGGCGCGGGTCGAAGGACAGTCAGTTGAGGTGAGTTTATTATGTTTGCTTTGAGCCCAAAGTTTCACTAGTCGGTACGCAGTTTTGAGAGCATGGGGCAAGAGACATTCCCGCTGTCGCAGTTGGCTGTGAGTTCGTTCAGCGCTGCTTCCAATCGCTTCAGCTCGTTTATCTTTTCACGCACATTGAAGATATGAAGCTCAGCCAGTTCTTTTACGGATCGGCAATCTTCTCCGTCGCCTTCGGACAGGGTTAGAAGCGTCTTTGTATCGGCTAGTGGAAAGCCCAAATTACGGCATTTTTTCAGGAAACGAAGCCTTCCAACATCGTGCGCGGAGTACATCCGCCGGTTATTAGGTGCTCGTTCTGGTTTGGGCACGATCCCTTCGCGTTCATAGTAGCGGATCGTTTCAATGCCGACACCGCTTTGCCGGGATGCTTCCCCAATCGCAAACATGTGAGTTTTCCCGTCTTGATCCTGTAGCGACTACAGAAGTTATACGAGAAGCAGTCACTTTGACAACTCCAACTAATCAAGGGAATGAGATGCAGAAGTACCTTAGCGTTAGTTATCTGGGATCACTGACAGCACTTGGCGTCGCGACTTGCTGTGTATTGCCCATGACAATGATGTTGCTGGGACTGGGGGGCAGTTGGCTAGCCATTTTCGGAAAGATCGCGGCGGCAAGCTACTACGTATTGGCGATATCGACGGCGCTTGTCGCTATATCGTGGCTTGTATCTTATCAGCGCGGTTCCCTAACAAAGTTGAAATGGTGGCTTTCGGGGACTACCGCAATCACCGCGTCAGCTTGGGTCGTCGTCTATAACGAGGCCCGTATCAACGATTACCTGATAATGCAGATGTGAAACAATGACAGAGCAAACTGTAGTGCTTGAAAGCACCCTGACGTGCCCGAAATGCGGTCACAGCGAAAGCGAAATAATGCCGACGGATGCTTGCCAGTGGTTCTATGAATGCAAGTCTTGCGCAGCGGTCTTGAAGCCATTGGAAGGGGACTGTTGTGTCTACTGCTCCTATGCCACGGTGCCTTGCCCCCCGATCCAGAATGGCGATAGTTGTTGCGGATGACAAAGTCCGCTTTGTCCGCAAAGCAGACATCACCGTCTCCGCTTCAGGCGACTTCAGCCCTCCATCGCTTCCAATTCATCAATAAAGCCCGAGATTATCGACAGGCCTTTGTCCCAGAACTTGGGATCGCTGGCGTCCAGACCGAACGGGGCCAGCAGCTCTTTGTGGTGTTTTGATCCACCGGCGCGCAGCATGTCGAAGTATTTGTCCTCGAACCCGTCGGCGCCGCTTTCGTAGACGGAATAGAGCGCGTTCACGAGGCCGTCGCCAAAGGCATAGGCGTAGACGTAGAAGGGCGAGTGCACGAAATGTGGGATATAGGCCCAGAACGTCTCATACCCTTCCATGAATTCAAATGCGGGGCCGAGGCTTTCGGCCTGAACGCTCATCCACAGGGCGTTGATGTCGTCCGGGGTCAACTCGCCCTCGCGGCGTGCGGCGTGCAATTTGCATTCGAAGTCATAGAACGCGATTTGGCGCACGACCGTGTTGATCATGTCCTCGACCTTGCCAGCCAGCAGAATCTTGCGCTGCTCAGGGGTTTCGGCCTTGTCCAGCATTTTGCGGAAGGTCAGCATTTCACCAAAAACCGAAGCGGTTTCGGCCAGCGTCAGCGGGGTGGATGACAGCATCTCGCCCTGATCGGCGGCCAACACCTGATGAACGCCATGGCCCAGCTCATGCGCCAGGGTCATCACATCGCGCGGCTTACCAAGATAGTTCAGCATCACATAGGGGTGGACGTCAGTTACGGTGGGATGCGCAAATGCGCCTGGCGCCTTGCCCGGCTTCACCGCCGCATCAATCCAACCCTTCGAGAAGAACGGCGCGGCGATTTCACCCATACGGGGATCAAAGGCCTCATAGGCATCCATCACGGTTTTCTCGGCGTCATCCCAGCCGACAATCTGCGTGTCTTCCATCGGCAGGGGCGCGTTGCGGTCCCAGACCTGCATCACATCCAGACCTAGCCATTTGCGTTTCAGCTCGTAATAGCGGTGGCTCAGCTTGGGGTAGGCGGCCACGACCGCCTCGCGCAGGGCCTCGACGACTTCGGGCTCGACGTCATTCGACAGGTGACGACCAGTTTGCGCGGTCGGCATATTGCGCCAGCGGTCGACGATTTCCTTTTCCTTGGCCTGCGTGTTGTGAACGCGCGCGAAGGTCTTGACGTTGTCCTGAAACACGCGGGCCAATTCGCGAGAAGCCGCTTCGCGTTTGCTGCGGTCCTGCTCGGTCAGCAGGTTGAGTGTGCCTTCGATGTTCAACTCTTCTCCGTCAACATCAAAGGTCAAGCCTGCGATGGTCTCGTCGAAAAGGCGTTCCCAGGCATCGCCAACAACGCCCAGATCGTGCAGGAATTTTTCAAGCTCGTCAGATAGCTGATAGGGTTTCATCGCGCGGATGCGGCGGAATACGGGCTCGTAACGGGCCAGATCGGTGTTGGCGTCGAAATGCGCTTTTAGCGCGTCGTCGTCGAGGCGATTGATTTCCAGCGTGAAGAACACCAGCGGCGTGGTAAAGACAGTGATCTTTTCCTGCATGTCCGAGAGGAACTTGGCGCGTTCGGCGTCGGTTGTCAGCTGATAATAGCGCAGTCCGGCAAAGGACATGATACGCCCGGCGATCGAGTTGATCTTTTCGTTCCGCAACACGCAGGTCAGCAAGCCCTGGGCATCAAGATCCGCCAAATTGCCTTCGTAATCTGCGGCAAAGGCGGCGCATTCGGTTTCCAACCAGTCCAGGTCACGCGCAAGCTCGGCCGCGTCTTCCGAAGCATAGAGATCCGTCAGATCCCATTCCGGCAGGTTGCCAAGATTATCGGCCCCGCCGACCGCGTTTGCGTCACGTAGTGGAAAAGGAAGGTCGCGCATGGATCACCTCGAAAATCTGCTTTGGCAAACATCTAGGCGCGACCGGCGAGGATCACAAGCGGACAGTCAAAGAGAAAGCGCCGGTTCCAGGGGGTGATCCGTCTATGCAGCTTTGAAATGCGCGGCGATTTGGTCAAATGCAGGGTCGCGCACCTCTGGCGGTTCCATCAGGACTTCGTGTTCACCGTCTGGAATTTCGATCAACGTGCTGTTCGGCCAGTTTGCCATGCGTGCGCGGATGGCCTTGCGGTCCACAATCTGCTCGTGGGAGCCAAGATATGTCAGGCATGGGACGGCTGGGGCAGTCTGCACCATCAACCAGTCGCATTCATCTAATGCCTCGCGCAGCCAGATCGTCGACGGTGCACCAAGGGAAAGTTCGGGATACTTGGCCAGATGATCCTGCATCATTTTGTACATGGCAGGATCGCGCGTCAGGCTATTGCCTTCGAAAGGCTGTGTCAGAACATAGCTGTCCAGTGAAGTGGTCGGGGGGGTCTTTTCGCCAAACCCCAGACGCGGGGCCCAATTTGCGGTCAACCGGCTGATGGGTTTCATAAGGGGCGTAAAGAAAATCCCCCACATCGGACCGGTAAAAACACAGGTAGCAAAACAATCGTTTTCCAAAACTGCCCGCAATCCAATGGCACCACCCATAGAGTGGCCGATAACATGCCAGGGCCTGGGCAGATCAAGCTTTGTGGCCAGCTCTAGCGACACATCTACGTCTTGCTGATAGTCAGTGAATTTATTGACATGGCCAACCCGCGGATCGTCAAGCAACCGGTCTGCCAATCCCTGACCCCGCCAGTCGATCACCAGCACGGCAAAGCCACGCTTGACGAATTCACTCGCTGCATCACCGTATTTTTCGATGTATTCAGTGCGACCGGGAAACAGCATGACAGTCCCGTTCGCTGTACCTTCGGGGCGCCAATGCGCCACGCGAATTCGGGTACCGTCGGCGGTGTTCAACCAATGTGCAACACCGCCAGCGGGGCCGCCAGCCACGTCTTCGAACAAAGGGGCCGACGGGTATTCCATCAGGCCAGGGCCGAGGCGAGTTTCATTGCCGCGCCCATGTCGCCGTCAATGCTCAGTTTTCCGGCCATGAAGGCGCTTGTCGGGTCCAGATCACCATTGAGAATTTGCTCGAAAGTGTCCGCATCAGCGTTCAAAGTCACGTCCGTTTCTTCATCGCTGATGCGCGCGCCGCTTGCATCAACTACGATCGCGCCCAAATCCGCGATGGCAAATTTAGCCGATGCGTCGAAATCGCCGCCCGACAGTTTCTCATTCAGCACTGCTGCGGCTTTTTCCAATGAATCGCTCATGATCTTCCTCATTTTGTTAGTACGCCGTGAATGGACATCCTCGGTCGCAACGCTACACTGACACTTGTTATGAGCAATGCAATCAACAATCTCAAAGGTACCGTTGCGGCACTTTCTGTCCTAGTCATGTTTTCCTCCACTTGCCTTGCGCAGCAGGAGGATTCCCGCGACGAGGCCGAGTTGTTGCAGAACCTTGCGCAGGCCACACCGGACCAGGCGACTGGAATCGACCGCCAGTTACGGGCGCTCTGGTCGCAATCTGGTTCGGCCTCCGCCGATCTGCTGCTGGAGCGTGGGCGCGAAGCACTGGATGATGGTGACACCTATGCCGCGATCGAGCATTTGACGGCCCTGACAGACCACGCGCCTGATTTCGCCGAAGGCTGGCACGCGCGGGCCTCTGCGTTTTTTGGGATCGAAAGGTTCGGGATGGCTGCCGCAGATCTGGAACATGCCCTGACGCTGAACCCGAACAACTATGAGGCCATCTACGGGCTTGGATTGATATTTGAGATTCTGGGTCAGCCCGAAAAAGCATTTGCGGCCTATTCCCATGCCTTGGCTATACATCCCCATTACGAAGAAGTAACCAATGCAGTGAATCGACTGAAAGCCCAGGTCGAGGGCTCGGCCCTCTGAGAACCGGGGGCAGGGGGCAAAGGTGAGCGGGTCATCCCGAATCGTGGCCGTACTTGGCCCAACCAATACAGGCAAAACCCATTACGCAATCGAACGTATGCTGGGGTACCGCACGGGGGTGATCGGCCTGCCGCTGCGCCTGCTTGCGCGCGAGGTATACGACAAAATCGTCGCCATTCGCGGACCGTCGGTGGTGGCGCTGATCACCGGGGAAGAACGTATCGTACCGCCACGTGCTAAATATTGGGTCTGTACGGTCGAGGCGATGCCCGAAGGCATGGGTGCCGATTTTGTGGCTATCGACGAAATCCAACTCTGCGCCGACCCGGAACGCGGCCACGTCTTCACCGACAGGTTGCTGCGCGCGCGCGGCACTAATGAAACCCTGTTTCTGGGATCCGATACCATGCGCGGCCCCATCGCGGCACTTGTGCCCGAAGCACAATTCGTCCGGCGAGAGCGGATGTCGCAATTGGTCTATGCCGGTTCCAAGAAAATCAGCCGCATGCCACCGCGCAGCGCCATCGTCGGGTTTTCGGTCGACAACGTCTATGCCATCGCCGAGCTGCTACGCCGTCAAAAGGGTGGGGCGGCTGTGGTCATGGGGGCGCTCAGCCCACGTACACGGAATGCGCAGGTTGAGCTCTATCAGAATGGTGAGGTCGACTATTTGGTTGCCACCGATGCCATCGGGATGGGGTTGAACCTGGATGTGAACCATGTTGCGTTCTCGTCCCTGACCAAATTCGATGGCCGGCGCATGCGGCCCCTGGCCCCGAATGAGCTTGCCCAAATTGCTGGCCGCGCTGGGCGCGGTATGTCCGATGGAACCTTCGGCGTGACCGGCGAGGCGCCGCCTCTGGACGACGGTGTCGCGCAGGCCATTATGGACAGCCGCTTTGCGCCGATGAAAAAACTGAACTGGCGGAATGCCGCCTTGCAGTTTGGTTCGATTGACGCTCTGATCCACACGCTCGAGATTAGCCCGGATAGCGAACACCTGATCAAAGCCCGTCCGGCAGATGATCTGAATGTGCTTAAATCCTTGTCGCAAGTTGCCGAAATTGCGGCCCGTGCCAGTGATCCGCAATCCGTTCGTTCGTTATGGAATGTGTGCCGAATCCCCGATTTTCGCGGCATCAGCCATGCCGAACATGCCAGCCTGCTCGAAGTGATTTTTGGCCACCTGCATGAAGGTGGTTCGATCCCGGATGACTTTATGGCGCGGCAAATCCGCCGGATCGACCGAACGGATGGCGATATAGATGCACTGTCAAAAAGGTTGGCATATATTCGCACCTGGACTTACGTTGCGCAACGAAATGGTTGGGTACGTGACGAATCCCATTGGCGTGATGAGACGCGCATTGTAGAAGACAGGCTGTCAGACGCTCTGCATGACCGTTTGACTCAGAGATTTGTGGACCGGCGCACATCCGTTTTGTTGCGCCGGCTCAAACAGAAGGAGGCCCTTTTGGCCGAAGTAAATGACAAGGGTGAAGTGACCGTCGAAGGTGAATTCGTCGGTCGTCTGGAAGGGTTCCGGTTCAGTCCGGACAAAAGCGCGCAAGGAGCCGAGGCGAAAGCCTTGAAATCGGCGTCCTTGCAAGCCCTCGCGCCGCAATTCCATCTGCGTGCCGATCGCTTCTATAATGCACCCGATACCGAAATTGATTTTACCGATCAGGGTGGCCTGATGTGGGGTGAATATGCCGTTGGCAAGCTGGTTGCCGGGGCAGAGCCTCTCAAGCCGCTGGTCGAGGTTTTTGTGGACGAGGCCGCGGGCCCCGATGTTGAACAGAAAGTTCAGCGTCGCCTGCAACATTTCATCGACCGCAAAGTGGCCGCACTGTTCGAGCCGCTGCTGAACCTGTCGCGCGATGAAGAACTCAATGGGCTGGCCAGGGGCTTTGCCTTCCGCATGGTTGAGGCGCTGGGCGTATTGCCGCGCGCAGGTGTCGCGCAAGACGTCAAGGATCTGGATCAGGACGCCCGTGGCGCGCTGCGCAAACACGGTATCCGCTTTGGTCAGTTCACCATTTTCATGCCGCTGCTGCTGAAACCGGCCCCAACGCGTCTGCGTCTTGTTCTGTGGGCATTGGCAAATGGCCTGCAGGAATTTCCCGACGCGCCGCCTCCGGGTCTTGTTACTGTGCCCATCGCCAAGGGCGCACCTGACGGTTATGACACTATGTGTGGTTATCGCGATGCGGGCGAACGCTCGATCCGGATCGATATGCTGGAACGTCTGGCCGACATGCTGCGCGCTGAAGACAGCCGTGGTGGGTTCGAGGCCAAGCCTGACATGCTGTCGATCACCGGTATGACGCTGGAACAATTCGCCGACCTGATGCAGGGGCTGGGCTACAAGGCCGAACGCGCCGAGCGTGAAAAGGTTAAGCCCGCACCAGCAGAGCTACCTGCCGCAGAGGCCACGGAAGTAGCTGCCTCCGAGGAAGTACCCGCACCAGAGGGAACCCCCGAAGAGGTCGCCGCACCAACCGAGGCGTCAGCCGAGGCCACCGAAAGCACCGAGGCAGCAGCCGAGGCCACCGCGCCGACAGCAGCAACAGATGAACCCGAGGTTGAGGTCTTCTATACCTTCACCTGGGGCCGTCAGCGTCAGGCCAACCAAGGCCCACGCCGTGAACAGCGGCAGGGGCAGGGCAAAGGTAAGCCGCGCGGTAAGCCTCAGGATGGCCGGGGCAAGCCGCAGGGCAAGAAAGGTGGCAAGCCGCAGGGTGCCAAGACCTTCTCGTCTCGTCCGCCGAAAAAGGAAAAGCCCATTGATCCCGATAACCCGTTCGCGGCCGCGCTTATGGGTTTGAAGGAAGGCAATTAACGCCTTATGACCGAGGCCCGGCTTCGGATCGATAAATGGCTGTGGCAGGCTCGGTTCTTCAAGACCCGCAGCCTGTCCGCCAAACAGGTCAGTGGCGGCCATGTCCGCGTCAACGGAAACCGGATCCTGAAACCGGCGCAGCCTGTGGCCCCCGGTGATGTTCTGACCTTCCCTCAGGGGCGGATTGTGCGCGTTGTGCGTATCGAAAAACTGGGTGATCGGCGCGGACCGGCAACCGAGGCGCAGACACTGTATACCGATTTGACCGAAAAGCAGGACACGCAGCCGCGAAATCCAGGGTTTGAGGGAAAAGGTCGTCCCACCAAGAAGGATCGGCGTCTACTTGATCTTTCTCGCAATCAAGATAGCTGAACATATCTTGAAGCTGACGCCATACTGATTTAGCTAGACGCCCAAACCGCAAACGGGAAATTCACCATGACCTATGTTGTCACTGAAAACTGCATCGCCTGCAAATACACCGACTGTGTCGAAGTGTGTCCGGTGGATTGTTTCTATGAAGGTGAGAATACACTGGTCATCCATCCCGATGAATGCATCGATTGCGGAGTATGTGAACCTGAATGTCCCGCTGATGCGATCCGTCCGGATACTGAGCCGGGCATGGATCAATGGGTCGAGTTTAATCGCAAGTTCTCCGAGCAGTGGCCGGTGATCGTGACCAAGAAAGACCCGCTGCCTGATGCAGAAGAGCGTGATGGCGAAGAGGGTAAGATGGAGAAATACTTCTCTGAGGCCCCCGGCGAAGGCGGCTAAGCGATTCGCGCTCTGAACTTGTCAGTTCAGCAGTGGGATGGCGCCTTATCTATCTGTTTCTTAACACCTTTCTTTCAAGTGGAAAGGGGCAGCCTTTCGAGTGTCTCAATTTTGTGATATACTCGGAAATTGAACGTTGATTGAGATGGGGATGACTCCGTAAGTATGCTCGCTTTGGAGTTCTGATTAGTTGAAAACACAGCAACCTGACCGGGCCGTACTGGCACGGGGTGGGTCGTTTTGTTGTCTGTCCCGCGCTCTCGTAACCAAGGAAGAACCTGTATGTCTAAGTCGAAGAAGCTTGAGTTTCGCCCCAACGACTATGTTGTTTATCCGGC
Organism: Ruegeria sp. YTSA226; assembly: GCF_059609905.1. Taxonomy (NCBI): domain Bacteria; kingdom Pseudomonadati; phylum Pseudomonadota; class Alphaproteobacteria; order Rhodobacterales; family Roseobacteraceae; genus Ruegeria; species Ruegeria sp. YTSA226. Next base: position 138,128 of record NZ_JBXWMQ010000001.1, read on the forward strand.
CCATGGTGTCGGTCAGATCATTTCGATCGAAGAACAGGAAGTTGCGGGATACTCGCTCGAGCTGTTCGTCATTTCCTTTGAGAAAGACAAAATGACCCTGCGCGTGCCGACCAACAAGGCGACCGAGTCCGGTTTGCGCTCGCTCAGCTCGCCAGATGTCATCAGCCAGGCCATGAAGACACTGAAGGGCAAGGCCAAGGTCAAGCGTGCCATGTGGTCCCGCCGGGCACAGGAATATGAACAAAAGATCAACTCGGGTGATCTGATCTCGATTGCCGAAGTTGTCCGCGATCTGCACCGCACCGATGATCAGCGCGAACAGAGCTATTCCGAACGTCAGCTTTATGAAGCCGCGCTTGAGCGTCTGACCCGCGAAGTCGCGGCAGTATCCGGCGCAGGCGAAGTGTCTGCGGCCAGGCAGGTGGATGAGGTTCTGACCTCGCGCGCGGCAGCGGCGGCCTGAACCTGCTAAAATCAAAGTTTTAAGGCCATCCCCGCAAGGAGGTGGCCTTTTTATATTGCAGTCACCTATTGAAATCGGGGCCACTAAACCTGCGTAGCTACGGCCATAAGAAACCCTATTTCGGCCAGTTGTTGAGTGGCGCCCAGTATGTCACCGGTCTGACCCTCGATCTTGGCCTTGGCTAGCATCGCCATTGCCACCGCAGACAAAGCGGCAATCAGCGCAGGGAAAACCACCTGCAACCCGATCATTGGCAGAGTGAGCAGCAGCGCCATGGCCCCGCCGAGTATCACCGCGGTCGATCCGGGTGCGCCCACTGAATGGCTAAGGCCCGATTGGCGGGCATTTGGAAGGACGGACATAACAACAGGCATCATAGCCCGCGAAACGATGCATGCGGCCAATATGGTGGCAAAACCCGCATTCGAAAGGATCGCAGCAATCAACGACACGCGCAGCAGTTGCGAAGAAATCAGGGCAAGGACGCCATAGGTGCCGATGTGGCTGTCCTTCATAATCTCTAGCCGCCGTTCAGGCGTGAAACCGCCCCACAGCCCGTCAGCGGTATCTGCAAGCCCATCCTCGTGCATCGCGCCGGTGGTGATGGTCAGGACAAGAACGACAAGTATGGCACACGCTATCGACGGCAGCCCCATAGCCGTCGCCATCCATCCCACGGCACCGGCCAACATGCCGACAACAAGCCCCGCCAATGGAAAGGCCCAAACGGCGCTGGCCTGACGCGAGAACACTCTGTCAGGCAGCCGCGGCACGGGCAAACGCGTCAACAGGACCAAAGCCAGCGGAATATCCCAGGCAGAAATGAGCTTGGTGTCGTTTTTTAGCACTCCTGCGCCTTTCAGGGTCTTGTCGGTTTGATCGCTTCGGTTAAACACGCAGGACCACTCTGATGCAACGAGGCTTTGGATGCTGCCCGAAATTAACAATCTGAATTCTTTCCGCGAAGCTGTCCGGCAAGCCTCCGGGCCCGATGATGCCGCTGCGCAAGGGGCGACTGACCGTAATGGGCAGCTGACCAAACCTCCGGGCGCGCTTGGTCGGTTGGAAGACCTGGCAATCTGGTATGCAGGCTGGCGCGGGGATGCCCGCCCGCAGATCACCTCGCCGCAGGTTATCGTGTTTGCCGGAAACCACGGTGTCACAGCACAGGGTGTTTCGGCCTTTCCGCCGGAAGTGACCGTGCAGATGGTGTTGAACTTTGAACATGGCGGGGCGGCCATCAACCAGCTGGCCAAGGCGGCTGGGGCAACGATGGATGTCCACGCGCTGGAGCTTGAACGACCGACCGCGGATTTCACATCAGGTCCAGCTATGTCAGAGGACGACCTGTTGCAGGCGCTGCGCACCGGGTGGACTGCGGTCAGACCAGACGCCGATCTTCTTGTTGTTGGTGAAATGGGTATCGGCAACACAACCCCCGCAGCGGCGATTGCTTGCGCCTTGTTCGGAGGTCAGGCGGGCGATTGGACTGGTCGCGGAACAGGTGTCGATGATGCGGGATTAGCAAACAAAACCCGTGTGGTGGCCGAAGGTGTTACGCTACATGGCGGTTCGGGCGATGGGCTAGAGATTCTGCGCCGTCTGGGCGGACGCGAGATCGCCGCTATGGCCGGAGCCATTGCCGCCGCACGCGCGCTGCACATTCCGGTTATTCTGGATGGCTTTATCTGCTCAGCGGCCGCCGCGTGTCTGTCTGACCTTTCAGAGAGCGCGCTGGATCACACGATCGCCGGGCACCAGAGCGCGGAAGGTGCGCATGGCGCTGTGTTGGCCAAGCTCGGTAAAGAGCCTTTGCTGAAGCTGGGGCTGCGACTGGGTGAGGGCTCTGGCGGGGCGCTGGCGATCAATATCCTCAAAAGCGCTGTTGCCTGTCATTCCGGCATGGCGACCTTTGCCGAAGCTGGCGTCTCGGACAGTTGATCCGCGCGGCCTGACCGTCAGTTGAAGGTCAGGCCGATTTTTTGTCGTTTTCTTCCGCCAATTCCAGCAGTTCGGTCTCAAGGTCTTTTTCCAGCTGCTGCGCACGCTCGATGTATTTTTTGTTCTCGGCGGTGGGCAGCCCGGGAATCCAGAGCTCTGCCAGTTCACGAACCGACATGCGATCATGGTGGTAGAAAGTCTGTTCGGCCTGCGCTGCCTCGTATTCGCTGAGACCCACATTCTCGAGCACATATCGCCCGGCCCGCAATGAGCCATCGAATGTCTCGCGCACAATGTCGTTCGCGCCGGCTTGATACAGCTCGTACACATGGGTCCGATCCCGTGCCCGCGCGACGATGTGTAGGTCTGGGCGCTGGCGGCGCGCATAGCCGACAAGACGCGTCACCTTCTTGCGATCATCCATCGCAGCCACCAGAACAGATGCTTTTTCAAGGCCGGCCGCGCGCAACAATTCCGGACGGGTCGGATCCCCCAGGAACCCTTTTACTCCAAAGCGACGCATCAGCTGGATGGTTTCGATGTTATGGTCAAGAACGATGGTTTTGAACCCGCTTGCCTGCACCAGACGATTGACGATCTGACCAAATCGCCCGATCCCGGCGATGATGACCGGGCCTTTCTCGTCGATCTCATCCGGTTCGGGTGCCGGTGTGCCATCCCCCATCCGGCGCGAGAGAAGATCATAAATGATGAACAAAAGCGGCGTGATCAGCATGGTCAGCGCAATGATCATCAGAAGTTTTTGTGACAGATCCCCTGGAATCACATTCTGCTGGGTCGAAAACGCCAGCAGGACAAAGCCGAACTCACCCGCTTGCGCCAGCCCCAGTGTAAACAGCCAGTGATCACGCCCGCGCAGTTTAAAGGCGCGGCCAACCAGGAACAGAATGATCCCTTTGACCAAGATTACCAACAGGGCCAGTCCGATCAGGTCGAAGGGGTCGTCAAAGAAATAGGCGACATCGATGCCCGCGCCAACGGTGATGAAAAACAGACCAAGGAAAAGGCCTTTGAACGGCTCTAGGTCGCTCTCCATTTCATGCCGGAACTCGGAACTGGCCAGCACCACACCTGCAAGAAACGCGCCCAGAGCGGGTGACAGGCCAACCAGCGTCATCAGGAAGGAAATGCCAACCACAATCATCAACGCCAGCGCCGTATACATCTCGCGGAGGCGGGTCGCATGAATAAAGCGGAACAAGGGCCTGGTCAGGTACACTCCGGCAAGAATGACGAAACCGATCGCGGCAATGGTGACAAGCGTTACCGCCCACCCTGGCAACCCCTCGACCAATGACAAGCTATGATGCGCCGCGCCGTGGTGCCCCGTGGATATGCGGTTGATAGATCCGTCATTTGCAATCTGGGGAATGGCAGGCAGAGCCAGCAGTGGAAGCAGTGCCAGGATTGGTATGACCGCGATGTCCTGAGTCAGCAGTACTGAAAAGGTCGCCCGTCCTCCATTCGTTTTCATCAAGCCCTTTTCCGACAGGGTCTGCAAAACAATCGCAGTTGATGACAGGGAAAGCGTCAACCCCACTGCCAGGGCTACGGACCATGGATGATTTGCATACATGGCGACGCTGGCGATCACTGCGGTCGATAAAAGCACCTGGAGGCCGCCAAGCCCCAAAAGCCTGTCCCGCATATCCCAAAGAGCGCGCGGTTCCAGTTCAAGTCCGATCAGGAACAGCATCATGACTACGCCGAATTCAGCCACATGCTGCAGGTTTTCCGTTTCCGCACCCACCAATCCGAACAACGGCCCTATGACAAGGCCCGCGGCCAGATATCCCAGTACAGAGCCCAGTCCCAGACGCGCCGAAAGCGGCACGGCGATCACAGCCGCAGCCAGATAGATCGTCGCCTGGTAAAGGAAGTTGTCCATGATCGTCCTTTCAATGCGCTCAGGTGGGCAGGGGGGCGTCGCGTTTGAGCTGATCCATAACGATTTGGCTTTGTATCCGAGCCACTGCAGGATGTGGAAGGATTACCTGATGAAGCAAGCGATTAAGCGCGGATAGATCGTCGCAATAGACATGTAGTAAATAATCGGCCTCACCTGTCATTGTCCATGCGCTGGTGATTTCGGCGCGTGTTTCGACCATACGGGCAAAGCCTTCAGATTGCTCGGGGCCGTGCGTACTCAGATGAACCTGAACAAAACCCTGCACCTGCAACCCTAACTTTAGAGGATCGAGGCGTGCGACATAGCTGGTGATATACCCTTCAGCTTCCAGCCGTTGGCGCCGGCGACCAGCCTGACTGGGCGACAGGTTCAACATCTCTCCAAGTTGATGTGCTGTTAGGTGGGCGTTTTTCTGCAGCGCTGACAGCAGGCGCGTATCAGTGGAATCAAGCATGTGCGGAAAAACTCCGTGATTGGCCAATCTTATGCGCAATTTACGCGCGCTCCTTTAAGTTATTAGAAAACTATGCGCGAAAAAAGTGCCGATTAAGACGTATTTTGAAATCAGCAAATAAATTCCTGTATTAACGGAGACGCGCCATGGGTCCTTTCCCTCACAACGCCCAGAAATCTATCATATCGGATGAAAACCCCGCCGGAACCGATGGGTTCGAGTTTGTCGAGTTCGCACATCCCGAGCCGCAAGAGCTGCGCGATCTGTTCGCAAAGATGGGTTTCGCACTGGTAGGTCACCACAAGGACAAGCCTGCGATTGAGTTGTGGCAACAGGGTGATGTGACTTACATCCTGAATGCAGATCCCGACAGCTATTCTGCCCGGTTCGTGGGCGAGCATGGCCCTTGTGCTCCGGCGATGGGATGGCGCGTCGTGGATGCGCAGAAAGCCTATGAGCACGCTGTAGCGAAAGGGGCTGAACCTTATGACGCGGCAGACAAGACACTGAATGTGCCTGCAATCAAGGGGATTGGCGGATCGTTGATCTATTTCATTGATCAATATTACGAAACATCGCCCTATAATCAGGAATTCACATGGACCGAACAGTCCAAGCCCCGGGGGGATGGGTTCTATTATCTCGATCACCTGACCCACAATGTTTACAAGGGCAATATGGACAAGTGGTTCAAGTTCTATGGTGATTTGTTCAACTTCCGTGAAATCCGTTTTTTTGACATTCAGGGCAAATTCACCGGTCTTTTTAGCCGCGCGCTGACGTCTCCATGCGGGCGTATCCGCATTCCGATCAACGAAGATCGCGGCGAAACCGGGCAGATCGTTTCCTACTTGAAGAAATACAAGGGCGAGGGCATCCAGCATATCGCTGTGGGCAGCGAGGATATCTATGCCTCGACCGATGCGATTGCCGAAAAGGGGCTGAAGTTCATGCCCGGCCCGAACGAAGCCTATTATGAGTTGTCTAAAACCCGCGTGGTCGATCATGAAGAGCCGTTGGACCGGATGATGAAGCACGGCATCCTGATTGATGGAGAGGGGGTTCTGGACGGAGGTGAGACCCGGATTCTGCTGCAAATCTTCTCGAAAACGGTCATCGGACCGATTTTCTTCGAGTTCATTCAGCGCAAAGGCGACGATGGGTTTGGCGAGGGTAACTTTAAGGCGCTGTTCGAATCCATCGAGCGAGAGCAGATTGAAAGTGGAGAAATTTCAGCAGCTTGATGCAAGAAGGTAATCCTGCGTGGTCACCCGCGCAGGCCGCCTCCTAACCACGTGGCATCTTGAGAACCACGTTTCGCCCGCGTTTCTGATAGCGCAATTCATTGTCGCTGATAGCAATGACATTGCCGCCGTCAAGCCTGTCCCCGATCTTAAGCTTTTTGTACCTGCCGCTGGGCAGCCGAACCAATGCGCGGCGATTGGATGGGCTGCCGTAAACCCCGATCAGGTTCAGTTTCCGCAGGTTGATTGCATTGTCGATTGTGGCCTGCCGTGCAACCGAAGCCGAGGATGGGATTTTGGGCGCTGTGGTTTTGGGCTGGAACGTTCCAACCTCATTGTTGAGCTGTTCAATTCCAGCTGCCGAACCCAAAGTCGCAGTACCTGCACTGGCCTGCCGAGTCAGTCCGGCCGGTCGGAGTTTGGGGCGCGGCACCCTCATTTCCGCAAGGGGCTCAGTCGATTCCGGGGGCGGCGGGGCACGCAATAGGGATTCCGGGCGCGGTTTCGGGCGAATTCCGGACAATTCCTTCAATGTACGCCCTTGAAGCCGTTGCCGTTCAAAATTTTCGGCCAGGTTCTCGGGCCTTGGTTTTGGTCGCAATGTCGCCAGCCTGTTGTCGACCACTTCCTCAACAGGTGCCTTTTCCAGCCGGACCAAAGCCGATGGAGGGGGAGTTTTAGAAGGTGTTCCCAAATAGACAACCACCCCGTCCGGGTTCAAGACGCCTTCTTTGGTTGGTATTACCAGCCCGCGCTCGTCAAGGCTGAACCTTGCCCCGGCAGCGGTTGAAAGTGGTTCGAAATCAAATGGCAGGTCGGTGTCGTATGTGTGTACTGGCGGCAATGCGATTGCATCACGCGACAGATTCGAGTCGTCTTTGGAGGCCAGATACAGCTCAATTTGCGGATCCTGCGCTGGCGCTATCAAAAGGCCTGGTGACGTGATTTCGATCTCCGGCTGTGTCGGAACTAACTGAGGTTCAGGCTCAAGCTCGATTTCGTCTACCAACGTGGGCGCAACGTTCAGCGCCTCAAGAATTGCCTGGTCGGTTGCAGACAGCTCTGGCTCTGATTCAGAGGTCGGTGCCATTTCTGGCTCTGCGGCCTCGGGCACTGTGACTTCGGCCTGTGCTGCGGGTGTTTCTGCAGGCTCGACAGGTCCAGAACTCGGTTCGGGTTGGGATATTGTTTCGTCCAGCAGGGCCAGTTCTGAATCGGCAGGGGCAGGGCTGTCTTCTCTGAAAAGACTCCATATGCCACCGGCCACCAACATCAAAGCCACCGCCGCTGCAATTCGCACTGATGGCAGAGAGGTCCAGGTAGGTGCGGCCACTTTTTGGACAGGCCAAAAGCTGGTCGGAGCGGTAGAATCGGCGATCGCATGAACAACCGGACTATCCTGCGCGGGGTCTGTGGCGATCACTTTGGGCGCGTTCGTGGTCGCAGGCGCGTCCCCAAGCGGGAAAAACGGTTCGGTCGGAAAGTCATCTGTTTCATATGCAGCGCTGAACGCGACCGGAACGAATCCGTATCCCAGCACAAACCCCCGAGCTTCTTCCAGTGTATCGCGTGGAACGACGGCGACGCATGTGGTCGCCCCGTCATCTGCCGTGACATATACCAGCTCTGTCAGGTCATAAGGGGTGGCATCGGATACAGCATTTTGCACAGCCTGTTCGGTTTCTTCGAAGGATGATCCGGCCGTATCGACTTTGATGAATTTGACCTGATCCCTTGGGATAACGACCTTGCAACTCAGGTCATTTTCAAGCGCAAACCCCTTGTCCCGAAGCACTTTCAACTGCTCTTCCAAGTAGGAGGCATCCAACGACACCTTACCTATGGCGAACCAGTCGCCATCGGAATTGTGGTGCAAAGAAATTCCGGTTGTAGAAATGGACAGCGCAAAAGCGGGTTTCATAATCCGGAGGAACCATAATTGTCAGTTGCAATGCAAACGATGCCTCGTCCGCAGACCGACATTAAAGCAGGATCTCGCCGAGGGAAAGAAAAAGCCTGCGTCTCCTCTTGCCCCGTGACCCGGTGCAGCCCCATGTTGAAATCAGGATAATTGGAGGGAAGATATTGAAGAAAATCGCTTTTCTGGCTGCTGTGCTGGCCATGTCGTCGGTAGGGATGGCAACTGCGGAAGAACGTCGCATCATTGTTGATGCGGTAGGCATGGTGCATGCGGCCCCGGATATGGCCACCATTACCCTGGGTGTAACAAACGAAGATGCACAGGCATCAAATGCGATGCAGGCGACTTCGGACGCGGTGACCAAAATTCTGACTCGACTGGATGAGATGGGGATCGAAACCCGTGATGTGCAGACACGTGATCTGTCTTTGTCGCCGGTATGGTCTGGGCGGAACAGTTCTAGCGGAGAGCGGCCAGAGATTTCCGGCTTTGTCGCATCCAACAGCGTCGTGGTGCGTGTTCGCGATCTGTCGCAGCTGGGTACCATCATGGATGCGGTCATTGACGACGGGGCCAACAATTTCGGCGGGCTGAGTTTCGGAATTCAGGACCCTGCACCGCTCGAGGCACAGGCGCGGGCCAAAGCTGTCGGTGAGGCGCGGGCAAAGGCCAACCAACTGGCACAGGCGGCCGAAGTCACGCTGGGACCGGTTCAGATGATCCGCGAACAGGCCGGAGGGTTCAATCCCATGCCTCAAATGCGTGCAATGAACATGGCGGCTGAGGGCGGCGTTCCGGTTTCCGGGGGCGAGATTTCGGTCTCGGTCAACGTGTCGATGGAATTTCTGATTTCCGACTAGGATGTGTCGCTGGTTCGGGCCATCAGGGATTGCCGCTGCTGGCCCGACTGATCAAAATTGTCCGGCGACAGCCAGGCCTCGAAAGCAGAGCGGATACGCGGCCATTCTGTATCGAGGATCGAGTACCAGGCCGTATCGCGGTTGCGCCCCTTATAATGGGTGGCCTGCCGAAAGATGCCCTCGAAGGTAAAGCCCAGCCTTTGGGCCGCACTGCAGGACGGGGCATTCAGCGCGTCGCATTTCCATTCGTAACGGCGATACCCCAGCTCGTCGAACACGCGGCGCATCATCAGGTACATCGTCTCGGTGGATTTTGGGCTGCGCTGCAGCAGCGGTGAGAAATGGATGTGCCCAACCTCGACCACACCGGCCGCAGGTTCAATCCGCAGGAACGAGGCCATGCCAATCGGGGTGCCATCACCGTCTAGCACTGTGTGGAACATGGGATCGGCATCCATACAGGACGCGCGGGTCCAGGCGGCGAAATCTTCTTCGCTGTTGAATGGGCCATAGGGCAGATAAGTCCAGTTCCGCCCATCAGTGTCATTGGCAAACGCCCGGTACAGACCGGGCGCATGCCTGTTCACATCAAGGGGCACGACCGAGCAATATTGACCTTCCATCGGTGTATAAGGCGGCGTCGGGCGCGGAAACTTGCCCGAAACCGGCCGGCCGATGGGTTGGCCTAGATCGTTGGTATCGTGCCCGGCCATTTGTCAGGCTGTTGCCTTGGCCAGCGCCTGATCCAGATCGGCAATCAGATCGTTGGCGTCTTCGATGCCGATGGACACCCGAACAACGCTGGGACCGGCGCCTGCGGCCTCTTGCTGTTCCGGGGTCAGCTGACGGTGGGTGGTCGAGGCCGAATGAATGATCAACGACCGCGCGTCGCCCAGGTTGGCCACATGGCTGAAGATCTCCAGCGCGTTCACCAGTTTGACACAGGCGTCATAGCCGCCCTTGACAGCAAAGGTGAATAGCGCACCGGCCCCTTTGGGGTAGTGCGTCTTGACCCGGTCGTGATAGGGCGACGAGGGCAAGCCCGCATAGGTCACATATTCCACGCGGTCATCGGCCTCTAGCCAGGCCGCGATCTTTTGCGCGTTCTCTACATGGCGCTCCATTCGCAGAGACAGAGTCTCGATCCCCATCAGCGTGTAATGCGCCGCCTGTGGGTTCATCGTCATGCCCAGATCACGCAGGCCGATGGCGATGCCGTGGAATGTGAAAGCCAGCGGACCGAATGTCTCGTGGAATTTCAGCCCGTGATAGGCCGGTTCCGGCTGGCTGAGCGAGGAAAATTTGTCATTCGCGGACCAGTCGAACTTGCCCGAATCCACGATACAGCCGCCGGTGACAGTGCCGTTGCCGGTCAGGTATTTGGTGGTTGAATGCACAACCAGCGTCGCGCCGTGCTCAATCGGGCGGCACAGATAGGGTGTGGCCGAGGTGTTGTCGACGATCAGCGGAATGCCGGCGCCATCCGTCACATCCGCCAGTGCGCGGATATCGGTGACATAGCCGCCCGGGTTGGCGATGGATTCGCAGAACACCGCTCGTGTATTTTCGTCGATCGCGTCCTTCACAGCATCCAGATCGTCAGTATCCACGAACTTGGCAGACCAGCCGAACCGTTTGATCGTCTGGCTAAACTGAGTGATCGTGCCGCCATACAGCCGGGTCGAGGCCACCACGTTGCAGCCAGGTCCCATCAGCGGGAACAGTGCCATGATTTGGGCGGCATGACCGGACGAGCAGCAAACTGCTCCAACGCCACCCTCAAGCGTTGCCACGCGTTCCTGCAGAACCGCCACGGTGGGATTGGTCAGGCGGGAATAGATAAAGCCGACTTCCTGCAGGTTGAACAGAGCCGCCGCGTGGTCTGCATCGCGAAACACATATGCCGTTGTTTGATAAATCGGCGTCTGACGGGCACCTGTTGCCGGATCAGGGCGCGCGCCTGCGTGAATTTGAAGCGTGTCGAAACCGTAGGTGGGGCCGTCAGACATGGTAAAAATCTCCTGTTGGGCTATGTGTTGCAGAATCTCTAGGCGATTGGACGCGTGCGCACAACATTGCTGTCAGCGCATCCATAGACCTTTGCTTTTGATCTTGTTGCGAATGACCTGCTCGCGCTGAGGCAGGTTTTCGCGATCGAACATCTCGCGTATTTTGTGCCCTTTGCGCTGGAGCACCAGTTTCTTTATTGGGTCATAGCCCTTGAGCACTTTCTTGAACTTGTTGGGCGCAACCACAGTTTCCAGAACCTCGATCACATGGTCGCTTTCGCGGGCATACAGCAGCGGAAACAGACGGTAGTGGCACGTGACCGACCCGTCCAGCAGGCCAGTGGGCAGTGCGTCGCGGCCGCCGCCAAGGGCATGGATAACCAGCGGCAATGCGACCTGATCCAGCCATGGGTCCAGTGTTTGGCCCGCGAGTTCCAGGATATCCTCATCCCGGATGGTGCAGGCATATTCCAGGAACCGTTCGCCGAACTGGCGTGGGCATCTGTAAAAGAAATAACCCGCATTGAAATACAGGTAGCGCCGCCAGTATTCGGCCGGTTGGGCCTTGTCCAATGAGCTGTCGAAATCCAGTTCGAACCGCTCATACAGGGCGCGCCAGATACCGTCATACCCCGGACCATACAGGGTCGGGCGCGGCCATGTTCCCTCGACTTTCAGCGAGGCACCGGGGCGGTCAAAATCGAAGGGCACACTATTCAGGTCTCCGGTGACAAGCGTATCGCTGTCGAAAAAGACAAACGGTTCCCCCTCGGGCAGGGCCAAGAGCGCCTCGATCTTGTTTCCATAGGGATAGCTTCCACCGAAAGCCCGGTTTTCAAACGGTAGAATTTTGGCCCCAAGCTGATGTAGCGCTTTCAGGACATCCTCATCCTGAATGCTGGGATCCTGTGACCATCGGGCCCCCGGTTGAGGAACGGCTACAAACAGGCGGCCAGCGAAATCGGGACAGCTGTGTCGTAACGAGGCTGCAAACAGCAGTGCCTCGTATTGCAGCCGGTTGTTTTGGCCGATGACCACGATATTGAATTTATTGTTGGCGGTCTGCATCGGGCGTCTCTCGGGTTCGTGGCGTTGGGCCAGCACTGCTCGAATTTTGGTTGGGCGTACACTAGGTAGAGACGTGGCACAAAACCAGATGTGATCATAGATCATGCATCTGAATTTTGAATTCAGGACTTGCGCAACCATCTAGAGACCAGACCCAACAGGAGAAGCCGCATGAGAGTTAACGCAGATTTCACAAAACGTGTTGCTGTGCATTTCGACCGGAATGACTGGATTGCGTCACCTGCCGCAGGGGTCGAGCGCAAGATGTTGGACCGGATCGGGGAAGAGGTCGCCCGCGCCACCACGATTGTCCGCTTTGCCCCAGGAAGCGCCTTTGCCGCCCATACGCATGATGGAGGAGAGGAGTATCTGGTGCTGGACGGTGTGTTTCAGGACGAGACCGGTGATTTTCCTGCAGGTAGTTATGTGCGCAATCCTCCGACATCTTCCCATACGCCTTCGGCACAAGAAGGCGCGACGATACTAGTCAAACTGCACCAGTTTGACCCTGAGGACAGGACCGAAATTCGTCGGTCGATTACCGGGGATTCGAATCTTCAGCTTTTCAAGGGCTCACGCGAAGATGTTCGCGTATTGAATCTGTCACCTGGCGAAAAGCTGGATCTGGATGCAGTCGATGGGTTGGAGTTGTTTGTCATCGCAGGTTCGGTGCAGGAATCCGACGAAGAATTTTCGGTCTGGGACTGGTTGAGATTACCGCCAGGTGCGCGTTCCACTGCTTTGGCCGGAGCAGAGGGCGCGCGAATTTGGATCAAATCTGGGCACCTGTCACAGATGATCTGAGCGGTTCCGGCCCAAAAAACCAGCAATGTACAGTAAAAAACCGGGTGTTTCGGCCTGGTTATTCATTTTTTGACCATTTGGCAAAATTTACCATTTGATAAAAAATCAGATTGTGCCAAGCTGAGGCCATAACAACATATCTACAGGGAGTAGAGCGATGGCACAGGGCCAGATGGTCCCCGGCATAGTCTCCGGGAGGCTTTCCAGCGATGAGCTGACCTCGAATTTCACGGATCTGCATCCACCACTTGCCCCGCATGAGGCCGCAGTGGCCGCGGATCGGTGCTATTTCTGCTATGACGCGCCGTGTGTGACGGCCTGTCCGACAGACATTGATATTCCATTGTTCATGCGCCAGATTCAGGCCGGTCAGCCTGAAGCTGCGGGTGAAACCATCCTTGGCCAGAATATCTTGGGTGGCATGTGCGCCCGTGTTTGTCCGACCGAAACGCTGTGCGAGGAAGTCTGCGTACGCGAAACCGCCGAAGGATCGCCAGTCGAGATCGGGCGTTTGCAGCGGTTTGCTACTGACAGCGTTATGGCATCGGGCGACCATCCGTTCCAGCGCGCCGCATTCACCGGCAAAACGGTGGCCGTGATCGGGGCAGGGCCCGCAGGGCTAGCCTGTGCGCATCGGCTGGCGATGCTGGGGCATGATGTGGTCATTCACGAAAGCCGCCCAAAACCCGGCGGTCTGAATGAATATGGAATTGCCGCCTATAAATCGACCAATGATTTCGCTCAGGCTGAGATCGATTGGTTGCTGATGATCGGCGGCATCACCATCGAGACCGGATCGGTGCTGGGCGAGGGCCTGTCGCTGGATGGCCTTGTTGACAACTATGATGCGGTTTTCCTGTCCATCGGTCTGACAGGTGTGAATGCATTGCGAGCGGGCGGCGAGGATCTGACCGGCGTGCGCGACGCGGTCGACTTTATCTCGGATGTGCGTCAGGCGGCCGATCTGGCTGAGCTGCCCGTTGGGCGGAATGTCGTCGTCATCGGAGGCGGCATGACCGCGGTTGACGCAGCTGTAAAGTCGAAATTGCTGGGCGCGGAAAACGTCACCATCGCCTACCGGCGCGGACGCGAGGCGATGGGTGCCAGCCGCTATGAGCAGGATCTGGCCGCATCGCACGGCGTCAGGATCATGACCAATGTTCAGCCCATAGCCGTACACGGCAACGGGGCAGCCGCCGAGATCGAATTGGAGTATACTGCCAGCCATGACGGTCAGTTGAAGGGCACCGGCGAGAAAACCCGCCTGCCTGCCGATCAGGTGCTGAAGGCAATAGGTCAGACGCTGGAAGGAGCGCCCGAAGGGCTGACGTTGGACGGGAACAAGATCGCCGTCACGGGCGCCGGGCGCACATCGGTACAAGCGGTCTGGGCCGGAGGCGACTGCGCCGCAGGCGGGGATGACCTGACCGTGACCGCAGTGGCCGAGGGGCGCGATGCCGCGATGGATATCCACGCAAGTCTGATTGCGTGAAACTCAATGATCAAGATGCCTGCAAGCATCAGGGAGGCCGGATAAATGGCTGATTTGAAATCGAACTTTCTGGGAATTGAAAGCCCCAACCCATATTGGCTGGCATCTGCGCCGCCGACGGACAAGGAATATAACGTCCGCCGTGCCTTTGAGGCCGGATGGGGGGGGGTCGTGTGGAAAACACTCGGGTCCGAAGGTCCACCGGTCGTCAATGTTAATGGCCCGCGGTATGGGGCGATCTACGGCGCAGACCGTCGGTTGTTGGGTCTGAACAATATCGAGCTGATTACAGACCGCCCATTAGAGGTAAACCTTGAAGAAATGGCGCGGGTTAAGGCTGATTATCCAGATCGCGCCCTGATCGCCTCGATCATGGTGCCGTGCGAAGAAGAAGCCTGGAAGGCTATCCTGCCGCGTGTTGCCGAAACCGGTGCCGACGGGATCGAACTGAACTTTGGCTGTCCACACGGGATGAGCGAGCGCGGGATGGGGGCGGCCGTAGGGCAGGTGCCGGAATATATCGAGATGGTGACGCGCTGGTGCAAGAAATACTATGACCGTCCGGTCATCGTGAAACTGACGCCGAATATCACTGATATCCGCAAGCCCGCCGAGGCCGCAAAGAATGGTGGTGCGGATGCGGTATCGCTGATCAACACGATTAATTCGATTACCAGTGTCAATCTGGATAGCTTCAGCCCTGAACCCTCGATTGACGGCAAAGGCAGCCACGGCGGCTATTGTGGCCCTGCGGTGAAACCGATTGCCCTGTCGATGGTGTCCGAGATTTCGCGTGGACAGGCAACGAACGGAATGCCGATCTCGGGTATTGGCGGTGTGACTACCTGGCGCGATGCTGCAGAGTTTATGGCATTGGGTTGCGGCAATGTTCAGGTCTGCACGGCGGCGATGACCTATGGGTTCAAGATCATTGACGAACTGACGGCGGGCCTGTCGAAATGGATGGATGAAAAAGGGTATCAGGACGTCTCGGAAATTGTCGGTCTTGCGGTTCCGAACGTGACCGACTGGCAATATCTGAACCTGAATTATGTCGCCAAGGCCAAGATTGATCAGGATCAGTGCATCAAGTGTGGTCGTTGCTATGCCGCCTGCGAAGACACCAGCCACCAGGCCATTTCAATGTCCGAAGAGCGCGTGTTCGAGGTTATGGATGACGAATGTGTGGCCTGTAACCTGTGCGTGGATGTGTGCCCGGTCGAGGGATGTATTTCCATGGTGCCGATGGACGCTGGCGAAATCGACCCGCGCACGGGACAGGAAGTGCAGCCCGAATATGGCAACTGGACAACCCATCCCAACAATCCAATGGCGAAAGCCGCCGAGTAGTCCAAGAAAATTCGTCGAATTTTCTTAGAGCAGGATGTCGATGGGGGGCGTTGTGGCAGTTTGCGACATTTTGGGTGGCGGTGCGGATCAGATGATATCCGCGCCTCCTCACTTCGTCTTGGAACGCCTTATGTCCCACTTCTCGCTCTACCCACCCAACGAAAGCCTTACCACGGCACCTGTGTGTGGACAGGGAAGAAAAGAGTAGCGTCATCCTAGGCTCAGGGTGAGCGGGTTCCGGCTAACGAAAACCTAAGGCGCCAGCAATTTGCGGTAGAGCGTGTCGATAAACGGTTCAGCACCTTCATACGGGTCTTCGTCGCCAAGAATGGCCCGAACCTGGACATCGAAATCCGCATAATGCTGTGTCAAAGCCCAGATGGAGAAAATAAGGTGGTAGGGGTGGAGGCGCGCGATTTTACCCTGTTCCATCCAGGCCGTAAGGATTGCGGTCTTCTCATCCATCAAAGTTTTGAGATCATTGGACAATGCATCGTGTATGCGTGGCGCACCCTGGACCAGTTCATTGGCAAACAGACGGCTTTCGCGCGGAAGTTCCCGGCTCATTTGCAGTTTGCGATGGATATAAGCGCGTATCTCTTCCAATGGGTCCCCGTCGGCGTCGAGATCATGGAGAGGGGCCAGCCAAATCTCGAGAAGGCCAGATAGAAGGGCCGTGTGAATCGCTTCTTTTGAGGGGAAATAATATAGAAGATTCGGCTTGCTCAACCCGGCCTCGGCAGCAATCTGGTCGACGGTGGCACCGCGGAAACCGTAGGCAGAAAACACGTTCAAAGCGGCTTCTAGAATTGCAGCGCGGTTTTTTTTCTGAATTCGTGTTGGTGCGCGGTCTTTGGACATGTCTTTGCCTGTCTGATTTTTGGGCTCGCAAGTGCGGAATATGCCAAAAATTCCCACCGAGCTCTGCTATTTCTTGACTGATGTCGAACCCGTGATAGCGTGAGTTTGACCAGATGGTCAAATCAAGACACCAAAAGCGAGCAAATCGCAAGCAACAGGGAAGACTAGGATGGCAGCTCCGGCGCAGAACCTCAGGATCAATGGCGACAGGTTGTGGGACAGCCTGATGGAGATGGCCAAGATTGGCCCGGGTGTTGCGGGGGGCAATAATCGTCAGACCCTGACGGATGAAGATGCGGCAGGCCGCGCGCTGTTTCAGAAATGGTGCGAAGAGGCCGGGTGCACCATGGGGCTGGACCAAATGGGCAATATGTTTGCGCATCGAGAGGGCACGTACCCCGAGGCATTGCCGGTCTATGTGGGTTCACATCTGGATACGCAGCCGACAGGCGGCAAATTTGACGGTGTTCTGGGTGTATTGGGCGGGCTGGAAATCATCCGCACGCTCAATGATTTGGGAATCAAGACCAAACATCCAATCGTTGCGACGAACTGGACGAATGAAGAAGGCACGCGCTATGCACCTGCGATGCTGTCCTCGGGGGTTTTTGCCGGGATGCATACGCAGGATTGGGCTTATGACCGTGAGGATGCCGATGGTAAGAAGTTCGGAGATGAGCTGAGCCGCATTGGCTGGCGCGGTGACGAAGAGGTTGGCGCCCGAAAGATGCACGCCTTTTTTGAGCTGCATATCGAACAGGGCCCCATTCTTGAGGCCGAGGGGAAGGATATCGGCGTTGTCACCCATGGTCAGGGTCTCAGCTGGACCCAGATTACCGTTACCGGAAAGGACGCCCATACCGGGTCTACGCCGATGCCGATGCGCAAGAATGCCGGATTGGCGATGGCACGTATCCTTGAAAAGGTTGACGAGATTGCTTGGTCCCACGCGCCCCACGCGGTGGGTGCGGCGGGGCATATTGATGTGTTTCCGAATTCGCGTAACGTGATCCCGGGGAAAGTTGTGTTTACTGTCGATCTCCGTTCGCCCGATCTGGACGTGATCACCGATATGGAAAATCGTCTGCGCGTAGCGGCCGAAGATATCGTGGATGAGATGGGCCTACAGATCGAGTTCGAGAAGGTCGGCGGATTTGATCCGGTGCAATTTGATGAAGGCTGCGTGGCAGCCGTGCGCGATGCGGCTGAACGGTTGGGTTATTCTCATACAGATATCATTTCGGGCGCCGGTCATGATGCCTGCTGGATCAACCGGGTTGCACCAACAGCGATGGTGATGTGCCCTTGTGTGGATGGGCTAAGCCATAACGAAGCCGAAGAAATCAGCAAGGATTGGGCTGCCGCCGGGGCGGATGTTCTGTTTCATGCGGTCGTAGAGACGGCTGGAATTGTGGAATAGGGGGCTCTGCCCCCGTCGTCCGTTGGGCGACTCCCCCCCCCCGGTATTTGTAGCCAGATGAAGCAAGCGGCGCAGACCGCATCAGGGAGATTGATATGAGCACTGTTATCAAGAACGGGACCGTCGTAACCGCGGATTTGTCTTACCAGGCGGATGTGAGGGTCGAGCATGGGGTGATCACCGAGATTGGGCCGGACCTAAAAGGTGATACGGAACTGGATGCGACAGGCTGCTATGTGATGCCTGGCGGGATCGACCCGCATACGCATTTGGAAATGCCGTTCATGGGCACCTATTCCAGCGATGATTTTGAGAGCGGAACCCGGGCGGCATTGGCCGGAGGAACCACGATGGTGGTTGATTTCGCTCTGCCCAACCCAGGTGAAAGCCTGTTGGATGCGCTCAAGCGCTGGGATAACAAGTCGACACGTGCAAATTGCGACTATTCTTTCCACATGGCGGTGACCTGGTGGGGCGAGCAGGTGTTTGATGACCTCAAGACGGTGATCGAGACACGCGGCATCAACACGTTCAAGCATTTCATGGCCTATAAGGGCGCGTTGATGGTCAATGACGATGAAATGTATGCTTCGTTCAAGCGTCTTGCTGAGCTGGGTGGAACGGCCATGGTGCATGCCGAGAATGGCGATGTTGTTGCCGAGCTCAGCGCCAAGCTGTTGGCCGAAGGCAATACAGGTCCCGAGGCACATGCCTATTCCCGTCCGCCGCAGGTCGAGGGCGAAGCGACCAACCGCGCGATCATGATCGCGGATATGGCCGGAGTGCCGCTGTATGTGGTGCACACTTCGTGCGAAGAGGCGCATGAGGCCATTCGGCGTGCCAAGATGCAGGGCAAGCGGGTGTGGGGGGAACCTTTGATCCAGCATCTGACCTTGGATGAGAGCGAGTATTTCAACCAGGATTGGGACCACGCGGCGCGGCGGGTCATGAGCCCTCCGTTCCGAAACAAGCAGCATCAGGATAGCCTGTGGAACGGATTACAATCTGGTTCGTTGAGTGTCGTGGCCACCGACCATTGCGCCTTTACGACGGATCAGAAACGCTTTGGCGTGGGGGATTTCACCAAGATCCCGAACGGTACCGGAGGGTTGGAAGACCGGATGCCGATGCTGTGGACTCATGGGGTGAATACTGGTCGGCTGACGCCAAATGAATTTGTGGCAGTTACTTCAACAAACATCGCCAAGATATTGAATTGTTATCCAAAAAAGGGCGCAGTTCTTGTAGGTGCCGATGCCGATTTGGTGGTGTGGGATCCTGAGAAAGGCAAGACGATCAGCGCGAAATCGCAGCAATCTTCGATCGACTACAACGTGTTTGAGGGCAAAGAGGTCAAAGGCTTGCCGCGCTTTACTCTGACCCGTGGGCAGGTTGCAGTGCATGACGGAGAGATCAGGACTCAGGAAGGCCATGGCCAATTTGTTGAACGCGAGGCCAATACTACCGTCAACAAGGCGCTGAGTACTTGGAAAGAGCTGACAGCGCCGCGACCGGTGGTGCGCACCGGTATTCCAGCAACCGGTGTATGACAGAATATGTGGCAGATATCACGTCTTATTACGGTTTAAGTTCAAGGGGATGGAATGAATATTGAAACCGCTGCACCGCCTGTAATCGAGGCGCGGCAACTGGATCTGACCTTTCAGACCAATGACGGGCCGGTCCACGCTTTGAAGGATGTGAACCTGACCATCGAAAAGGGAGAATTCGTCAGCTTCATCGGACCCTCCGGCTGTGGTAAGACCACCTTCTTGCGGTGCATCGCTGCGTTGGAAACACCGACTGGCGGGACATTGACCGTCAACGGTATGACCCCGGATGAGGCGCGGCGGAATCGGGCCTATGGCTATGTATTTCAGGCCGCGGGTCTGTACCCTTGGCGCACCATTTCCAAGAACATCAAGCTCCCGCTTGAAATCATGGGGTTTACAGCTGCCGAGCAGGAAGAACGCGTAAACAAGGTTTTGGAACTTGTTGATCTTGAAGGGTTTGGTGGAAAGTTTCCCTGGCAGTTGTCGGGGGGGATGCAGCAACGGGCCAGCATCGCACGGGCGCTGGCCTTTGATGCGGATATCCTGCTTATGGACGAACCTTTTGGCGCGTTGGATGAGATTGTCCGCGATCACCTGAACGAGCAGCTTCTGGCGCTTTGGGCGCGGACTCAAAAGACCATTGGGTTTGTCACCCATTCCATCCCTGAGGCCGTCTATCTGAGCACCAAGATCGTTGTAATGAGCCCTCGGCCCGGACGGATCACTGACGTGATCGACAGTCCGTTGCCGAAAGAGCGGCCGCTCGATATTCGCGACACGCCGGAATTCATCGAAGTTGCCCATAGGGTGCGAGAAGGGTTGCGCGCGGGGCATTCGGATGAATAGCAGCGGGTTTAAGGCATTCTGGGCTGTATTGACGGTACTGGCCGTCATAGTAGCCTTTTGGTACGCCGCTTGTATTCCGATGAATATCAAAGGCGTTCTGACCGAACAAGAACGGGCCGGCGCCACTGTTCAGCCACCCTCGGCAAAAGATCGTCGCGATCTGTCCGAATTCAGTCTGGTTCTGGACAATAGCTTTGCCATTCCAGCCACGTGGGAACAGGATCGCCCACGGTTGCCCGCTCCGCATCAGGTGGCCGTTGAGATATGGAAGACAACGGTCCAGAAGAAAATCACCTCAAAGCGCTCGCTGGTTTATCACGGCTGGGTGACGCTGAGTGCGACGATACTGGGTTTTGCCATTGGCACCGGCCTGGGAATTCTGCTGGCTGTTGGGATCGTACATAGCCGGGTCATGGACCTGTCGGTCATGCCCTGGGCGATAGTCAGCCAGACCATCCCGATCATCGCTCTGGCCCCGATGATCATTGTGGTCCTTTATTCTGTTGGCGTGCAGGGGATCATCCCCAAGGCAGTCATATCGGCCTATCTCAGCTTTTTTCCTGTCGTGGTCGGCATGGTCAAAGGTTTGCGCAGCCCGGATGCGATGCAACTGGATTTGCTACGTACCTATAGCGCGAGCCACGCGCAGGGGTTCTGGAAACTGCGTTTGCCGGCCTCGATGCCGTATCTGTTCACCTCGCTGAAGATTGGCATTGCCGCATCCTTGGTGGGGGCCATCGTGGGTGAATTGCCCACCGGGGCAGTTGCGGGACTGGGCGCGCGCCTGCTGGCAGGCAGTTATTATGGTCAGACCGTGCAAATCTGGTCGGCCCTGTTTGCTGCGGCGATTCTGGCGGCCTGTCTTGTGGGGCTTCTGGGGCTGATTGAAAAGTCGGTCCTGAAACGGATGGGGATTGCGCAATGATACCAATTCTGGGCGCACTCGGTGTGTGGCTGTTAGGATGGTGGTTTAACAGCCGCTTGGCCAGCGGGCCCTATGCTGATACGCGGATGGTCCGGTTTCTGGCTCCGCTGATCTTTGGTCTGACTATCATCATCATCTGGGAGCTTTTGGTGCGTGGCCTTGAGGTGTCTTTGGTCATACTGCCCGCTCCATCGGTTATCTGGATTCGGTTCTGGGACAGCTTGCCAACGCTTTGGATGGATTTCGTGCAAACCATCATCAAGGGCGCGCTGAGCGGTTACATCATCGGCTGTGGAGCCGCCTTCCTGATGGCGATTGCAGTGGACCGATGGGATTTTCTACGCCTTGGGCTTTTGCCCGTGGGCAACTTCGTGGCTGCTCTGCCGATTGTCGGCACCGCGCCGATTCTGGTCATGTGGTTCGGGTTCGACTGGCACTCCAAAGCGGCGGTGGTTGTCGTGATGGTCTTTTTCCCAATGCTGGTGAACACCGTCGCCGGGCTGCGCGAGGCGACAGCAATGCAGCGCGACCTGATGGAGACCTATGCCGCCACCTATTGGCAAAGCTTTCTGAAGCTGCGCTTGCCTGCCGCGATGCCATTTGTTTTCAATGGTCTCAAGATATCCACCACCCTTGCATTGATCGGCGCTATCGTGGCCGAGTTCTTTGGCTCACCGACGCTTGGCATGGGTTTTCGGATATCAACCAGCGTGGGGCAGCTCTCACTGGATATGGTCTGGGCCGAGATCGTAGTGGCGGCTTTGGCTGGGACATCATTCTATGGTCTGGTGGCCATGATCGAAAAGGCGGTGACCTTCTGGCACCCATCGCAGCGCGGATAAAAATTCAACAGACCCCAAAAATGAAAAATGGGGCGCCAACTGAAACTAGGAGATGTGAAGATGAAAAAGATACTCAGCGGGGCGGTTGCCGCCTTTAGCCTGGCCGCCAGTGCAGCCTGGTCGGCGGATGAGGTGACATTGCAGTTGAAATGGGTCACGCAAGCTCAGTTCGCAGGTTATTACGTGGCCAAAGACAAAGGGTTCTACGAAGAAGAAGGTCTTGATGTCACCATTCTGCCAGGCGGCCCGGACATAGCGCCGACACAGGTCATTGCCGGTGGCGGCGCTGACGTGACGGTCGAGTGGATGCCAGCTGCGTTGGCCGCGCGCGAAAAGGGCCTGCCGCTGGTGAATATTGCCCAGCCTTTCAAAAGCTCGGGTATGATGCTGACCTGCTGGAAAGATGCCGGTATTTCCGCACCAGAAGACCTTAAGAACCGGACACTGGGCGTCTGGTTCTTTGGCAACGAATTCCCCTTCATGAGCTGGATGAGCCAGCTGGGCATTGATACCGGTGGCAAGAGCGAAAATGGCGTCGAGGTTTTGAAGCAGGGCTTTAATGTCGACCCGCTGCTGCAGCGTCAGGCTGATTGCATCAGCACCATGACCTATAACGAATACTGGCAGGTCATAGATTCCGGCGTCAGCCCCGACGAACTGGTCACATTCAAATACGAAGATCAGGGCGTCGCGACGCTGGAAGACGGCCTGTACGTTCTTGAAGAGAACCTGAGCGACGCGGCATTTGTCGACAAGATGGAACGTTTCGTGCGGGCGTCGATGAAGGGGTGGAAATATGCCGAAGAGAACCCAGATGAAGCGGCCGATATCGTGCTTGAAAATGACGCGACTGGCGCCCAGACCGAAGCGCATCAGAAACGTATGATGGGTGAGATTGCCAAGCTGACTGCGGGCTCAAACGGATCGCTTGATCCGGCGGATTTTGAGCGCACTGTAGGGACGCTGCTTGCCGGTGGTTCTGATCCCGTTATCACCAAACAACCCGAAGGTGCCTGGACGCATCAGATTTCGGATGCAGCACTGAACTGAGACAGGTTCACGATGGAATATGGCGCGGTCCCAAACGGGGCCGCGTTTTTTGTTGGAAGCGTCGAAAATGTGACTGCACTTGTAGCGCGTTTGTCATAGTAATTACCTGTAAATTATAGCAAACTGTTCAATATGTGGAGTATTAGGTAGGTAATGCAGGATTTCACAACAGAATTCAGGTCGGCGCTTGCTTTGATCCTTCATTGGGATCCGGAGCTGTGGGCGATTGTTCTGTTGTCCCTGAAAGTCTCTGTTTTTGCCGTTCTGATTTCTGCCGTTATCGGGATGCCCATGGGCGCGGCTTTGGCCGTTGCGCGTTTTCCAGGGCGGCGGATTCTGATCGTCTTGATGAATGCCTTGATGGGCTTGCCCCCGGTTGTGGTAGGTTTGCTGGTCTATCTGATGCTGTCGCGTTCCGGTCCGTTGGGGGTCCTTGAATTGCTCTACACACCGACGGCGATGATTATTGCTCAGGTCGTTCTGGTGACCCCGATCGTTGCCGCACTGACACGTCAAGTGGTCGAAATGCTGGCCGAGGAATATTCCGAGCAACTCCGCTCACTCGGCGTGTCGCGGATGGCATCGATTCCGGTGCTATTGTGGGATGCGCGGCTGTCTCTTGTTACTGCATTGTTGGCAGGGTTTGGCCGTGCGATTGCCGAAGTTGGAGCGGTTATTATCGTTGGCGGCAATATCAATCACGTCACGCGGGTGATGACGACGACAATCGCCCTTGAAACGTCCAAGGGTAATTTGGCCTTGGCGCTTGCGCTTGGGGCGATCCTGATTGCCATAGCCATCGCAGTAAACGCCATGGTCAGCACGCTTAGCCTGCGGGCCGAGAAGGAAGGGTTGCACCATGCGTGATCTGGTGCTCGAGATGGTGAAATGTCTTTCTGTTCACGGTTTACAGATTTCCCGCAAGGGAAAGACACTGCTTCAAGTGCCAGAGTTATCCCTGATGGGGCTGGGACCAACTTTGATCCTTGGGCCGAACGGAGCGGGCAAGAGCCTGCTTTTGCGCTGTTTGCACGGGCTTATCGTCCCGGATAGCGGCAGGGTTCAGCAGGACGGGATTGCCCTGAATGCGTATCACAAATCACGACAGGCGATGGTGTTTCAAAGACCGGTTCTGTTGCGCCGGTCCGTGTCAGCCAATCTTGATTTTGTGCTAAAGCGTCAGGGCATGCCCCGTGCAATTCGCAAATCCCGGATCGACGAATTGCTGGCCGAAGGTGGGCTAGAGGGTAAGGCACGCCAGTCCGCCAGATCGCTGTCCGGGGGCGAGGCGCAACGGCTGGCCATCCTGCGCGCGCTGGCGCTGGACCCGGAGACTTTGTTCCTGGACGAACCAACCAGTTCGCTTGATCCCGGTGCTACGCAGATGATCGAACGGATGATCTTGCGCGCTTCGAACCGAGGGGTTCGCATTGTCATGGTATCCCACGATATCGGTCAGGCACGCCGTCTGGCAGCGGATATCGTCATGATGCAGGCCGGACACGTGGTCGAACACGGTGCTGCCAAACAAGTTCTGGATGCCCCGACAAGTGACGCCGCGCGCCGGTTTGTTGCCGGTGGTCTGGTAACCTAATCAGAATATGGAGTTCAAATGATCCGCAAATTCGTCGGGGCTGCAGTAATAGCGCTTGGCCTGAACACTACAGCCGCATTGGCCGAAACGCCATTTATTGTAGTCCAATCAACCACGTCGACTCAGAATTCGGGCTTGTTCGACCATATCCTGCCAGGCTTTGAAGCCGAAAGCGGGATTGATGTCCGCGTGGTGGCTGTTGGTACAGGGCAGGCGATCCGCAATGCGATCAACGGTGACGGGGACGTCTTGCTGGTTCACGCCAAACCTGCCGAGGAGAAATTTGTGGCTGACGGTTGGGGCGTTGAGCGGTCGGACGTGATGTACAATGATTTCGTCCTTGTGGGGCCAAAATCCGATCCCGCCAAAGTGAAAGGGGGAACTGACATTATCGCGGCGCTGACCGCCGTGGCTAAGGCCAAGGCGCCCTTCGCCTCACGCGGGGATGACAGCGGGACGCATAAGGCGGAGCTGGGCCATTGGGCCTCGTCCGGTATCGACCCGACCGACGCTTCGGGCACTTGGTACCGGGAAACTGGATCCGGGATGGGGGCGACACTGAATGTGGCCAGCGGGATGGGTGCCTATGCGCTGACGGATCGGGCGACCTGGCAGAGCTTTGGCAACAAGGGAAACCTAGAGGTCATGGTTGAGGGCGATCCACTCCTGTTCAATCAATATGGGATTATTCTTGTGAACCCTGACAAGCATCCCAAAGTGCGGGCGGCCTCGGGGCAGCGCTTTATTGACTGGTTGACCGGGCCCGAAGGGCAGGCGGCCATCGCATCTTACACGCTCGACGGCCAGCAGCTGTTCTTTCCCAACGCCCAATAGGGTCAGCCGCTGGCTCCATTGTGATGGATGGTTCCCAGATCCGACAAGTCATACCCGCCGAATTCTTCTGCCCGGGTGGCAAAGCGGTCGGATTGCACAAAGCCGAGCAACCGAAGCATCGGGCCATCGAAATAGGCGCGCCTCCAGATGGCAAGGTCCAGGCGTTCGGTATGGGTCGGGGCAAAGCCCAGATTGTACAGCCCCGCAAGCGCACCCAGGCCGAATCCGGCATCGGCTTTGCTGTCATGCAGGGCTATGGCCAGCTCTTCTTCGGTACGTGCGCAGGTCGGCAGGGTATCCAGATCGTCTCGGTTCAGGCCGTGCGCCTGCAGTTGCGTGTCGAACAACCGTTGACTGGCGGCACTGTCCTGACGAAGAAGAATGCGACGGCCCCTGAGGTCAGAAAAGTCCGATATCCCAGTCACACCGGGGGCCATCAGTAGCCCACGCTGGCGTTTTGCTAGTTCGAACAGAATGACGGGTGCCTCTCCCAGATGGTCCTGCAGAGATTGCGTGTTGAATCCGTCTGTCTCGTGGATATGCAGCGCCGCAGCCTGCGCTGATCGTTCTTTCAGACGATTCAAGCCGTCAAATGAGCCGTCATAATAAGTTGCCAGGCCCGACCCGCTTTCCCGCAGAGCCCAATCCAACAGCGGATCATGACTGCCCGCCACGATCGGCGGCAGCGACGGTTCTGCGACCTGCGGTCCGCTACGTGATGCGTTCAGCCAGGCAATGACTTCAGCCCTTGGAAACAAGAGTTTGCCCATGGCACGGACACAGGGGACCTCGCCGGATGAGGCAAGGTCATAGGCTTTACGCTCGCCAATGCGCAGCAGGTCCGCCAGTTCTTTGGTGGTCAGGTATTCTGACATTCAGTCGAGGCGCACGGCCGAACCCGCGCTGGCGTTCGCCGCGCTGAATCCGAATTGACCTAAGGCAAATGGCGCAGCGACGGCAATTACAGCCATCGTGGCAACTGCGGCTATAAAGGCTTTCATATTTACCTCCGGTTCAGTTTTCCGGTGCCGTGACGCGGCGCAGAAAGGCGATCAAATCTTTGCGGTCATCCGCTTGTGTAATCCGTTGCATGGGCATCTTCGATCCCGGAATGTAATGGTCTGGTCCTTGGTCGAAAAGGGCATTTATCGTCTCGTCATTCCAAATGATATCAGAGTCTTGCAGCGTGTCCGAGTAGAAATATCCCGGTAAGCTTCCCGCCCGGCGACCAAACACACCAGAGAGCGTAGGTCCAGCACGTCTGTGCCCGTCCGCCGTCAGGCTGTGACAGATCGAGCATTTGCGCACGAATTGGCGTTCGCCATTATCCATCTGGTCAGGGTTCTTCAGAAAACTTGGTTCAGTCGCGGCCATCTGTTGTTGGTCGCCAAGGTCAGATACCGGCCAGCTATACATCGCCTCATCTATACCACCTGCATAGATGTTTTTACCATCGGTTGAGAAGGCCAGCGCCCAGACCGGGCCGCGCAATGTGGCCCGGAAATCCTGTGCGATGCGCCAGTCGATGGTATCGACCAACATGATATGACCCTCACCATCCCCCACCGCCAGCAAGCTGCGGTCCGGGCTGAGAGCCAGCGCAAGGATTGGACGGCGGTCCAGGGTGAAATCATGCTCGTCGCCTGTAGTCAGATCACGAATGCGCGTGACGCCATCGACGGCCCCATAGGCAATCCAGTTTTCATGGGGATTCAGGACCAGTTCGTTGATGCCGAACCCGTTATCAACCAGTCGCAGTTTTTCCTGACCGGTTGCGACATCCCAAAGACGAACCGCCCCATCAACCCCGCCGGTATACAGCGCATCCCCGTTTGGTGTGAACACAACAGCATTCACACCGCTGCCTGTGGGCCCTAATACCCTTGGCTCTGTCCCGTCAAGCGGCCAAACCCCTATCGTGCCGTCCCAACTGGCAGTGGCGATGTAGGAGTCTGAAACAGCAATATCGACGATCTTGCCTTTGTGCCGCCCGAGGATTTGGCCATCCGGCCACCGGCGCAGGGTAAAGTCGTCACCCGCGGAATAGATCGCTGTGCCGCCAAAGGCGACGCTGTTCACGGCAGCCTCGTGCCCTTCAAGCCATTGCGGCGTGCGGTCTGACCACAGACCGACGGAGTTGTCGAAGCTGGCCGTCGCAATCCGGCCGTCCGGCGCGGCGGCAATCCCCATGATCGGTCCTCCATGACCTTTGAGCGTAAAGAACTCGGCCATTGCGGGCAGGGGGGTCAACACCAGTGCAAGGATTAGACCGCGCATCTATTCCGCAGGCGAGGCCGCTGCCTTACTGGCCTCTTTTTCCTGGACCTCTTCCAGCCAAAGCGAGTGGTGCTCACGCGCCCATTGTTCCTCGACCTCGCCGGTGCCCATCGCGTCGAAAGCGCCCTCCATCCCCACCGAGCCCAGGTAGATATGCGCGATGATGATGGCGATGAAGACATAGGCGACCATCACGTGCCAAACCTGAGCATATTGCATCTCTTCTTGTGGTGACATCTGCACCGGAAGGTTCAGACCCAACATCTGCGGGATGCTGGTGGCATTTGCGATTGAGAAGGTCTTAGCAAACAGCGGCATCTCAAACGGGAACAGCAGAGACAGGCCAGACAGGCTGATCGATACGCCCAGCAGGATACAGGCCCAGAAGATGATCTTTTGACCCGCGTTGAATTTTTTGGCCGGAGGATGGCTGCCTTTCGTGAACAACCCGCCGCCGGCGGCCAGCCATTTCAGGTCGGTGCGGTTGGGGATGTTGTGGGCGATCCAGTTCACAGTGACCATGATCAAACCCAGCATGAAGGCCCAGGCGAGGTTGTTATGCAGCCATTTGCAGCCCTGCGCTATGGCTGCAAAGCCTTCTTTCCCGAAGATTGGGATCAGAAAGTCTCGACCATAAAGGGTCAGCAAACCGGTCAGGCCAAGGATAAGGAAAGAGCCCGCGAACAGCCAATGTCCGAACCGCTCAAAGCCTGAGAAACGCGTAACCGTGCGTCCCGTCTTTTCACCATCAATGCGGATTTTACCCCGGACCAAGAAGAACAGCAGCAGGATGCCAAGCATCCCGGCCAGAATATACGTGCCGTAATCGCGCAACGGGCCTGTTCGGAAATTCAACCACCACATGCCTCCGTCCTGTATCAAGACGCTGGCGGCGGGGCCATTCGACGAAACGGTCACATCTGCCGAGCCATAGCGCAAAGCGCGATAGACGTCGCTGTCAGATGCTACGCCGCGTGTGCCCAACTGGCCCAACAGGCCTTCGGCATTGCCCTGGCCGGTGTTATCCGAGCGATATGTGGTGTCCACGTCTTCACCTCGCTGCCGGGCCAAGATATCCTCGAGCGTGGTCGCACCACCCGTCGAATTGCGATCCGGAGCATCCTGAGCAAGGGCAGGAACAGTCAAAACAATGAGACAGAACAGAAGTCGCAGGAAAGTCATATGAACCTCGTGACGCGGTCATTGGCGTAGGCCCTTTTCCGGGCGGGCAGAGATTTTTCGTCGAAAAATCTTAGTGGTCCCCGGCACACGGTTTGCGCGCCGGGGAAGGTTTGGCCAAGGATCAGCCGTCTTTTTGGTCGTAGGCTGTGCCCCACCCCCAGGCGCCAGACCCGAAACCGCGCGCCACGACGCGTTCGCGATAGATGGCCGATACCACGTCGCCGTCACCGGCAAGCAGGGCCTTGGTGGAACACATCTCGGCGCAGATGGGCAGTTTGCCTTCTGCGATCCGGTTGCGACCGTATTTGGCGAACTCTGCGGTCGAGTGCGTTTCCTCGGGGCCACCGGCGCAGAAGGTACATTTGTCCATCTTGCCGCGTGATCCGAAGTTGCCTGCCTGTGGGTATTGCGGCGCGCCGAACGGGCACGCATAGAAGCAATAGCCGCAGCCAATGCACAGGTCCTTGGAGTGCAGGACGACCCCTTCTTCGTTCTGATAGAAGCAGTCAACCGGGCACACCGCCATACAGGGCGCATCCGAACAATGCATACAGGCAACCGAGATCGAGCGTTCGCCCGGGTCGCCGTCATTGATCGTCACCACTCTGCGGCGGTTGATGCCCCAAGGCACCTCGTGCTCGTTCTTACACGCGGTTACGCAGGCGTTGCATTCGATGCAGCGTTCAGCGTCGCAGAGAAACTTTGCTCTAGCCATTGTCGTCCTCCTTACGCTGCTGAGATCTTGCAGAGAGTCGCTTTGGTCTCCTGCATCTGGGTTACTGAATCATAGCCATAGGTCTGGGCAGTGTTCGAACTTTCTCCCAGCACATAGGGATCAGCGCCTGAGGGGTATTTGTCCCGCAGATCCTGACCCTGGAAATGGCCGCCAAAGTGGAATGGCATAAAGGCCACGCCGGCACCAACCCTGTTGGTCAGCATCGCCATCACCTTGACCTTACCACCCTCAGGCCCTTCGACCCAGACCTGAGCCCCGTCGCGAATGCCCAGGTTGTTGGCATCACGGGGGTTGATCTCGACGAACATGTCCTGTTGCAGTTCGGCCAGCCACGGGTTCGACCGGGATTCCTCACCTCCGCCCTCATACTCGACCAAACGACCTGACGTCAGGATTATCGGGTAATCCTTTGAAAAATCGTTCTTCTGGATCGAGGCATACAGGGTTGGCAGGCGATAGGACTGACGATCCTCATAGGTCGGATAGTCTTCTACCAGATCACGCCGGTTGGTATAGAGCGGCTCGCGATGCAGCGGGATCGGGTCCGGGAAAGTCCAGACCACGGTGCGGGCCTTGGCGTTGCCAAAGGGCGCACAGCCATGTGCAATCGCAACCCGCTGGATGCCGCCCGACAGGTCGGTTTTCCAGTTGGTCTTTGGCCCCGCAACGGCGTCGATGGCCGCACGTTCTTCGGCCGTCAGATCGCCGTCCCAACCAAGATCCATTAGCATCTGCATCGTGAATTCGGGATATCCGTCCTGAATTTCCGACCCAACGCTATAGACCCCTTCCGCCAGCAGGTTGTCGCCATCACGTTCCACGCCAAAGCGCGCGCGGAAGGTCAGGCCACCTTCGGCCACCGGTTTGGACATGTCATAGAGGTTTGGTGTCCCCGTATGACCCATCTCTGGCGTTCCCCAGCACGGCCAGGGCAGACCGTAGTATTCGCCGTCGTTTGGTCCACCTATAGCTTGTAGCGTGGTTCTGTCGAACGTGTGCTGATTGGCCATGTGGCTTTTCAAACGCTCTGGCGACTGGCCGGTATAGCCGATGGTCCAGAGGCCCGAGTTGAACTCACGCGTGATGCTTTCAACATTCGGGGTTTCGGCATCCTCCATCTCGATATTGCGGAAGAACCGATCCGCCCAGCCGAATTTGTTGGCGAACTTGGCCATGATGACCTCGTCCGGCAGGCTTTCGAACAGCGGTTCGACCACCTTGTCGCGCCACTGCAACGAGCGGTTCGAGGCCGTGACCGAGCCACGGGTTTCGAACTGCGTACAGGCCGGCAGTAGGTAAACGCCATCGGTCCGATCATGCAGAACGGCGGAAACGGTGGGATACGGGTCGATCACGACCAGCATGTCCAGCTTTTCCATCGCCGTCTTCATTTCCGGCCCGCGGGTTTGCGAGTTCGGAGCGTGCCCCCACAGAACCATGGCTCGGACATTGTTGTCCTGATCCATGTTGGCGGGGTCTTCCAGAACACCGTCGATCCAACGAGAGACCGGGATGCCGCGCTCGTTCTGTAGCGGTTTATCCTTGCCCTCCTTGTCTTTGATCGAGGCGAACTGGCCGGACAGCCATTCAGGGTCTTCACCCCAAACGCGCGCCCAATGGCCCCATGCCCCTGCGGACAGCCCATAATAGCCGGGTAGGGTGTGGGACAGAACACCAAGGTCCGTCGCACCCTGCACGTTGTCGTGGCCACGGAAGATGTTGGTGCCACCGCCCGACGTTCCCATGTTGCCCAACGCCAGCTGCAGCACGCAATAGGCGCGTGTGTTGTTGTTGCCATTGGTATGCTGGGTGCCGCCCATGCACCAGATCACCGTGCCAGGACGGTTGTTGGCCATGGTGCGCGCCACGCGCTTAAGCTGTGATCCGGGTACGCCGGTCACACGCTCAGTTTCTTCCGGGTTCCAGTTGGCGACCTCTTCACGGATCTGATCCATGCCCCAGACACGGGTGCGGATGAACTCCTTGTCCTCCCAGCCGTTGTCGAAGATGTGCCAGAGAATACCCCAGATCAGCGCCACGTCAGAGCCGGGGCGGAAGCGGACATATTCATCCGCATGCGCCGCAGTGCGCGTAAAGCGCGGGTCGCAGACGATCAGGGGCGCGTTGTTCTGCTCTTTTGCGCGCAGAACATGCAGCAGTGAGACGGGGTGCGCCTCGGCCGGGTTGCCACCGATGATGAAGATAGCCTTGGAGTTGTGGATGTCGTTATAGCTGTTGGTCATGGCGCCGTAGCCCCATGTATTCGCAACACCAGCAACAGTGGTCGAGTGGCAGATACGGGCCTGATGGTCCACGTTGTTCGTGCCCCAATAGGCGGCGAACTTGCGGAACAGATAGGCCTGTTCGTTGTTATGTTTCGCGGAACCAAGCCAGTACACACTGTCCGGTCCGGATTCTTCGCGGATGTTCATCATGCCGTCGCCGATCTCGTTGATCGCCTCTTCCCAGCTGATGCGCTTCCACTCGCCGCCTTCCTTTTTCATCGGATATTTCAGGCGGCGTTCACCATGGGCGTGCTCACGGACCGAGGCCCCCTTGGCGCAGTGCGCACCCAGGTTGAAAGGGCTGTCCCAGCCGGGTTCTTGCCCGATCCAGACGCCGTTCTGCACCTCGGCGACGACGGTACAGCCGACCGAGCAATGCGTGCATATGGATTTGATGTTTTCGACGGCTTGATTGGCCGCTGACTGGGCACTGGCTGGCGTCACGGTTCCACCCGTGGCGCTGATCGCGGCCAACCCGCCGATCGTCAGGCCCGATCCGCGCAGGAATGCGCGGCGATCGACGGTTTTCTCGCCGACCTGGGACAGGATACTTGTCCGCTGGGAGCGTCTCGCAACCCCGTTGGTCTTTTTCCTAAGCATTTCTTTCCTCCCTTGCTGGCCATGTTTTCCATGGCTGGCTTGGTCCTGTTGGTGCCGACGTCAGGGCCAATCGCAACCGTCAGTCGGGTGGTGACATCGTCCGGGGTTCAGAACCGGGCGCTGTCCAGATATGCGCGCGTATGCGCGGTGTCCTGCATGCGGGTCTCATCCGTTGGCAGCTCGGCTGCCTCGGCTTGTCCGCTCAGGCTGGCGGCGGCGACTGCAGCGGGCGCTGCGGTTCCGGCCAGTTTCAAGAAGTCACGGCGCGTGGCGCCTTCTTCCTTGGTTTTGCTCATGGGATCCTCCTTTCCCAATTGCGATCTAGCGCCTATTGGGGCGCTGGCGAATGGCGGGATCATCCCGCCGTCATTCGAAAGGCTTCACGCTCGATTTCCATGAAAACCCGACCGGCGGTGCCGACCGAGGCATAGAAAACCGAGTTTTCCGCGGCTTCCAAATCTGAATAGAAATGTGCGGCCCAGGGACCGATATGCTTGTTCCAGAACGCTTTTTGATCTTCCAGCGAGGCGGGTGAACCAAAGCGTCCGACGATCATGCCCGCCATCATCTCCATCAACGAGGCGATATTGTCTTCGGGTTCAAACACGTTCTGCGCCCGTGTGATCTGACGAACCGCCATGTCGTTGCGCAGTTGCGCCAGCGGTTTTTCGTTCAGGAAACCAGTCAGGTAGAAACTGGCATAGGGCAGCAGTTCTCCGCGTCCTAGCCCGATGAACAGGGCATTGAATTCGCGTTCGGCAGCCGCGGGTTTGGTCACCTTGGCGACCCGCGACATGGCCTTGATAGCCTGACCCAGATCGGTTTCATCGCCGGTCAGACCAGTAACCTGAGACAGCAGCATCTGATCCGGAGGCGCCGCAAGCAGCAGCCCAAGGAAGTTATAGAAATCCGCGCGCAGACGATCCTCGGCTGAGACGTCCAGGTTTTGCGCGTTGCTTGCGTTCATACGGTTATCCTTCGTATTCAAACTTCATGCGGCGTGGGGCAGGCGTAAGCTCTGCCTCTTCCGGGTCGTCGATTTCAGAAATCATTACAGGCTCTGACGATTGCATCTCGGCTACCTCGGGCAACTCAGGCTCTTGCGTGGTTTCTTCAACCTCAGGGATCGGGTCTGCGTCTTCCTCCTCGGCCTGAGTGGCCAGAGCTTCGATATGGGCAAGCATCCCTTTGCCGACCTGATAGGCGGTCTGGATATTTTCGATCACGCAGGCGGCATCTGTATAATCTTCGCCGTAATCCACCAGCCCATCGACATTGGCCAGAACCGGGTTTAGGCGCCAGAGCTGCCGAAGGGCGCGGCGGCGCAACCGGTCAGGCACTGCCTTGGCCATAAAGCCCGAGATGTCGTCACCAACTTGCAACAGATCAGGATCGGGCAAATTGAATTCTGCCAGAATTTCAGCGTCAGTCTTTTCTTCCAGCTCGCCCCGCTGTTCAGCGAAAGCCTGTTCTTGTGCTGCTACAACCTCTGCTTTGGCCTCAGCCTGAACGGCGGCTTTACGGCGCGACCAGAAATCGCGGGTTTCTGTCATTGCACAATCCTCCGCGGGGCGCGGAAAACATCCGAGTCTTGCCGGATGCGTACATCCCCTTTGCCGTCCTCAACCAGATCGGTGCGTTTCTTATCACGGCGGCGCTTGACGAAGACTTCGTTGCGATGATGCTCCAGTGCGAAATCACGTACCCAAGCGATCAGCCCATCAGTCATTGGGATTTTCTCGACAAGCTCTTCGCCGGTATCGGCGTAGTCCTGTCCTTCGAAGGGTGAGGCGGTCACCAGCACCGCGTCCATCGGCTGTGTTCCATCCAGCGCATCGCGCAGGACCAGATAGATCGAGGGTTGCCCGTCCGACAGGTTGACCATGTAGGCTTCGGCCTCATCTGACCAAAGGGTCAGGGGCAGGGTGGCCGCGTGGTACTCGACCGCTTCACCCTCGCGCCGCATCTCCAGCCAATCGGCCGGTCCAGCGCCGGGCAGCACGGCGACGGCGCGCCAGTTCCATTGCGCCCAGCGTGTAACCCCGGGTGTTTTGCGCACGACGACGCCGATTGGCATTTCAATCTGGCTGGCGGCCTTGGCCACTAAGTCCTCCCTGGAAAGCTCTCCCCTGCCTTCCTCAGGGTCTACTATGGTACACAAAGTAGCTTCCTGCCAAGTCCTTGGGTGGTCGAATATGCACCCTTCACCGATTGTTTACGGTCCTCGCGGCTCTTATCGGGCTTTGTTCCGGCGATCCGACCCCCACGGGCATTGCTACTTTCTTCAGAGGTTCTAAGCTTACCTTGGACTGGGGAGGACATCCGGGGGAGGTTATGGGAACAAGATTGCTGCTATGTGACTGCGCGGGAACGCAAACCATTGACGCTGAGAAACTATCGTCAGCTTGCGATGTCGCCTGCTCCAGAATTCACACCGCATTATGTACGAAAGAACTGGAAAGCGTCGCACAGCCGCTGCAAGAGGGCAAAGTCGTAATAGCCTGTACACAAGAGCAGGATGTTTTTCTGGCATTGGCCGATGAGTTAGGTGTCGAGGTGCCAGGGTTTGTCGATCTTCGCGATCGTGCTGGGTGGTCTGAACAAGGGCAGGATGCTGCCCCCAAAATGGCCGCGCTGGCTGCTGAGGCGGTGTTGCCTCAGCCGATCACACCCAGTGTCGATGTGGTCAGCGAAGGGACGTGTTTCATCGTCGGGCCCGGCGCGCTGAGCTTTGAAGTGGCAGAACGCCTGTCGGACCAGTTGGCCGTGACGGTCTTGGCTACTGATGACATGGACCCCATGTCGCGCAGCTTTGATGTGGTGCGCGGGCGCGTTCGTACTGTGAAAGGTGCGCTGGGCGGGTTTTCGATAAAGCTGGATGCGTTGCAACAGCTTGAACCCGGTGGGCGCGGGGCCTTTGGCTGGACCGAACCGCGCGATGGGGCGAACTCCTCATGCGATATGGTTGTGGATCTGACCGGCGGCACGCCTCTGGTTCAGGCCCCAGCCAAGCGCGAAGGGTATTTGCGAGCTGATCCCAAAGATGCGGTCGCTGTCGAACGGCTGGCGTTTGAGGCCATGCAACTGGTCGGGACATTTGAAAAGCCTCTCTATGTCCGGTTGGAAGAATCCCTATGTGCGCATTCCCGTGCAGAACAGGTCGGGTGTACGAATTGCCTGGATATCTGCCCGACGGGGGCGATCACCCCTGCGGGCGAACATGTAGCCATCGACCCTATGGTTTGCGCAGGGTGCGGAGAATGCGCGGCGGTTTGCCCATCTACCGCGATAACTTACGAGGATCCGCCCGTTTCTGCGCTGCTGTCACGGATGCACATTCTGTCGCGCACCTACCGGCGTGCAGGCGGGCAAGCACCCCGGCTGTTGGTGCATGACGCGCATGGGGCCGAAATGATCCGCCTGTCCGCCCGTTTCGGACGCGGGATTCCAGCGGATGTGATCCCGCTAGAACTGAACGTGATCTCGGGCTTTGGCCATGCCGAGATGCTGGCCGCGCTGGCGCATGGGTTTGCGCGGGTTGATGTGCTGCTGGCCCCAACAACCGAAAGGGATGCCTTGGATCGCGAACTGGCGCTGGCGCAGGCTATCGCTGGGACTGCAGTGTTGGCACTGATCGATGAGGCTGATCCCGATGCGCTGTCCGACCTGCTATATGCGCAGGACGTGCCGCCCCCCTTGGCCGACACGGTTCTGCCGCTGGGAAATCGCAGGCAGATTACGCGACTGGCCGCACAGGCGCTGAACCCGCAGGCCGCAGCCCCGTTGCCCTTGCCCGAGAATGCACCCTATGGGGCCATCGCGGTGGATACGGACGCCTGTACATTGTGCCTCAGCTGCGTGTCCCTTTGTCCGTCAGGCGCTTTGGCCGACAACCCGGATATGCCGCAGCTGAACTTCCAACAGGATGCCTGTCTGCAATGTGGCCTATGCCGAACAATCTGCCCCGAGAATGCGATAACTCTGGTACCGCAACTGGATTTAAGTGATGCGGCCCTGTCTCAGGACGTGTTGAACGAAGAAGACCCTTTTGCGTGTGTGGAATGCGGTGCCCTCTTTGGTGTCAAATCGACCGTCGAACGTATCATGGAAAAGCTGTCTGGTACGCATCCGATGTTTGCGACATCCGAACAGGCGCGCATGATCCAGATGTGTGACAACTGTCGTGTGAACGCGCAGTTCCAGCACAAGGACAACCCGTTTCAGTCAAACCCGAAACCCAAAGTCGTCACGACCGAGGACTATTTCTCGAAAAGAAAGGATCATTGAAGCTGTAGCGGCGCGCCCAGATCTGCTGCCTCGATGGCCGAGACAAAGGCCAGAATCGCCTCTAACTCCTCCAGCGTCATCTCGACCGGGTGGATTGGCGAAGGACGCAGAGGGTCAAAGGGCGGGGTTACGTCCTCAATCTGCGTAAAAGCAGGATGAGGGTTCAGGGCAAAGAAGGCCTGAAACCTATCAGACCAGTCTGGCATCGCCCGCAGCACAGCGAATGAGGGGGTGGAGCCAAGCCCGTTCATCTGGTTCTGCGGACCGATCACATGGCAGCGCCCGCAATGGGTCATCGACAGCTCCGCACCCAGGACAGCGTCGCCGTCGATCTTGTCGGTCTCGGTCGCGGCCTCGACCGTTAAGCTGGCGGAATAGGGCGGGCCGCTTTCGGGCGCGAAACTCTCAACGGTGCGCTTGCCGATGTCAGACAGCAGCCAGTCCCGAAACCGAAGCTGCTTTGTGTCGTCCAGTATGCGCAGGTGGTAAGTGACCCCGTGACGCGCGAAAACCGGATCGCCTGGCGGTGATCCACCCAGAGACATAGCGCCGGTATCGTCCGCAACGACGCGTATCCCGGTCTTGAGAGAAAAACGCGGAAGAATATGTTGCAACAGACCAGAGTCTGTAACCTCATCCGGGGCGGCAAGCCCCAGCGCCTCTTGCGACCAAGAGGGGGTAGCAGAGAGCAGCAAGCTCAGGCAAAAGAAGGTAACCCGCATGGAGGCAGCTTATCGGCCTGCGCCCGAATGCGTCAAATGAACGAAAAAAAGACGGAGACACATGCAATGAAACGTATCCCAACGACCGGGCAAACCAAAAGGGTAATGGCATGAGTGTTCGTGACGCGGTTCTGGCGAACCTGAAGAAAATCACCGATCCGGTTTCAGGCCAGGATATCGTCAGCGCCGGAGTTGTCCGCGCGTTGAATGTCGATGGCGATACAGTGCGCTTTGTGCTTGAGATTGATCCGAAACAGGCAGAGCGGATGGAGCCGGTGCGCGCCGCCGCCGAGCATGCTGCGCAGTTGGTGGAGGGGGTCGACAAGGTTTCCGCCATGATGACCGCGCATTCCGAAAAGGCCCCGCCTGAACTGAAGCCCAAGCCGAAACCATCTCAGACAGGTCCGCAGGCCGTTCCGGGTGTCGATCGGATCATCGCCGTTGCATCCGGTAAGGGCGGAGTCGGTAAATCCACCGTATCCGCAAATCTGGCTTGTGCTTTGGCTGCAGAAGGGCGGCGTGTCGGGTTGTTGGATGCTGATGTCTATGGCCCATCACAGCCTCGGATGCTGGGTGTCTCTGGCCGCCCGGCCAGCCCGGATGGCAAAACGATCCTGCCCCTGCGCAATCATGGCGTCACGATGATGTCGATGGGACTGATGACCAACGAAGGGCAGGCGGTCGTCTGGCGTGGTCCGATGCTGATGGGCGCGCTTCAGCAGATGATGGGGCAGGTTCAGTGGGGAGCATTGGATGTATTGATTGTCGACCTACCGCCGGGCACCGGCGATGTGCAACTGACGCTCAGCCAGAAGTTCAAGGTGGACGGGGCCATCGTGGTGTCGACCCCGCAGGACGTGGCCCTGATCGACGCGCGCAAAGGGATCGATATGTTCAATCAGCTCAAGACGCCGATTATTGGAATGATCGAGAATATGTCGACCCATATCTGTTCGAATTGCGGGCATGAGGAACATGTGTTCGGCCATGGCGGCGTCGCCGCCGAGGCCGAGGCGCTGGGCATTCCGCTGCTTGGTGAGATTCCGCTGCATCTGGATATCCGGGTTGCGGCGGATGGGGGCGCGCCCATCGTTGTCAGCAAGCCGGACAGCGCACAGGCCGAAGCTTTCCGCAAGATTGCCCGCGACATGATCACCAAGGGCAATGCATGACCCAGCCGGTCTTTCCTCCGTTGCTGACTGGACATGGCGTTCAGGGCGGGGAAGACCCGTTCGAACGCGCCCAGGCGATGGCAGCGCTGGGCTGTGATGCCGGAACGGTGGTCTACAACATTCAGGCCAACCGTTTGCGCGTTGCCATTGTATTTGCACCTGAGGTTCCATTGCAGGATGCCATGGTGATGTTGCCGCTTTGCGGAGTTGGGTTTCAGAATGCGCTGGGCGCTCTGGCCCCGCCCGAGGTTGCCGTTCATCTGGACTGGGGTGGCCCTATCTGTGTGAATGGTGCGACCTGCGGCAAGTTTCAGGTTGCTGCGTCGACTTCAGATCCTCAGATTGAGCCTGACTGGTTGATTGTCGGCTGGGAGCTGGCCTTGATACAGACCAGCACTGCGCCAGGCCAGACCCCGGATATCACAGCGCTCTATGATGAAGGGTGTGCCGAGGTCCAGCCTGTCCAGCTGATTGAAAGCTGGTCACGCCATATGCTGACCTGGCTCAACCGTTGGCAAGAAGACGGCAACGCGCCGTTGCACAGCGAATGGTTGGGTTTGTTGCGTGGTGTTGGCGAACCCTTCGGCGAGATCGGGGTCTTTTTGGGCACTGATGAACGGTTTGGCATGCTTATCCGCAATGGTGCGGACACCCGCCTGCACCCGCTGACTGACTTACTGGAGAACGGATGATGAAACTGGCCCGTGCGATCCATTTCGATGAAAGCGACACGAATGTGTTTCATTCTCCGGCGCGAACGGGTGAGTGGTGCATTTCAGGCGGGTTCGAGTTTTCGAATTGGGGCGAAGGCGATTTGGAGGGTAAAGCCCGCCAGGCCTTTGCGAATGGTTGGTTAGGGGTTGAGACATTCGGCCGGGTGACCTTTGTAGCGGTGACGCAGATTGAACAGGCCGAGATCGACCAGATTGCCCGGAATTTGGCGGAACATTTCGTGCAATTCTACGGGGCCCCATCGGTCGAGGCCGCCCTGGGTGTTGCGCAGGAAGAGATCGCGCATATGGCAGAGCTATGTGATGAACACGCCGCCAATACTCTGCTGACCGTCGCCCGCGAGCTGTCTGAAACCGGGGTGCTTGAGGCGTTTCGCATCATCACACCGCAGGAAACCCAGCTTGAGGCGCTGGCGGTCCACGGATCGCTGGACGAATAGGGCTTATAGCAGATCAGCAAAGCCGCCGAATTGACCGCGTTTGAAGATCAGGCCTTTGCCGGTGCGGTACATGGCCTGTTCGACTTCACCCACGATGATCAGATGATCCCCTGCCTCGTGCCGGGCATGAAGCTGGCAGTCGAACCGCGCCAGACAATCCGCCAGACGAGGGCGACCACGGTGATCTGCGGCCCAGTTGGCATGTGAAAAATCCGCACCCGCGCGCGCGAATTTTAGGGCCTGTTCCTGCTGTTCCTCAGCCATCACATGGATCGAATAGTGATCGCAGTCTTTGAAAGCGTCGAACCGGTTTGAATCCTTCGCCAGGCACCACAGCACCAGCGGAGGCGTCAGCGAGACCGAGGAAAACGAATTGACCGTGATTGCGCGGGGCCCCAGCGCAGTTTCGGTGGTGACAACGGTGACGCCGGTTCCAAAACACCCCAATGCCTCGCGAAACGCGGTGCTGTTGTCCGGGGTTGGGGTGAAGGTGCGGTCCGTCATCTCACGCTCATTCTGTGGCCGCGCCTCAGGTGCCACGGCAAGTCGGGATTGTCCATGAAAAGCTGCGCCTGAGGTGCATATTTCGCCCTCAGTTCAGGTCCTCAAGCAGACGACCGTGCCGGCGGGTTGCTTCGATGACCTCGCCAAACGTATTCATCCCGCGCGCTTGCAGCATCGGAAGCATCCGAACCAGCGCCTCGGCGGTGGCAACTGCATCACCCAATGCCGTATGGCGCAGCTCATGCGGAATTGTAATGTCCAGCCGTTCGCACAGCGCGTCCAAAGTGTGCGTGTCGCTGGCGCCGAACAGGACCGCTGATAGCAGGACCGTATCCAGTACGGGATGCGTCCACTCAACTTTCATACGGTCGGCGTGGCGTCGTAGAAACGCCATATCAAAAGGTGCATTATGAGCCACGATTACAGCATTTCGCGCGAATTCGTGAAAGATACGCCCGGCTTCGGCGATTTTCGGCGCGCCTTCGACCATTCGATCCGTAATCTTGTGAACCTTGGTCGAGGCGGCAGGGATCGGCATGACCGGGTTCACCAGCATATCCAACCTTTCGCCTTCGACCATCCGTCCATTTACCACACGGACTGCGCCGATCTGGACGATCTCGTCTTTGTGCGGCAGCAGGCCTGTGGTTTCGGTGTCGAAGACAACAAAACAAAGCTCGCGCAGAGGCAATGTCTCGAATGATTGGTCGGTGGATGTGTTCAGCAAACCAAAGTCATAGACCAGAGGTCTGGCAGCCTCAGGCGCTATATTGGCGGCGCTGTCATCTAGGATTAGCATATAGCCGGAAGTTTCCCCCAGCGGTTTCATGCGGGCTGAATAGGTCTGCGCCCCATCAATGCTGGTCAGCGAACAGGATGCCTCCATCCCGGTCTTGGTCAGTTTAGCATAGGCTTTCTGCAGCGCGTCTGGCTGGAAGTAATCGAACAGTGGCGCATTCAGGCGTGGATGCGAAATCTGTGCCAGAACCTCGGCCGCCTGTCCGTCATACAAAACGAGCCTGTGAGAGGCGCTAGCCAGCAATATGGCTACAGGAATTTCAGTCAAAAGCGCCCTAAGCCTTTGCTGTTCCGCAGCCAGATGCTCGGTTTCAGCAGCGACAGCCTCTGCCACGGCCATGGTCTTGTCGGACAGTTGGTTGGCCAGACCGGCAGCCGCAGGGGCCAGGTCGCCAAGATACCGCGCGGCTTGCAGATCGAGGTCGCGGCTGACACCGGCATGCGCTCGTGCGCGCAGTTCAGCGGAAAGCCTTTCGATCGGCTTGGCGACATTATCGTCGAACAATAGCCAGACAGCGGCGATCAGGGCCAGCAGACCGAACCCGATGACGATCTCTGCAAAGATAAACGCGTCAAAAAGGGCCGGATCCGCCGCCCGCCTGTAGCTGACCCAAAGCGCAACCGAGCTGACGGCAACCCCGCCGACCGCCAGTAGGCAGAAGAACAGGAAAATCCGCAGGCGCAGGCTTAATCGGGTCAGCATGTTACACTCCGCAAGTGGCCTCGATGATCGGATCGTTGGTAGAGCCTGTTACCCAATCGGCGTTCAGCAACTGGCCGTTGTCACCAAACTCTGCCCCATCCGCCAGATTGGCGCGTTGGTTCTTGTCGCAATCCACAGCGACCGGCAATTTTGAAACCGGTGCCCAGCGACCAAAGAAATACAGTTCAACGAGGCGCTGCTCAGGCACTTGGTCATTGGTGCGCACAGATAGGGTGTCGATTGCGGCAAAACGATCAACAAAGGGCATCGCATAGGTCCAGGGACGGTACAAAGCGCGGCTTTCGACCTCTTGAATGATGATCAGACCATCTGGAAGCGTATCGCGCGTGCGGTCAAACCATGAATACTCGCT
Organism: Ruegeria sp. YTSA226; assembly: GCF_059609905.1. NCBI lineage: Bacteria > Pseudomonadati > Pseudomonadota > Alphaproteobacteria > Rhodobacterales > Roseobacteraceae > Ruegeria > Ruegeria sp. YTSA226. The sequence goes on from NZ_JBXWMQ010000001.1 coordinate 180,399, forward strand.
GTTGATCGTCATCCCGATCATGCCAATGCCCGCCGCGACTGGTGCGGACCAACGAGGCAGGCGTCCACCTGTCAGTTTGTTGATCACCATCACGATGCCGGCTAGGGCGACGCCTGCAAATATCGTGCCGATCAGTTCTAAGAACATGAATACTCTCCAAGGTTCCTGAGGGTTTAGCCCAGCATTCCTTTACCGTGGCCGACCGCCGATTGCATTGTTTTTACCACGACAAAGGCATCTCGCAGATGACTTCGCTCAAAGTCCGAAAGATCGGAAGGGGGCAGGAAATTGTCCGGCTTCTTGTTGCCTTTCACCAGACGGGCCTGATGGTCCAGCCGCGTTTCGGCGATCAGATCGTAAGCGTCCAGCAGGTCGCGGGTACCTGAGGGGCTGAGGACGCCTGCCGCCCCAGCTGCTTTCAGGCGGGCACGTGTATTGGCCTGGGACAGTTGCCCCTGAAGGCTGTATATCCGGGCCAGGTCAACCACAGGCACCACGCCATTATGCTTTAGATCCAGCGTGTTGCGATGCTCACCCGAGCGTACCGTGGCAAACCCGCGTAACAGGCCCAGCGGCGGCGTGTGCTTTAACGAGTTCGAGATCATATGTGCCACAAAGATTGAATTCGCTTGGGCCGCGGCCAGCGTTTCGGCCTGCAGGTCATCGAACAGGTGAAATGCGCCGCCAATGGGGCGCAGGTCGAACATGACCGAGGCCAGCATCTGCGCCTCGGGGTTTGGTTTGGCGATCCACCCGCGAAAATAATCACGCCAGACACTTACCGGTTGGCACCAGCGTGGATTTGTCGCCATCATGTCGCCCGGGCAATAAAAGTACCCACATTTATCCAGCCCGTCCGACACGATTTTTGCCAGTGCCTGGAAATATAGCAGGTCGTCATCGGTTACTTTGTCATCCAGCATCAAGCAGTTGTCCTGATCCGACACCCCGGTTTGTTCCTGTCGTCCCTGCGATCCACAGGCCAGCCATAGGTAAGGCACAGGTGGTGGTCCAAGCTGTTTTTCCGCCATTGCCAGCAAACGTCTGGTGGCTGTGTCGGCGATATCGGTAATCAGGCGCGTAACGATCTCGTGGCGATTTCCGGCAGCGACAAGCTGGACCAGAAGCTGGGGAATCTCTTCGGTCACTTCTGCCATCTGCTGCGCGGTTTGCGCATTTGCTATCCGGCGCACCAACTCGGCGGAATTGACCGCCTGATAGTGGGTCAGGTCTGTCTGGGTGACAATTCCGACCAGACGCCCAGCTTCGGATACCGGAATATGGCCGATGCCGCGCTCCATCATGATGTGAAGAACATCCGATCCGATATCCGACGGCGACAGCGTCACCGGGTTTGCCGTCATTATTGCCGATACAGGGGTATCCACAGACATCCCATCGGCAACGTATTTGCCCGAGATATCTCGTAAGGTGGCGATCCCCAAAAGAATGTCCCCCTCGGTGATGCAGAGAGAGGAAATATGTCTGTCCCTCATCATCTGCGCCGCTTCGCGAACGGTGGTAATAGGGGGGCAGGTTGCGGGGTTATGTGCCATCAGAACGTCGATAGCGCTGGTTGCAAGGCTTTGGGGGCTGGAGCGTTCCGTGCGGGTCCGATCAAAGAATTTGGCGACGATTTCATGTTCGTCAATGAGGTCTCGGATCAGGTTGGGCGGGATCACCAGAAAAACCGAGTTTGCGTGCGCCTGCGCTTTGGTCGCGGCTTTACCGTCTTTCAGTAAACCGCGTTCCCCGAAAGAATTGCGCAGCCCCAGATGAGAGACAATCGCGCCGTTCCTGTCAGTGATTTCAACCTGTCCTTCGTAAATCACGAATACGCCGGGCAGGGGCGCGCCCAGTTGATACACCGGGGATCCTTCTTCGACCTCCCAAACTTCGATCTGATCAGACAGCGTTGCCAGATCATCGGCGGGCAGGGCGTCATAAGGGTGAACGGATTTCAGAAACCGCGTGATCTCGGCTTGGGGCAGGGGCATCGGATACTCCTCGGTTTCTATTCGAAAAATCCCGCCCGGTGGAATGCCGGGCGGGAGTAGTCAGTCGAAAGACACGGCCTTTGGCAAGGTGCTCAGGGGCCGCATCTCTACTCAGTGATCCTGAGCGGCACCCGCGCCACGGGGAATGCGGACGCTTTCGACCAGATCCTTGATCTCTTGCGGGGTTTCCTTGGTCATGCCAGCCACCACATAGGCGACAGTGAAGTTGACCAATGCACCGATCGCACCGAACGAAGTCGACTTGATCGTACCCAACAGAGGATCAGCATCCGTGAACGAGTTGGTATCCGGAATGAACAACCAGCCCTTGTGCAGGAAGATGTAGACCAGGGTCACAGTCAGACCAGCCAGCATACCAGCAACCGCACCGGTGTTGTTGATGCGGGTCGAGAAGATCCCCATCATCAGCGCCGGGAAGATCGAGGCAGCTGCCAGACCAAACGCCAGGGCAACGGTCTGCGCTGCAAAACCCGGAGGGTTCAGGCCCAGATATGTCGCCACAACAATGGCCACGCCCATTGCGATCCGCGCCGACAGAAGCTCGGATTTTTCCGAAATCTGCGGGTTGATCGCGCCTTTGATCAGGTCGTGTGACACAGCGGACGAGATCGCCAGCAACAGGCCCGCAGCGGTCGACAGAGCAGCCGCAAGACCACCGGCAGCGACCAGACCGATCACCCAACCCGGCAGGTTGGCAATTTCGGGGTTGGCCAGAACCAGGATGTCACGGTTGAACTTGGTCAGCTCGTTTCCGACCCAGCCCTTCTCTTCCGCAAGCGCCTGCATGTCGGCATTCTTGTCGTTATAGTACTGGATCTTGCCGTCGCCGTTCTTGTCTTCCCAGTCCAGCAGGCCGGTTTTCTTCCATGTGGCCATCCAGTCATAACGGGCGTCGTTGTCGATATCTTCGACGGATACGGCGCCACCTTCGATGCCGCCATTTGGCCACATCATGTCACTGATGTTTAGACGGGCCATTGCGCCAACCGCAGGGGCGGTCAGGTAAAGCAGTGCGATGAACACCAGCGCCCAACCGGCAGACCAGCGGGCATCAGCCACTTTCGGCACGGTGAAGAAACGCATGATTACGTGCGGCAGACCGGCCGTACCGATCATCAGCGACAGCGTGAACAGCACCATGTTCAGCGTGTCCGAGTGGTGGGCGGTGTATTCGTTAAAGCCCAACTCGGTCACGATCGCATCCAGCTTGGTCAGCAGCGGTTCACCGCTGGCGGTATCACCAAACAGACCCAGAGCCGGAACCGGATTGCCAGTCAGTTGCAGGGAAATAAAGATGGCTGGGATTGTGTAGGCGGTGATCAGCACGCAGTACTGAGCGACCTGTGTGTAGGTCACGCCCTTCATCCCCCCAAACACCGCGTAGGCGAAAACAACGGCTGCACCAATTAACAACCCGGTGGTGTTTGACACTTCAAGGAAGCGGCCAAAAGCTACGCCAACGCCGGTCATCTGGCCGATCACGTAGGTCACAGACGCTACGATCAGACAGATCACCGCCACGATACGCGCGGTCTGGCTGTAAAAGCGGTCGCCGATGAACTCTGACACGGTGAACTTGCCGAACTTACGCAGGTAAGGGGCAAGAAGCAGCGCCAGCAGCACATAACCACCGGTCCAACCCATCAGGAAGGACGAGTTGTCATAGCCGGTAAAGGCGATGAGGCCCGCCATCGAGATGAACGAGGCCGCAGACATCCAGTCTGCCGCTGTCGCCATACCGTTGGTGACCGGGTGAACGCCGCGACCGGCGGCGTAGAATTCTGATGTGGACCCAGCACGGGCCCAGATCGCGATGCCGATGTAAAGCGCAAAGGACGCGCCCACAAACAGCAGGTTGATGGTAAACTGGTCCATAGGGCCTTACTCCTCCTCAACGCCGTATTCAGCGTCTAGCTTGTTCATCCGCCAGGCATAGTTGAAGATCAGCAGCAGAAAGACCAAGATGGATCCCTGTTGCGCGAACCAAAAGCCGAGATCGGTTCCGCCGACGGAAATGCCGGACAGAAGTGGACGCAGCAAAATGCCGAATCCAAACGACACCAGCGCCCAGATCACCAGGCTGATGTAGATAAGACGCAGGTTGGCCTGCCAATAGCCCTTATCGGCTTCGGCAGTCTGCGCGGAGTGTGTTGATTGATCCGCCATCGCGGGTTCCTCCTTCGCTTCCTCTTTGAGCGGCCCGTTGTCCTAACCCTCCAGCGCGCGGGGCCACTTTTCGATATGCTTGATGCCAGGTGGCATCAGGCAAGACTTCTCTGGTCCGCCAGAGCGGGTCCTTTGAAGTTTTCCTTTAGGAATTCGGCCCTTATTGAGGGCGGGCCATATTCCCCTAGTTCATTGTGTCGCTGACGATCCGTTCCAGATTGCCGGCGATGTCTTCGATATTGCCCATGGCGTTCAGACCTTTCAGAACGCCATGGTCTTGGTAATAAGTGATCAGCGGCGCGGTCTGCGCGTGATAGGCAGCCAGCCGTGAGGCGACGGTTTCAGCATTGTCATCTGCGCGGCGCTTGAACTCGGTCTTGCCGCATTTGTCGCATTTGCCTTCGACTGCGGGCGTTTTGAACCGGTCATGGAACCCTTCGCCACATCCGGCACATGTGTAACGGCCGGAAATACGGATCACCATTTCAGCGTCTTCAACCTCAAGACTGATGGCTGCGTTGATCTGCTGACCGGTCTCTGACAGCAGCGCGTCCAGCGCCTGTGCCTGAACCGTGGTGCGGGGGAAGCCGTCCAGAATGACGCCCTTGGCGCAGTCCGGTTCGGCCAGACGATCCCGCAGGATTGCAATTACGATATCGTCACTGACCAGATCACCCGCCTCCATGACAGCTTTGGCGGCTTTTCCGGCTTCGGTTCCCGCGGCAACTGCCGCCCGTAACAGGTCACCCGTGCTGAGTTGGACAAGCCCGAACTTGTCTTCGAGCATACGGGCCTGTGTACCCTTCCCGGCGCCCGGGGGGCCGAGAAGGATCAGTACGGTGGGTGTAGTGATCGTGGCAGCGTCCATCACATCCTCACTTGCTTGCGCGGTTTTCGATCAAGTTGTCGACCACGGACGGATCAGCCAAGGTCGATGTGTCACCGAGCGATCCAAAATCATTCTCGGCGATCTTACGCAGGATACGGCGCATGATCTTGCCCGAGCGGGTTTTTGGCAGGCCAGGAGCCCATTGGATCACATCCGGGCTGGCAATCGGTCCGATCTCGGTCCGAACCCAGGTGCGCAGCTCTTTCACAAGCTCGTCCGAGGGTTCGCGATCATTCATCAAGGTGACATAGCAATAGATGCCTTGCCCCTTGATATCATGGGGATAGCCCACAACCGCGGCCTCGGCCACGGCAGCATGTGCCACCAGAGCGCTTTCGACCTCGGCCGTACCCATGCGGTGCCCCGAGACGTTGATCACATCGTCCACACGTCCGGTGATCCAGTAATCGCCATCCTCGTCCCGGCGGCAGCCGTCACCGGTGAAGTAGTAGCCTTTGTAGTCCGAGAAATAAGTCTTCTCGAACCGTTCATGATCGCCCCAGACCGTACGCATCTGGCCGGGCCAGCTGTCCTTGATGCACAGCACGCCTTCGACGCCATTGCCGTCGATCTCGACCCCGGATTGCGGGTCCAGAACCACAGGCTGGATGCCAAAGAACGGCTTCATGGCCGAGCCGGGCTTCATCGCGTGGGCGCCGGGCAGGGGGGTCATCAGGTGACCACCGGTTTCGGTTTGCCACCAGGTGTCCACGATCGGGCAGCGCCCACCGCCGACAACGTCATTGTACCAGTTCCACGCTTCCGGGTTGATCGGCTCACCCACAGTGCCCAGCGTGCGCAGATCGCTCAGATCGCATTTCTCGACCCATTCATTGCCTTGCCCCATCAGGGCGCGCAAAGCGGTAGGGGCCGTGTAGAATTGATTGACCTTGTGCTTTTCACAGACCTGCCAAAAGCGGGATGCATCCGGATAGGTCGGAACACCTTCGAACATCAGCGTGGTCGCGCCATTGGCCAGCGGGCCATAGACGATATAGCTGTGGCCGGTCACCCAACCGACATCGGCGGTACACCAATAGACGTCGCCTTCATGGTAATCGAAGGTGATCTCATGCGTCATTGCCGCATAGACCAGATATCCGCCGGTGGTATGCACCACACCTTTCGGCTGACCGGTCGACCCGGAGGTATACAGAATGAACAGAGGGTCTTCGGCGTCCATTTCCGCAGGCGCGCAATAGTCATCCGCCTCGAGCGCCATTTCGTTATAGTCGTAGTCGCGCCCGTCGATCCATGTGGTCTGGCCGTTGGTACGCTTGACAACCAAGCATTTCACCGTGTCCTTGCAGTGTAGCAGGGCCGCGTCTGCGTTTGACTTCAACGGTGTCTTACGGCCGCCGCGAGGGGCCTCATCAGCTGTAATCAGAACCTTGGCGTCGCATCCGTTGACGCGTGCAGCCAGGGCATCGGGGGAAAACCCTGCAAAAACAATAGAGTGGATTGCGCCGATACGTGCGCACGCCAGCATGGCATATGCAGCCTCGGGGATCATCGGAAGATAAATGACCACACGGTCGCCTTTGCGCACGCCCATGGAAACCAGGATATTTGCCATCCGGCAGGTACGGCGGTGCAGTTCGGCATAGGTGATGTGTTGGGCGGGTTCATTCGGGTCATCAGGTTCCCAGATGATCGCAGTCTGATCGCCGCGTGTATTCAGATGACGATCCAGGCAGTTGGCTGAAACGTTCAGAGTGCCATCCGCATACCAGTTGATCCCGACCGAGCCCAAATCATAGCTGACGTCTTTCACTTGGGTATAGGGTTTGATCCAGTCAACGCGTTTGCCTTGTTCGCCCCAGAATGCAACGGGGTCGTTTATAGAAGCCGTGTACATTTCGCCGTATTTCTTGGCATCGACATGCGCACGCGCTGAAATTTCTGCGGATGGCGGATAAACTTTGGCATCTGCCTGAGCAGCGGTTGTCATTCTGAGGTTCCTCCCTCTGGACTTAAATTCACTGGGACAATCTTGCCCGCTGAACAGGCAATGTCGACCTGTTTCCTCCCGATGCAGGATAATACGGAGATCAGAAAACAAAGAAATAAATTACAGAAATAGCAGGGTTTATTTGTTAATAAATTTCATTCCCTCTGGGGGATTTGTAAAGGAAATCGTAAGATAGTAAAAAAACATATTTAAAACAGCAATATAGATGTTAACCACATTTTCACTGTTTTCAAAGTGCTTGCCCGTGAAATTTACACATTTCATATACACCTTATGATTGTTAGCGCTGGCGGGCGGTTTGCAGATTTTTGTGGGTGGTCTGGCAGGGGTTGGCACATATCGATGTTGGCGCTAGCTTTACGCGCAAGCGACCCAAAAAAGGGGGCGCATCAATGGGAGAATTCACTATGACTAAAATGTTGAGCGGTGCCGCCGTCGCCGCCCTGACTGTTGCATTCGTTACCGAAGCTGCAGCAACAGAATGGAATGCTTCGGTCTGGGGCAAACGCCGGGCCTTTACCGAACATGTCGAGAAACTGGCTGAACTGGTCAGCGAAAAAACCGGTGGCGAATTCACGATCAATGTCAGCTATGGCGGGCTGTCAAAGCCGAAGGAGAATCTGGACGGGATTGAGATCGGTGCATTCGAGATGGCGCAGTTCTGCGCAGGCTATCACCGCGACAAAAATCGGGCGATCACTGTACTTGAACTGCCGTTCCTGGGTGTGAACAATTTGGAAGAAGAGGTGGCCGTCAGCCACGCTGTATATGATCATCCCGCCGTTAAGGATGAGATGGCTCAGTGGAATGCCCGGATCATCATGACGTCGCCAATGCCCCAGTATAATATCGTTGGAACCGGTGATCCGCGCTCAACGCTTGCCGATTTTGACGGCATGCGTGTACGTGCGACCGGCGGGCTGGGTAAGGCGTTTGAGGCCGTTGGCGGTGTTCCAACATCGGTGCCCGCGACCGAGGCGTTTAATGCGATGGAATCCGGTGTTGTTGATACAGTGGCCTTTGCTCAGCACGCACATTTGTCTTTCGGCACCATCAACGAAGCCGACTGGTGGACGGCCAACCTGAACCCCGGCACTGTAAACTGTCCGGTTGTGGTCAATATCGACGCCTACGAAGCGCTGCCTGCAGAACATCGCGAAGCGCTTAACAGTTCTGTCGACGAGGCCATTGCCCATTATCTCGCCAATTACGGCGGTCTGCTGGAGCAGTGGGATGGTGTGTTGACCGAAAAAGGCGTGCAGAAAGTTCAGATCGACGAAGCCGTGCTGGAGGAATTCCGCACCAAGGCTGCTGATCCGATCCGCGAGCAATGGATCGCTGACATGTCCGCGCAGGGTCTGCCTGCGCAGGATCTATATGATCTTGTTCAACTGACGCTGAAACAACAGCGTGGCGGGAACTGATCACGCGTTCCGGGTACCCAGCGCGGTACCCGGACACTGATTCCAATACAGAAAGGGCCAGCGGAATGGCAGGACAGGCGACGGTGCTTGCGGATGATAGCCGTCTGAGCAGGCTGGACCAGCTGCTGTTAAGGGCCGAGCGTACGCTTGCACTGATCAGCGGAATTGCCGTGTTCGGGTTAATGGTGCTGGCAGTTGTCTCGGTGAGCGGGCGCAACGCCTATAACGCGCCATTGCCGGGCTATGTCGATTGGATCGAGCAAGCCATGCCCTTGATTGCGTTTCTAGGTATCTCTTACGTACAACGCGATGGGGGCCATATCCGGATGGATATTGTCATTTCGCGGCTACACGGACGGGCTTTGTGGCTGTTCGAGTTGATTTCGGTCGTTCTCATCCTGGTGCTCATGTTGGCATTGGTCTGGGGCAGCTGGTCCCATTTCGACAGATCATTCGACTTTGGCGCACCTCTGTGGAGCCGGGACAGCTCGATCGACATTGGCATCCCGCTCTGGCCTGCCAAGTTACTGGCACCTATTGCGTTTTCGGTACTTTGCTTGCGGCTTGTGCTGCAAATCTGGGGTTATGGACGGGCCTTTGTGCTGGGCCTACAAAACCCAGTTGCGGTGCCGATGATACAGGACGCTGCTGCGCAGGCTGCCGCTGAAGCCGAACAATTCGAAGGGCAGGACTAGTAAATGGACTCGATTGAGATTGGCCTTTGGGTCACCGGTGGTCTGCTGGTTCTGGTTATCACCGGAATGCGTGTGGCTTTTGCCGCGGCTTTGGCGGGGCTGATCGGTCTTGTTTGGATATTCTGGGCCAAATTCGGATATGATCCTGACCGATTTGGCAAGGCGCTGACCGTTGCGGTAAAAACCGCAGGGCAAGTGCCGCATTCCAAGGTTGCAGCCCATACGCTCAGCCTGATTCCGACCTTTATCCTGATCGGTTACCTTGCCTACTACGCAGGCCTGACGCGCGCGCTGTTCGAGGCCGCCAAGCGCTGGGTAGCATGGGTTCCGGGTGGGCTTGCGGTCGCAACCGTGTTCGCCACCGCTGGTTTTGCTGCGGTCTCGGGGGCATCGGTCGCGACATCTGCGGTATTTGCCCGGATCGCGATCCCGGAAATGCTGAAGGTCGGGTACAACAAACAATTTGCGGCGGGCGTAGTTGCTGCAGGTGGCACTTTGGCCTCACTGATCCCGCCCTCGGCGATCCTTGTGATTTATGCGATCATCGTAGAGCAGGATGTGGGCAAACTGCTGCTCGCCGGGTTCATACCGGGGGCCTTTTCGGCGGTTATCTATGGTCTGCTGATCGTCGGCATCGCCGTTGTGTTCAAAAATGTCGGCCCGCCGGTCACTGGCTTTACTTGGAAACAGCGTTTTGCCGCGCTGCCTGGTGCCCTACCGATTGTTGCGGTGATCCTGATCATCATCTGCTTCGTCTATAACCCGTTTGGTGAAAAAGCCTGGGGCACGCCAACCGAAGGCGGGGCAATCGGTGCCTTTATCGTGTTCTGCTTCGCGCTGTTCCACGGCATGAGATGGGCAGAGTTGAAATCCGCACTGCTTGAGACCGCCAAACTGACCGCGATGATCTTTTCGATCATCTGGGGCGTGCTGATCTATGTCAGGTTCCTGGGTTTCGCCGATTTGCCAAGCGCGTTTTCCGACTGGATCACGTCGCTGACAATGTCACCCATGCTGATCCTGATCTGCATCCTGCTGGCCTATGCGGTGCTCGGCATGTTCATGGATGCCATCGGGATGCTATTGCTGACTCTGCCGGTTGTCTATCCGGCAGTTATGGCGCTGAACGGGGGCGAGGCCGTCACCGTTGCGGAAAGTACGTTTGGGATGTCCGGTCCGATGTGCGCCATCTGGTTTGGTATTTTGGTGGTGAAAATGGCCGAGTTCTGCCTGATCACGCCACCGATCGGTTTGAATTGCTTTGTCGTTGCCGGCGTCCGCCCTGATCTGAGCGTTCAGGACGTGTTCAAGGGCGTGACGCCGTTTTTCATCGCCGACGCCGTGACGATTGCGCTGCTGGTCGCCTTTCCGGGCATCGTTCTGTACCTGCCTTCGCTGGCCGGGTAATTGGCATCTGGCGAAGTCAATCTTTGGTGATACCTGCCCCCGGCTGGCGCACGGGGGCAGGGTATCTCTATTTCGCTCGCATCAGCATTCCGTACAGATCGCGCGGGTCGTCAGGGTCTGCCAGCATGTCCAAGGGTTCGTAGTAATCTGTGCCCCGGACTGCGGACTGGATGTAGCGCAGGGCTGAAAAATCCTCGATCGCGAAGCCTACGCTGTCAAACAACGTGATCTGACGATCATCTTTGCGACCCTCGGCCTGACCCGTCATGACCTGCCACAACTCGGTGACGGGATGATCGTCTTCAAGGGCCTGAATCTCGCCCTCAATACGGGTTTGCTCCGGGTATTCGACGAATATTTCAGAGCGTAGCAGGATATCCCTGTGCAGTTCGGTTTTGCCAGGACAGTCGCCGCCGATCGCGTTGATGTGGACGCCTGGGCCGACCAAGTTATCGGTCAGGATCGTGGCATTTTTCTTGTCCGCCGTGCAGGTCGTGATGATATGCGCGCCTTCGATGGCGTCCTCAGGGGATTTGCATTTCACGACCGAGAGGCCAGAGCCCGCCAAGTTGGCCGCACATTTTTCGGTAGCAGCCGCGTCGGTATCGTACAAGCGAACAGTATCAATCCCGCACATGGCCTTGAAGGCGAGGCACTGAAATTCGGATTGCGCGCCATTCCCGATCATTGCCATGGTCGAGGCCGATTTGGGCGCAAGATAGCTGCCGACCAGAGCAGAGGTTGCTGCGGTGCGCAATGCAGTCAGCATGGTCATTTCGGTCAGCAGGGTCGGATAGCCTGTGTAGACGTCTGCCAGCAATCCAAATGCGGTAACGGTCTGTAGGCCTTCGGAGGTGTTCTTGGGGTGGCCGTTGACGTATTTAAACCCATAGGCCTCACCGTCTGAGGTTGGCATCAGTTCAATCACCCCATGCGGCGAGTGGGCAGGGATGCGGGGTGTTTTGTCAAAGCTTTCCCACCGTTTGAAATCAGCTTCGATTTGCGCCGCAATATCGGTGATCATACGTTCGACGCCGATGTGGTGGACCAGTCTCATCATATTGTCGACAGACACAAACGGCACCAGGGCCTTTTCAGATGGTTGCATTAGGGGCTCCTATCGGCGGGACAGGTGGATGCCCGCAATCATGCAGCGCACGGATCCACCGGCAGTTTCAATGGTGGGAATCGAAAGCGGCAGAGGTGTCGCGCTGGCTTCGATTGTAGCGATTTGTTCCGGGGTCAGGGCGGCAAGTGCCCGGCTGGACAGCGCCAGCACGGGACCATTCAGGCCGCTCAGTTCGATGGCGTTGCCAGCAAATTCAGCGATCTGATCATGGGTCAGGTCGATGACCGTGCGACCGGATTCTTCCAGCCTGGCTTTCACTGTCGCGCGGCGTTCGGGGTCCGCGATCATATCAAGACAGATCAGCGCGTATTTGGAGCCGATGCCCATCAGAACATTCGTGTGATAGACATCACGTCCTGCGGCATCATGCGCCTCGAATGCGATGGGCTCATAGTTGAAATGGGTGCAGAAACGCTCCAACAGAACGGGGTCGGCGCGGTTGGATTTGACCGTGTAGGCCACGCGGCCAATGTGGTCCAGAACCATCGCTCCGGTGCCTTCCAGCGCCAGTCTGTCCTGTTCAAGCCCGGAATAATCGATCACGTCCTGAACACGATACTCCTGTTTCAACATTTCTATGACGTCGGCGCGACGTTCGCGCCTGCGCGACGGCACAAACATCGGATAGATTGCCACATGTCCGCCGGGATGGGTCGAGAACCAGTTGTTCGGAAATACGCTGTCTGGTGTGTCGAGGTCTCCGAAATCGTCGAAGACATGAACCTTAATACCCGCATCGCGCAGCAGCGCCACCGCCTGATCATGTTCATCGCGTGCTTGGACAGACGTGGCCGCTGCCGAGCGGTTGGCCAAGGTCTGGAACGCATTGTCGTCGCGTGTCTCGGGGTTCGAAGCAAACGCATGGGGCCGGATCATCACAACGGCTGGTGGGGCTTGTAGAGATTGCATCAGAAGCTCCGGGTGGGGCGGTCAAAGATGCGGCGGCCCAGCAATGAGGCGGCCAGATCCACCATCAATTTTGCAGTGCGGCCGCGTTCGTCCAGAAACGGGTTCAATTCTACCAGATCCAGCGAGCAGACAAGACCGCTTTCGTGCAGCAGTTCCATCACTAGATGAGCCTCGCGTTCGGTCGCGCCACCTGGAACTGTTGTGCCAACTGCAGGAGCAATGGACGGATCAAGGAAATCCACATCCAGCGAAACATGAAGGATGCCATCCGCTGCCCGGACCCGCTCCAGAAAGGCCATCAGCGGTGCTTTGATGCCGTTTTCGTCGATGCTTCGCATATCGGCCAGCATTGCGCGATCCTGTTCCAGCCGAGCCCGTTCGGCTGGGTCGACCGAGCGCAGACCGATCATGCCGACCCGGTCGGTCGGAACTGGCGATGAAACCGGTGGGAAGTCGTCAAATCCGGGCTGTCCGGTGAAATAGGCTACGGGTGTCCCGTGCAGGTTGCCGCTATCGGTGCTCTCGGGTGTGTGGAAATCGCTATGCGCGTCCAGCCAGAGAACGAACAGTGGGCGTTCGATCCGCTCGGCGTGCTGTGCCATGCCCAAAACCGTGCCCATCGAAAGCGCATGATCGCCGCCCATGAAAATTGGCAGGCCTTGTGGGGCAACATCCTGCGCGACACGGCTGAGAGCCTTGGTCCAGCCGATACACTCGGGCAGGGCGAAGAGATGCGAATGTTCGGACATATCCGGAATGTCAGGTGTGATATCGCCGAGATCCCGTAGGTGAAGACCGAGATCGGAAAGAGCTGATTGAAGCCCCGCAACCCGATAGGCATCGGGGCCCATCCGGCAGCCCTGTCGACGCTTGCCCGAATCCATCGGGGCGCCAACCAGAATTACGTTGTTTGTATCCATATGGAATACTACTCCGGCAATGTGGCTTGCGGATAGGGATCAAAATGCTCAAAATGGAACCGCAAGTGACATAACGGAAGTATTGAATGGACGATTTGGATGGCAAGCTTCTCAGCGCTCTGCATCGGGATGCCCGTGCTTCACTCTCGGAACTGGCTGAAACACTGGGAGTCACACGCACAACAGTGCGCAGCCGTCTGCAACGTTTGAAGCAATCCGGCGAGATTGTGGGCTTTACGGTTCTGACACGGCAGGATGTGGCGCAAAGCCCGGTCAGAGGGTTGATGATGCTGGAAATCGAAGGGCGCGGCACCGAGCGCACCATGGCCCAAATTGCCGCCATGCCACAGGTGCGGGCTGTCCATTCGACAAATGGCGGTTGGGACTTGATTGCCGAGATTGGGACCGAGACCCTGGCCGAACTGGATGAAATCCTGTTTCGCATCCGCAGGATCGAAGGGATTACGCGATCCGAAACCAACTTGCTTCTTTCTACTCGGAAAGGCCGCGTCTGATTGCTGTAGTGCTTTGAGCAGCAAGGAATATGTGTAAAAGTTGCGATGCGTTCGCCACCCGCGCAAAGGCAGCTGCAAACCTGAAACAGGGAAATCACATGACTGATCAGGATACAGGCAAAGAACTCTGGGCCATCAGACTTGCCGAAAGAGTATCCGGTTTTCTGGAACGACCCCTGGTCAGAATCGCCATTCCCGTAATCGTCATGCTGGTCGCCCTGACCGTGCTGCATGAACTGTCTGCACATGTGAAATGGTCATCCGTTCAGACGGATGTGGCGAACACCTCTTGGACGCTGTTGTTCATCGCCTTGTGCTGGACCGCTTTTAGCTTTGTTTCCCTGTCTTTATACGACGTCTTTGCAGTCCAGAGCGTTGCCGACGGTGAGGTTCCTTTGCCGGTTGCGGGCATGGCCGGGGCCTGTGGTTATGCGGTGTCAAACTGCCTTGGGTTTTCCTACATCACGGGCACGGCGATCCGGTATCGGATCTACGCATCTTTGGGGCTGGATCTGGGGCGTGTCGCTGGGGTTATTGCGACCTCGTGGATCGCTTTCTGGTCCGGCATGACCTTGCTGTTAGGGGCTTTGCTGACCTTTCATCCCGACGGGATATCGAAGGTTTTGCCAATCAGCGATACGGTCGAGACGGTCATAGGATTGGGCCTTTTGATCGCTCTGGCAACGCTGTTCATCTGGCTGTCGAAAGGCGGGCGCAGGCTGGCCTATGGCGGGGTTGGATTTAACCTTCCCGGCGGCAAACTGGCCGGGTTGCTGACGCTGGCGGCCTTGGGCGATGTGTTTGGTGCGTCGATGGTTCTGTATGTGCTGCTGCCGACAGACCTTGGGATCGGCTACCCCTATTTCTTCACCATCTTTATTGGCGCGATTGCGGTCGGTATCCTCAGCCATGCGCCGGGTGGAATTGGCGCCTTCGAGGCGACTATGATCGCGGGACTTGGCGCGTCAGGCCGGTCGGATGTCATTGCCGCGCTGTTGCTGTATCGCCTTGTTTATACGTTTCTTCCCTTCCTCATCGCCACACTCTCGATCGCTGTGGCATCAGCATTGACCCATCGTCGACATATTACTGGTGCAGCCACTTGGGTTTATCGAGTGATCCGTCCGATCGTGCCCATGGTGGCCGCAGGTGTGGCCGCAGTGGCCGGTGTGATACTTCTGGTCTCCGGCGCGTTGCCTGCAAGCAGCGGTAACCTGGGTGTGCTACGGGATTTCCTGCCCCTGTCCTTTGTCGAAGCGTCCCACCTGGCCGGAAGCGCGGTAGGGGTCTTGCTGATCCTTGTATCACGGGGGCTGTTTCGCAAGCTTTACCGGGCTTGGGTTGTGGCCATGCTGTTGATGCTGGCCGGTTTTGTCGCTTCGCTGACCAAAGGGCTGGATACGCACGAAGCGCTCAGCATGGTGGGTAGCATCGTTCTGCTGGCCATGTTCCGGGATGCGTTCTATCGGGTTAGCGGCGCGTCGATCTTCAGGTTGAACATACCCTGGCTGGTCAGCGTTCTTGCATTGCTTGCCGTGATCTTTTGGGTGGGTCTGTTTTCTTATTCCCATGTCGAATATCAAAATGCCCTGTGGTGGGAGTTTGCCTGGAACGGCGACGCCTCGCGGTTCCTACGATCCAGCCTTGTGGTTGCGGTCATCCTTGGAGTGGTTGCCGTTAGCTCACTGTTCGGGCGCGAGATTCCTGTTCCAGCCCGCACAGAAATCCCCGAAGTAGTCGAACGTCTGGTGATGGAAAGCGAAGACACAGAATCCCAGATTTCCCTGACCGGGGACAAGCAGTTCCTGATCGCGCCGGATGAAACCGCTTTTCTGGCTTATGCCGATACCGGCAACGCACTGGTCACCAAAGGTGAGCCAGTAGGGGATGAAACCGCCGGTAAACAGCTGATATGGCAGCTGCGCGAGATGGCGGACCGTGAGGGTAAACTTTGTGCCTTCTACAGCGTTTCCACCAAATACCTGCCGACCTTTCTAGACCTTGGCCTGTCGATCCTGAAAATTGGCGAAGTAGCGCGGGTGCCGCTGAAAGATTTCTCGCTGGACGGAAAATCCCGCAAGCGGTTCCGTCAGGCCAAGAACCGGGCCGAGCGTGAAGGGTATGTTTTCGAGATTATCCCAAAACAGGAACTAAACCTGATCCTGCCCGAGTTGCGCAAGATTTCGGATGACTGGCTGGCACAAAAAGCTGGGGCCGAGAAAGGTTTTGCGCTTGGCGGATTTGATGAAACCTATCTGTCCTATTTCGACCACGCGGTGCTGCGGAATGGCGAAACAGGTGAGATCGTCGCGTTTGCTAACCTTTTTCAGGGTGGGCAAAAATCAGAACTGTCGCTGGATCTGATGCGGTATGAACCAGATAGCCCAAGTTTTGTTATGGACGCGCTGTTTGCCGAGATGATGTCATGGGGGGCCGAGCAGGGGTTCCACTGGTTCTCGCTGGGGGCGGCACCGTTTTCCGGGATCGAAAACCGGCAACTGGCATCGCTGTGGAACCGCATTGGCGGCTTTGTCTATGAACATGGCGAACAGTTTTATCACTTCGAGGGGCTGCGCTCGTTCAAGCAGAAATTCGAACCAGAATGGAGCCCGAACTATTTGGCCAGCCCCGGAGGACTGGCCGCGCCGCGTATTCTCTACGAGGTCAACATTCTGATTTCGGGCGGCTTGCGCGGTCTGACGAAATAGCGCTCAGTTCAGGCTGGCTTGGGTCGGAGCCTGTTGCAGCAGGTCTCCCCAATCGGTGCGATAGGCCATTTCGGCCAGCACGGTTTCCGGCAGGAACTCCTGATTTTGCCGGATTTGCCAACCACCTCCTAAACCTTTGTAGACTGCAACCAGATTGCTCGAGACCTGCTGGCGGGCTTCGATCAGGTTGGCCTGTGATCGCAGCAATGCGGTTTGCGTGTTCAGAACGCGGGAATAACTGGCGATGCCATCCCGGTATTGGTTCACCGCGATCTCGGCAGCTTTGCGCGATGCGGTGACGCTGTTTTGGTAGAATGTCACCTGTTTGCGTGATTGCGTATAGGCGACCATAGCACTTTCTACCTCGGAATAGGCGGTCAGAACGGTGTTTTGATAGTTCGCAATCAAGGCCTGATAAGCTGCGTCCTGGGCGCGGACATTATTCTTGATCCGCCCATAATTCAGCACATTCCAGACCACTCCGGCACTGGCCAGCCCAGTATTGCTGGCGGATGAAAACAGGTCCTGACTGCCCGAGGCCTGCAGGCCGATCGAACCGGACAGGATGAACTGGGGATACAGGTCAGCAATCGCGATCCCAACTTGCGCAGACTGTGTGGCAGCGGCCAGTTCTGCGGCGCGTACATCCGGGCGTCGGCGCAGCAATTCCGCTGGTACTCCAACGGCGACGTTGGATCGGGCCGAAGGGATACGACCGGAATTACCCAGCAACCCGGCCATGCGCGAGGGTGTTGTTCCCAGTAAAACAGCCAAAGCATTCTTGGTCTGCTGAAGATCGCTTTCAATTTCCGGCACTAGCGCCATGGTATTGTTCAGCAGGGCGGTGGCCTCTTGCACATCCAATTCAGTGGTGACGCCGTTGTTGAAACGCAGTTGCGTCAGATCAACCGAATCCTGCTGCAGCTTGATATTTTCTCGTGCCACGAACAGGGTTTCTTGCAGCGCGCGGAAGCTTACATATAACGCTGCTACATCGCCGGTCAGCGTGACCAAAGCGTCATCGTAATTAGCGACCTGAAGTGCCAGATTGGATCGTGCGGCCTGCACACCCCGGCGTTGCTGCCCCCACACATCCAATTCCCATTGGGCGTCGAAGCCAACCTGCGAGGTCGAGAATTCGGTATCCAGAGGGATGATCCGATTGATATCGGAAATCGGCCCGATATTATCGCTGATCTGGCGCCGCTCGATCGAACCTCCGATGGCCTGCGATTGGGGGTAAAGCTCACCAAAGGCAATCCCAAGCTGTGCGCGGGCCTGTAATACGCGCGCACCGGCCACCTGTAGCGCCAGGTTCTGGGCATAGGCTTCGGCGATCAACCGGTTCAAAGTGGCGTCGTTGAAGGTCTCCCACCATTTTGCCACAGGGGCACTACGCGAGGTGAGGCCGCTGGCACCGACTGAAGGGTTGTTTACCTCGATCCATTCCTTCACGACCGGAGAGTTCGGTCGCACAAAATCAGGACCGACAGGTGCGCATCCCACCAGCAGCGCGGCACACAGGGCTGTGCCCA
This sequence comes from Ruegeria sp. YTSA226, assembly GCF_059609905.1. Taxonomy (NCBI): domain Bacteria; kingdom Pseudomonadati; phylum Pseudomonadota; class Alphaproteobacteria; order Rhodobacterales; family Roseobacteraceae; genus Ruegeria; species Ruegeria sp. YTSA226. Next base: position 198,686 of record NZ_JBXWMQ010000001.1, read on the forward strand.
TCAAACTGCGGTTTAGCCTGGCCCGTGTCATACAGCGTGTCCTTAAATGTCCAGTGGTCGGATGAAGTTTGCGAAGGAATAGAGGCGGATATTGATGCGCCGCAGGAACTCAAAGCTTTTGCCCTGGCCGGTATAGATTGCCACCGCGGCATGTCCACCGGCGGGAAAAACGTGGCCATCTGGAATATCGACCGAAATCTGCACGGCAATATGTCCAGGAATTTTTGGCAGTTCAAATCCGGGCAGGCGGCCTGATGGCAGATATTGACCCTGGCGGGTTGCCCACCAGATTGCCTCGACTTTGCCGGTCAGGATTTCTCCGGGATATAAGTCCAGCGCGACCTCAACCTGTTGCCCGGGTTTCACAAATTTCAGGTTTTGCTGCCGGTAAGTGGCGAGAATATAGGGATTTTCTTTGGTCACAAAGCTGGCGATTGCGCCCAATCGGATGTCACCGACAACCAGACCCGGGCGTGCCTGTTGTGAAACGATCATACCATCTTCGGGCGCGTAGATCGTAGTATTGTCCAGAAAGTACCGGGCCTTTTCCAACTGAGCCTGAGCTTGAACGATTCCGGTATTGACCCCGTCGATCTGCGAATCCAGCGCCAGCTTTGCCTTTTCCAGATTGGCTTCGGCCTCTTTTATCTTGGCCTGATCTTCCGTGACCTGCTCGTTCCAGCGATCCAGCTCATCCTCGCGGGCACCACCCGCAGGGACAAGGTTTTCATACCGTGCTTGCTGGGTCAGCGCATATGCCAGTTGCGCGTTGGCTCGCTCGACGGCTTCACCCGCGACGATCACATCCTGTTCCAGAATTTTGGCGTTCTGCTGGGCTGCAACCAACTGTGCGGATGCCTCTTCGAATTCAAGCGCAAAGACGGTGTCGTCGAACCGATACAGCGGATCCCCTTTCTTCACCTCTGTATTCGGCTCGACCAGAACCTCGGACAGGATGGTTGGTTCAGTCAGGCGCGGTACGATCTGTATGGTTGAGCGGACTACGTGGCTGTCGATCGAAAATGGCTGGAAGAACCGCAGCGCAACCATAAAGATCAATAACAGATGAGCACCCACCCAGAAGGAAACGATGCCCCAGGCGATACTAAACTTAAGCCATTGTAGTTTGAAGAAGATCAGCCAGACAAAAATGATGTAGAAAAGCGTAATGCCAAGAGCGACAAACATATTGTGGGACTTCCTTTAGCCTTAGCTTTTTTGTGTTTCGTCCGGGTCCAGTGGATCGCGATATTCTTCGGTCAGATCACCGCCTAACCGTTTGATATCCTTCCGTATCGCATCGCGTTCATCATCAGGCATACGGCGGATATCGACAGTGGCTGCATCGTGGAAAGCCCACATAAAGGCGTGAATCCAGGGAACGACAGCCAGAAACCCCATCCAGCCCATGATCTTGACTGCCTCGGCATGGGGATGGTTGCGTTTGATTGCGATGCGGCCGGGCAGTCCCATTATGAACAGAAACAGCGCCATTACAGCGGCCAGCAGCAGTATAAGTGCGATAAATGTCAGATAGTCATAATAGCCTAGCGGCTGCCCCAGTAGTCCCATTCCGATGCCTCCATGAGGGAAGGTTTATCCATCCTCAGTTGTTGGTGTCCAGTTCGTCAATCAATTTGTAGCTTGTCGGCGGGTCAGCGCAGATACCTGGGCCACATTCCAACAAGGTCGCCCCCGCATTCAGCGCGGCCAGCCCTAGCATTACAAAGAACGCGGTTTTGGCCAGCATATTGCCCCCGAACCGTGGTTGATCGACGGTTGTGTCCTGATATTGACGGTCGAAAAGCAGCATGATTGCCGTGCCCAGCAGGATCAGAAAAAAGCAGATCGCGGCCCATGTGTAGTAGTGATACCCAAAAACAGGCGAACCATAGTGGCCGGTACCCGGTACGATATGCAGCAAGATCTGGCGAACGGAAACGCTGATCCCAAACAGTGCCGCAAGCAACATCAACGCATAATGCTGCGGCCGGGCTCCGTATAGCAGGTTCAGGCCCAAACCAACGCCCACCGCTACGAACCCGACCCGTTGCAATAAGCAAAGCGGGCAGGGCAGTTCGTTCAGCGCCAGCTGGTATCCGAAGGCCAGCACAAGAACGAGGCTGACCGCCAGGGTTCCCAACGCGTTCAGGGTGCGGGAAAGCTCGGGTGTCATTGTGGCCTCCTACAGCTGAATGGTCAGTTGGCTGGTGGCATGAAACTTCAGCCAATAAACACTTAGGGCCATGGTAATGAAGAACACAACATTGGCCGCTTTGGTTTTTCTATAATAATTCAGCCCCATAGTGGCTGAGAGTAACGCAAATAAAAGCGCGATCATGGCCCGGATCTCCCCCTTGCCGTGCACTGATTGCAATATGTTGTGATACTGTCAGGGCCGGTCGCCTATGACAAGAACCACGTTTGGAATTACGCGTTTAATGCGAATCTCCGGTGGTTCGGCCGCTGTATACGACCCGCGTTCCCCATTCCTTGCATTTACGTGCAAGCCGACTTGGAAGAGGTTGATCTGTAAAGAAAACGTCAACTTCGGACATTGAGGCAATACGGGCAGGGGCCGAGCGCTGAAATTTCGAATGATCGGCAACCAGAAAGCTGTGTCTGGCCTGTGCAATGATAGTCTGGCTGACACGGACTTCTTGGAAATCGAAATCCAGAAGATCACCATCGGCGTCCAGTGCGGAACACCCGATTACCGCATAATCGAACTTGAATTGTTCAATCGTTGAATTGGTCAGATTGCCGATCAGACCACCGTCCGACCGGCGCAGAACACCACCGGCGACGACGATCTGGCAGTTCGTGTTTTCCACCAGGATACGCGCGACATTCATGTTATTTGTCACCACCATAAGATCTTTGTGGTTTAGCAACTGATGCGCGACAGCCTCGGTCGATGTACCGATGTTCAAAAAAAGCGATGCACCATCCGGTATGTTGGCAGCGCAAACCTGTGCGATACGGGTCTTGATTTCAGCATTCAGGGCGCGCCGGTCCTCGTAACCGATATTCGAAACGCCGGATCGCAGGACCGCGCCGCCATGAACCCGGTCCAGCTTGCCCAGTTCCGCAAGCTCGGAAAGATCACGCCGGATCGTTTGGACCGTGACACCAAACTGCAACGCCAGATCCTCGACCATGACGCGACCATTCTGCTTGGCGATTTCTATGATGTCTGACTGGCGGAACGAAAGAGACAAGGGAAGCTCCGGTTATTGGGTTCTTTCGTTTTTGTTCCTTTTTTCGCAATATTGCAACCGGCAGAAAACAAACATCGTTTGGACAACAACAAAAAATCGCTATTCTTGTTCGTTACGCGAAAAAAAACGAAAATCCACATTGACGAACCGAGTATCGAACGGGTTAACTGCCGCACGTTTTCAGCAAAAGGACTGACCTGCAAATGGCACAGCAGACTGGCCAGGTTACTGACCTATTCATCATCGGTGGCGGTATTAACGGTTGCGGGATCGCGCGTGATGCGGTCGGGCGGGGATTGTCGGTGACATTGGCCGAGATGAACGACTTGGCATCGGCGACGTCCTCTGCCTCGACCAAACTGTTCCATGGCGGCCTGCGGTATCTTGAGTACTTTGAATTCCGACTGGTCCGCGAGGCGCTGATCGAGCGTGAGACCTTGCTGCGGGCAATGCCGCATATCAGTTGGCCGATGCGCTTTGTGCTTCCGTACCACGATGGGATGCGCTTTGACTCGGACACGCCGACATCGCGCCTGCTGAGCATGGTGATGCCCTGGATGCGCGGTCGTCGCCCGGCCTGGCTGATCCGTCTGGGCCTGTTCATGTATGACCACCTCGGGGGGCGGAAAATTCTGCCGGGAACTTCGTCGCTGAATCTACGGTCTGCGCCCGAAGGCGGCCCGCTGCAGAACAGGTTCGAAACTGCCTATGAATATTCCGACTGCTGGATTGAAGATTCCCGTCTGGTGGTTCTGAACGCCCGTGATGCCGAGGCCAGAGGTGCCGAAATTCTGGTCCGGACAGAGGTTCTGTCTGCCGAAAGGGTCGATGACCTGTGGCATGTCACGATCCGCGACAAGCAGAGTGATGAAACGCGCGTCGTCCAGGCCAAGATGCTGATCAATGCCGGTGGCCCTTGGGTCGGGGACATTATTCAGGACAAAATCCACGTGAACTCGCGCGAGGGGGTTCGGTTGGTCCGCGGCAGCCATATCGTAACCCACAGGTTATTTAACCATGACAAATGCTATTTCTTTCAGGGCGAAGACGGGCGCATCATCTTTGCCATTCCCTATGAGAGAGATTTCACCCTTATTGGAACAACTGATCAGGATCACCCAGACCCATCGGTTCCTCCAGTCTGTACTGAGTCTGAACAGGAATATCTGTGTGCATTTGCGTCAAAATATTTTGAGCAGCCTGTGACCCGCGAAGACATCGTTTGGACCTATTCCGGTGTGCGCCCTCTGTATGACGATGGGGCCAGCAGCGCAACGGCCGCGACCAGAGACTATACTCTGAAGGTCAATGGGCTTGGCGGTGCTCCGGTTTTGAATGTTTTCGGCGGCAAGATTACGACCTATCGCAGATTGGCCGAAAGTGCGCTTGAGAAAATCGCTGAGTACTTCCCGGATTTGCCCGGTCCATGGACCGCTGGAGTTTCTTTGCCGGGTGGCGATTTCCCCGTTAGCGCAGTGCAAGATCTAATTGCCGGTCTGGAATTTGACTATGCCTTTTTGAATCGCACATGGGCGGAACGGCTGGTGCGCGCCTATGGAACCGAGGCGCGCGCTATTCTGGCCGATGCAAAAACCGCTGAGGATCTGGGGGAAGAGTTCGGGGCGACGCTGACCGAACGCGAAATGGAATGGTTGGTCACCAAGGAATATGTGCGCTGCGCTGAAGATGCCATCTGGCGCAGAAACAAGCTGGGCCTAAGACTTGATGCCGATCAGATCGCTGCCATCCAGCGCTGGATCGAAAAGCGCCTGGCCCATTAAAGAAAAGCCCCGCGTTTTTGGCGGGGCTTTTTTTGATTTATGCGGCTTCTTCCGAAGGGTCGGGGTCGTTCTTTGTCCCTTTGAGCCATTCCCTCAGCCCCTGCATCAGGGCGTAAAGTACCGGCACAAGGATAACGCCAACCAGAGTTGCCGCCAGCATTCCGCCAAAGACGGCGACACCGATGGCCTTCTGGCTAGCCGCTCCCGCGCCGTTCGCGGCAAGCAACGGTACAACACCCAACAGGAAGGAGAGGGCGGTCATCATCACCGCGCGGAATCGTTGATGGGCGGCTTCGGCTGCAGCATCTTTGATCGAAAGGCCATTGGCACGCTGTTCCATTGCGAATTCAACGATGAGGATACCGTTCTTCGACGCAAGCCCCACCAGCATGATCATCCCGATCTGCGTGTACAGGTTTATGTCGCTACCCACGATGGCCACCGCCGCAACCGCCCCGAATAGGGCAACAATAACCGATAGAAGAATGGACACCGGCATCGACCAGCTTTCGTATTGCCCCACCAGGAACAAATAGGCGAACAGGACAGCAAGCCCGAGGATAATGATCACAAGGCTGCCGGATGCAAGCTGCTGTTGCGCGGTACCTGTCCATTCAAACGCGTATCCCGAGGGCAGGGCGTTGGCGGATTCTTCTGTCATCACAGTGATAGCGTCGCCACTGGACAGCCCTGGCGCAGGTACAGCTGTAACAGTTGCCGAACGGAACAGGTTATGCCGTTTTAACAGGACTGGCCCCAACACGTTTTCCACGTCGATCAACGTACCCAATGGAACCATATCGCCCTTGGTCGAGCGCACATACAGGTTCGAAATATCTTCGACCTTGTTCCGATAGCTCCCCTCGGCCTGAATCATCACGCGGTAGACGCGGCCGAACAGGTTGAAATCGTTCACATAGTACGAGCCTAGCTGGGCTTGCATCGTCTGGAAAATCTCAGCAACAGACACTTCCAGGGTTTTCGCTTTCTCACGGTCCAGATCGACAAATAGCTGAGGAACATTGGCCCGGAATGTTGTATAGGCCTGACCAATCTCGGGTCGCTGGTTTGCAGCATAGACGAAGGACCCAACGGCCGAGGCCAGATCCTGAGGCGTACCGCCCCCGACTTGCTGAACCTCCATTTCCACACCGGCTGACATGCCGAGGCCCTGAATCGGTGGCGGGTTGAAGGCCACGATCGAAGCTGCGGATTCGCCATTTGCAATCGCCAGAACCTTGCCCAGAATGGCATCGGCAGACAGGTCGGGATCTTGCCGCTCGTCCCAGTTGTCGAGGTTCACAAAAACGGTCGCTCCATTTGTGGTTGTGCCGTTCAGCAGCGAAAACCCGTTGATCAGAACCGTACTGGCGACCCCCGAGATATCGCGGATTTGGTCGTCGACCCGACCTGCGATAGTCTCGGTTCGTTCCAGTGTTGCCGCATCTGGCAACTGGATGTCCACAAAGAGATAGCCGTTGTCTTCAAGCGGAATAAAACCGCTTGATGTGTTCGACATGATCGTCCCTGTACCCATGGCCAGAACAACGATGACGCCCAGTCCGGCGACTGGCAGAATTAACAGTTTTCGGACAACGACAACATAACCGTCACGCAGCGTTCCGATGAAACGCTCAAACAGGGCCAGAATACCCTTGGGCGGACCCGAGCGCGCGCGCAGAACCAGTCCGCAAAGCGCCGGAGACAAGGTCAAAGCGTTGATTGACGAAATCACGACCGCAGTCGAGATGGTGACTGCAAACTGAGAATACAGTCGCCCCGAGATGCCAGGCATAAAGGTCACGGGCACAAAAACGGCCAGCAGAACCAGAGTGGTTGCGATGACGGGTCCGGTGATTTGGCCCATTGCTTTCCGTGTCGCCTCAGGCGGGGACAACCCTTCGTCGGCGATAATGCGTTCAACGTTTTCAACCACCACGATGGCATCATCGACCACGATCCCGATTGCCAGTACAAGCGCGAACAAAGAAATTGTGTTCAGGGACATCCCAAACGCCAGCAGGAACGCGAACGTCCCGATCAGCGAAACAGGAATAGCAACCGCCGGAATGATCGTGGCACGCCAACTGCCCAAAAAGACAAATACGACCGAAATCACTAAAACGAACGTCAGCATCAGGGTGGAAACCACGTCGTTCAGAGATTGTTCCACGAAGTCGGTCGTGTTGAACGGAACCTGATATTCAACATCTGTTGGGAACGAACGCGACAGCCGGTCTAATTCGGCCTGAACACGATCTGAAACAGCCAACGCATTGGCACCGGGGGCTTGATAGATACCGATAACCGTTGCGGGTTCTGCCTGGAAATAACCCGAAGCCGAATAGAACTGCGCTCCAAGTTCGGTTCTGGCAATGTCCCTTATGCGTACGATTGCCCCTGCATCACCAGTACGGATGACAATATTGCCAAATTCAGCGGCCGAGGTCAGCCGGCCCTTGGTCTTGATCGTATATTGAAATGTCTGTCCCTCAGGGACCGGCGGCGAGCCTATCGAACCGGCAGACACTTCGATATTCTGTTCTCGGATAGCGTTTATGACATCACCCGGTGAAATCGACAGGGCGGTCATCTTGTCGGGATCCATCCATATCCGCATTGCATATTCAAGGTTAGTCAGAACGTCGGCTTTACCAACACCCTGTACCCGCGCCAACGCATCTTTCAGGTTGATCGAAGCGTAGTTCGACAAGAATACACTGTCATAGGTGCTTTTGGGTGAGGTCAGCGTGACCAGCATCAGCATATTGGTCGATGCCTTCTGCGTAACGACACCCGACGAAGTCACCTCTGACGGAAGCGAAGACATGGCCTGCGCAACGCGGTTCTGCACGTTGACGGATGCAATGTCAGGATCGGTGCCGACTTCGAAGGTAATATTCAACGAATACGATCCGTTATCCGAAGAGGTGGACGTCATGTAGATCATGTCATCCACGCCGTTGACCTGCGCCTCGATCGGCGCGGCGACAGTGTTCTCGACCGTTTCGGCATTGGCACCGGTATAGGTGGCGGAAACGCTGACGACCGGTGGCGTAATATCAGGAAACTGGGCGACCGGCAGAACCATATAGCCGATCCCGCCCATGATCGTCAGGACAAGCGAAATAACTAGGGCCAGCTTGGGCCGGCTGATGAACAGGGATGAGAACATCTGTTACTCTCCCGGCTGCTCGGATGCGGTGACAGCATCCACTGCCACACCCGGGCGCACGCGCTGGAGGCCCTCGACGATCACGCTTTCCCCTTCGCGCAGGCCGTCTAGAACGATCACAGCAGTTCCGACATTGTCGCCGGTGGTGATATAGCGCTGTTCGACCATTTGCTTATCGTTAACGACCAGAACGAAATCACCGCGCTGATCACGCGACAAGGCCGCCTGCGGGATCAGAACCTGCAAGGTCGGCTCCAGGGCTTCGATATGAACGCTCAGGAACTGACCATCGAGGATCAGCCGGTCGGCATTTGTGAATTCGGCCCGCATTGCAATCGTTCCAGTTAGCGGGTCGATATGGTTGTCAACGAAAACAATCGAACCTGTTTCGCCCAAGTCCGATCCATTGGGCAGCGTTACATGCACATTCGGGCTTTTGGGGCTTTCGGCCAGCGACGATGCATTCTCGCCATATTGTTCAAGAACCGAGGTAAACTGTTTTTCGTTCAACGAGAAATTCACATACACTGGTGCCTCGCTGACGATATTCACCAATGGTGGGTTGTTCGGGCCAACAACGTCCCCGACGCTGATAGCGACCCGCCCGATACGGCCGGTGAACGGTGCGTGGACCTTAGTATAGCTCAGATCAAGTTCAGCCTGTTGGATCGCGGCTTTCGCGGCTTTGACTTCGGCAATGGCCACAAGTTCGTTGGCACGGGCGATATCCCGTTCGCTTTCCGGAGTGGCATCGCGTTTGTAAAGTTCTTCCTTCCGGGCCAGGTCAACTTTGGCGAGCTCAAGATTTGCTTCGGCACGGTCCAGATCGGCATTCCGTGCATCTAGTGTCGCCTGATACAGGTCCGGCTCGATCGTGAACATAAGGTCGCCTTCATTCACCATCGCGCCGTCTTCAACATTCTGACTGTCCAGAAATCCGCTGACCCGGGCGACAATATCGGCCTTGTTCAGCGCCTCAGCTCGACCGATGAAAGTCGCCTCGTCCGTGATTTCTTGCGTGTAGGCCGCTGCGATGGACACTTTGGGCGGTGGGGCGTCACTTTTATCCTGCGCGGCAGCTGGCACCACCAACCCACACAGGGCCAAAGCTGCGGCATACCAAACGGATTTGGCTATGGGGTCATTCGGTCGAAAGCTGAAAAGTGTTGATGCAAGGATCATGGCAGAAGCCCCATTGAAACAAAAACTGGATACAACTCGGGTCGCCGCCAGCGGTCCGAGTCGCCTAAACTCTTTGTGAGGATGGCTGGTTTTGGTAGGTTTCTCAAGCGTGTTAGCCCGTAAGGCAATCGCTTACCCAAGGATATTTTTCTGTAGGGCGGCAGGTTTACGCAAATCGGCCAGGGCTAGTTTCCTGATCTGGCAAGGGCGTTTCCGGCAATCTGGATCAAACGCAAAATGAAAAAAGGGGGCCGTAAAGCCCCCTGTATTCTTTTCCCGGTCGGGTGTCTTAGGTGCGGACACCTGCAAAACGGTCCTGCCAGTCTTCGCGCTGTTCGTCGGTGATCTTGGCGAACAGAACATCGGGAACGGCAAAGTCGTGGCCTGCGGGCAGGGCGGACAGGGCCGCCGCAACATCGTCAGGCCAGGCGGTATCCATCGTGTTCATCGCGCTCAGCATACGGGCGGTGGTTTCGGGAATGAACGGCGCACTGAGCACGGCATAGAGCCGGATCAAGTTCAGACCCAGACGCACCTGTACCGCGGCCTGTTCTGGATCTTCCTTGAAGGTCGACCAGGGTGCCGCGGATTGAAGATACTCGTTCCCGGCAACCCAGATGGCGCGCAATTCCTGGGCGGATTTGCGAACTTCCATTGCCTCCATGAACCCTTCATAGGCGCGGACGCGGCGGGTCAGCTCTTCGATCAGGGCCTGCTCGCGGTCGCCATAGGTGCCGCCTTGGGGCACCGCCTCGCCGAATTTTGAGCGGCAGAACTTGGTGATCCGGCTGACGAAGTTGCCCAACACATCGGCCAGATCCTTGTTCACCGATTGCTGGAAGTTCTCCCAGGTGAATTCGCTATCGCTGCTTTCGGGCGCATGGCTCAGCAGCCACCAGCGCCAGTAATCGGCAGGCAGGATGTCCAGCGCCTGGTCCATGAACACGCCGCGACCTTGGCTGGTTGAGAACTGGCCGCCGTCATAGTTCAGGTAGTTGAAGGATTTCAGATGGTCGACCATCTTCCACGGCTCACCCGAACCTAGAATGGTCGCCGGGAAGGACAGGGTATGGAAAGGCACGTTGTCCTTACCCATGAATTGAACATAGCGCACGTCATCGGCACCTTTGTCAGTGCGCCACCAGCGCTCCCACTCGGCATCCGGCTTGCCGGTCGCATCAGCCCACTCCTTGGCGCAGGCGATGTATTCGATCGGCGCGTCGAACCAGACGTAAAAGACCTTGCCCTCCATGCCGGGCCAGTCCTGATCGCCCTTCTTGACCGGCACGCCCCAGTCCAGATCGCGGGTAATGCCACGGTCTTGCAGGCCGTCGCCGTCATGTAACCATTTCTTGGCGATCGAGGTGGTCAGGATCGGCCAATCGGTCTTGGAGTCGATCCAGGCGTTTAGTTGATCCTTCATTGATGACTGGCGCAAATACAGGTGCTTGGTTTCGCGCACCTCAAGGTCGGTCGAACCGGAAATGGCCGAGCGCGGCTCGATCAGGTCGGTCGGATCCAGTTGCTTGGTGCAGTTTTCGCACTGGTCGCCACGTGCACGGTCGTACCCGCAGTTGGGGCAGGTGCCTTCAATATAGCGGTCAGGAAGAAAGCGCCCATCGGCGTGGGAATAGACCTGTTTCTCGCTCACTTCGCGGATCAACCCGGCGTCATCCAATTTGCCAGCGAAATGCTGGGTCAGCGCCTTGTTCTGGGGGCTGGATGAGCGGCCAAAGTGATCAAAGCTCAGGCCAAAGCGCTGTGCGATATCGGCCTGCACGCCATGCATCTCGGCACAGTATTCGGCGACCGGCTTGCCTGCCTTGGCGGCGGCCAGCTCGGCGGGGGTGCCGTGTTCGTCGGTGGCGCAGAGAAACATGACCTCATTCCCCCGGCCGCGCTGATACCGCGCATACAGGTCGGCGGGCAGTTGCGAGCCGATCAGATTGCCGAGGTGCTTGATCCCGTTGATGTAGGGGATCGCCGAGGTGATGAGAATCCGAGCCATGTTCCGTTTCCGCGTATGTAACTGCAGGCCCGTCTATCTTATGTCACAGCCCAGCAAAAGCCCGGCTTTTGCACGGATGCAACTTTCCGGCCCCATGCACGGAAAAATCCCCAAAGAACGGGTTTCCCGACTGCCGCTGTGTCACCGTGTCAATTACCCATAGGTTGAAATATAGAATCACAACCTCTTGAAACTTTGTCATGACTCCCCATATTTACTGCATGCCATCGTATACAATAACGGAGACGGCCCACTGATGTTCAGTTTTCTACTCGAGGGTGCATTTGTGCCCTTTACCATTGCGATTGCGCTGTTGTTTGGCCTTTTGGGGCTGGAACTGGTGGCGCTGTTGCTGGGTGGAAGCCTGATGGCGGGTGAGGGCGACGTTGACCTTGATCTGGTTGACGCTCCGGAATTGGACATCGGTGATTTCGAACTTGATCTGGACGCGGATGTCGATCTGGGTGAGTTCGAGCTGGCCGAGGTTGCGGCGGAAACGCCGGTTGTGACCTCGGACGGTCCTGCAAGCTGGCTGGGCTTTGGCAAAGTGCCTTTCATGATCTGGCTGGTGGTTTTGCTGGCTGGTTTCGGCCTGTCGGGCATCGGTCTGCAACTGGGCCTGCGTGATGTGATGGGCTTTGATCTGCCCTCATGGATGGCTGCGATCCCGGCCGGGGCCTTTGGCATCTGGTTTGCGCGTGGCTTTAGCGCGGTCTTTGCCCGCCTGCTGCCGAAAACCGAGACCGAGGCTATGTCAGAACGGATGCTGGCCCGCCGTCGCGGTTTCATCTCGCAAGGGACGGCATCCCGAGGCCGCCCGGCCGAAGTGCGGGTCATGGACCGCTTTGGCAATGCGCATTACCTGCGCGCTGAACCCCTGCAGGACAAGGATACGCTGGAACAAGGCACCGAAGTGCTTGTCCTGCGCGACCGACGGCGCGACCGGTTCGTTCTGGTCGGCTTGTCAAACTAACCAATTCAACAACCCCAAATCGGAGGATTTTGCATGGAACTTACATTCCTAGCCGTCACAGTTGTGACCATTTTAGCGGCCGTTATGTTCATTGGCCTTGTACTGGCCCGACTGTACCGCCGCGCAACCCGCGAGGTGAGCCTGGTGAAAACCGGTGCTGGCGGTAAGAAAGTCATCATGGATGGTGGCGTCATCGTCGTGCCGCTGTTGCATGAGGTCAGCCCGGTCAACATGAAGACCCTGCGTCTTGAGGTGCAGCGCAGCGCCGAGGCCGCTTTGATCACCAAAGACCGGATGCGTGTTGACGTGGGGGTCGAGTTCTATGTCTCGGTCATGGCCACGGAAGAGGGCATCGCACGTGCCGCCCAAACCCTGGGCGCCCGCACATTCGATGTCGAACAACTGCGTGAGATGATCGAAGGCAAATTGATTGACGGTCTGCGTGCTGTGGCTGCGCAGATGACCATGGACGGTCTACACGAAAACCGCGCCGATTTTGTGCAAGAAGTGCAGAATGCCGTGTCCGAAGATCTGCTGAAAAACGGCCTGTCGCTGGAATCGGTCTCGCTGACCGCGCTGGACCAGACGCCGTTCGAAGCGCTGGATGAGAACAACGCCTTTAACGCCGTGGGTATGCGCAAGCTGGCCGAGGTGATTGCGACCTCGAAAAAAGAGCGTGCGCAGATTGATGCGGATGCCGAGGTGGAAGTGCGCCGTGCAGCGATGGAAGCTCAGCGTCAGAAGCTGTTGATCGACAAGGACGAAGAGCAGGCCCGCATCGAACAGACGCAACAGATCGAAACCCTGCGCGTGGCGCAAGAGGCCGAGATCGCCGCGCGGACCGAGGATTCTGTACGTGAAACCGAGCGTGCCCGGATTGCCCGTGAAGAAGCCATTCGTGGCGCCGACATTGAACGCGAGCGTAAAATCCGTGAGGCCGAGATCTCGAAAGAGCGCGAGCTAGAGGTTGCCGAGCAAGAGCGTCAGATCATCATCGCGCAGAAATCCGAAGAGGAAAGTCGCGCGCGTGCATCCGCTGATCTGGCCCGTGCCGAGGCGACCAAAGCGACCGAAGCGGTGGTTACCGCCCGCGATGTGGCCGAAGCCGAGCGTCAGAAGCAGATCGTGCTGATCGAAGCGACGCGTGAGGCTGAACGTCAGGCCACAGCCATCCGTCTGGCCGCCCAGGCCGAGAAAGAAGCTGCCGCCGACCGCGCCGAAGCCCGCCGTGAAGAGGCGCAAGCCGAAGCGGATGCGCTGAACATCCGCGCCGAGGCCAAGAAGAACGACATGCTGGCCGAAGCGGAAGGTAAGCGCGCGATTGTCGAGGCTGACAATGCCCTGTCCGTCGATCAAATCCGTCTGAAGGTTGATCTGGCCCGGATTGAGGCGATGCCGACGATCATTGCGGAAATGGTCAAGCCCGCCGAAAAGATCGACTCGATCAAGATCCATCAGGTTGGCGGGATCGGTGCCGCCGGTGGTGGCGGAGGCGCCAATGGCGACAAGCCGGTGGTGAACCAGGCGCTGGATTCGATCATGGGTATGGCCGTGCAGATGCCCGCGCTGAAAAAGCTGGGCGAAGAGCTGGGCTTATCGATGGAGAACGGTGTGGGCGGTATCGTCAACGGCGCGCTAGAGCCCACTGTTAAACCAGCCGATGAGGCAGAAGTGGTTGATCAGAAACCACGAACCGAACACTAAAAGAATGGGCCGGGAATTTCCCGGCCCTTTTTACTGCTTCTCGCGCGACCGTTTCAACAGGCGCCCGATAGTAAAAGAAGTTCGTGGCGAATAGACATAGTTGGTGCGCTCTTCGGGGGTCGGACGTGAGCGCATCCGCGCCAGTCCAAAGATGATCAGGAAGACGTGGCCAAGCGCTACAAAGGCGAAAAGCGCGCCGGGTCCAAAGGATTGGATCAAAGTGGATGACACGTAAGGCGAGGCAATCGCACCCAGCGCATACCAGAACATCAGCGCGGCAGAGAGCTCGACCCGTTGTTCGGTTGTGGCAAAGTCATTGGCGTGCGCGGATGAAACCGAGAAAATCGGGAAGGTCGTAAAGCCGAACAAACACGCGGCCAGCATGACGCCGACGGTTCCGGTGTTGCTGGCGGCCATGGTCACTCCACAGCTGAGGACGGCGGCAACCGAAAGCCAGATCAGTACCCAGCGCCTGTCGTATTTATCGGCCAGCCATCCCATCGGATATTGCGCCAACGCGCCGCCCAGCACGAAAGACGCCAGGAAAAAGGCGATCTGATCGACGCCAAGCCCGACCTCTTGCCCGTAAACAGGGCCGACCATCCGAAAGGACGCCGAGCTTAACGCGGCAACCACCACCCCGGCCACCGCCAGAGGAGAGCTGTTCCAGGCCAGTTTCGGGCGCAGCCGCGGGGCTTCGGGCGTTTCGGGCTGGCTGGCGCGCGTCAGTGTTAGCGGCAACAGGGCAGCGCAGCACAGGATCGCCAGCAAGTTATACGAGACATATGATGCTGGCGGCAGAACTGCGATGATCAGCTGGGCGCAGAGGGACGCGCCCATATCGACGATGCGATAGGTGCCCATGGCGCGCCCGCGCGTCTCATTCGTGACCTTTGCGTTCAGCCAGGCCTCGATCACTGTGTAGCACCCGGCGACACAGGCGCCTGACGCGATCCGAAGGGCCGCCCAGATATAAGCGTTGTCCGTCAGGGTGTGCCCCAGCAACCCCATTGCGCCCAAAGCTGTGCAAACGGCAAATGCCCGCGAATGGCCGACGCTTCCCATCAGGCGCGGGGCCCACCAGCATCCCACAAAGAAGCCAACGAAATGAGCCGAGCCCAACAGACCAATCTGCCCAGTGGTGAAATTCAGGGTCAGGCCGGAAATCGCATCCAGCGGGCCAACGCCACCGGTGGACAGTTGAAGCAGAATGACGGAAAGAAATAGGGCGGCAAAGGAAATGATCGTGCGCATGATGGGCTCAGATTGCGATATTTCCAGCGCGGTGCGCGCGGCTTATCGACTTTGTGGCGTCGTTTTTGATCTATCCAGTCTTTTTGATCTTGGCCCGGATATCAAGGCCAACAGTTTCCTTTACGAGGTCGGAATAACCCGAGGCGCCAAATTCGTGACGGTTCAGTGAACCGCTGAGTTGGATGGAGAGGTTATTCAAGTTGTCTCGGGCGCTGCCGGGCGGGCGAAAAATATTGGCGCGCAATGTGATTGGTCGCGTTACACCACGCAAGGTCAGATCTCCTGTGATCTCGGCCCCGTTCGAGATACGTCCACCGTTGCCAAGCTGAATATCGGTCGAGGTGAAATGAATTGTGGGAAATCCTTTGGCGTCCAGAACCCCAGCGCTGAGCATCGGTTTGCGGGCGAAGGGCAGGTTGGTGCGCGCCTTGGCGACGTTTAGCGAGACATCCACCCGGCTGTTGGTCAGGTCGGTCATGTCAATTCGGATATCTGCAGATTGTATCGGCATGGTTCCGGACTGTGTGATGCCGGACAGCTCGAACATAAAATCTACGGAAGTGCCATTGCGGACCAGTTCATAGGGACGCAACCCGGCCAGAGCCGGGCGCGCAAATGGAAGGGCGGTCAACCCGGACAGTACAGCGCGCCTTGTCAGTTGGGTCATATCATGACCTCCCGCCTGCGGGGCCGCGATCGCCTTAGCAACATCAGCAGGATAGCGATGTTCAGCCCGTTCCAGAGGATGCCATTGATAAAGGCCAGTTGATAATTTCCGGTTAAGTCGTAAATCCACCCGGACATCCATCCGCCCAGTGCCATGCCCATGATGGTCATCATCATGACAAAGCCAACGCGTGCTCCGGCCTCTTGCGGGGGCATATATTCACGTACGACGAGCGCATAGCTGGGGACAATGCCGCCCTGCGCCAGACCGAACATGAGGCTGATAATGTAAAGTGAGGCCATCCCGTCATAGGGAAGGAACAGAAATAGGGCGATACATTGCAGGAAAGAGCCGACCAGCAATGTCATCAACCCGCCCAGCTTGTCGGCGACCAACCCCGAGATCACTCGGCTGACCACGCCGCCCAGCAACATCAGCGAGAGCATCTCGGCCCCGACCGCCGGGCCATATCCGAGCCCGACGCAGTAGGACACGATATGGACCTGCGGCATCGACATGGCCACGCAACAGCCGATTCCGGCCAGACCAAGAACGTATTGCAAGCTGCGCGGCGATATTCCCACGCTGCGTGCGTTGATCTGCGCATTGGCGGCGGCGGTTTGATGGGCCTCGATCGGGACTTGCCGGCGCAACAGCAGAGACAGGGGGATGACAACGAGCAGCGTTATGACCGCCAGCGTCAGATAGACCTGCTGCCATCCCTCACGTGCAAGGATGCCTGACAGAAGCGTTGGCCAGATCGCCCCAGACAGGTAGTTTCCGCTGGCAACCAACGCCACTGCGATCCCGCGGCGTTTCATGAACCAGTGTGAGATGTCCGCGATCAGAGGGCCAAAACCAACAGCCGTGCCCAACCCCAACAGCAGATGGGCCAGTGACAAGAGCAGCATATTCGGCGCCCATGTTGCCAACAGATAGCTGACCGCGCTCAGAAGGGCGGCACCGATCAGTGCCTTGGTCACGCCCAACCGATCAACCAGTTGCCCCAGCCACATGTTCCCCAGTGCAAACCCGATCATCGACAAGACATAGGGAAATGAGGCTTCGGCCCGACCGGCGCTGAATTGCGCCTCGATCGCGGGCATCACGACGATTACCGCCCACATGCCCACATTCGCCACCGTAGCGATTGCGAGGGTGATCAGAAGGCGAAGCCAAGAATAGCGGCTGTCATGGATTGGATGGCTCATACCGGAACGCTAGGGTTGGATGTAGCACTTGGCTAGTCACAAGTGCCGTGAGCCGCGTAACTTATTCCCCCCAATACACATCTTGGGCCTTGATCCGCGTCAGGTTCAGCCCGGCATGCGTCTTGGTCTGGGTGGCCTGCCAGCTGACCGGGGGCAGGGCGCGGGCGCGACGGCGGGTCAGGGTCCAGCAGGGAACCCCGGCGTGATGATCCGCAGCCATGTGCCAGCGGGTTTCAACCCCCTGTGCGCCGCCATCGCCAGGGGTCAGTAACAGGCCCAGCGGGGCTGGCCCCATCGTGCCGCCTTGTTCCGCGGCCAGATGCATCCGTCGGACCGGCGTCAGGCCGGGCGCCTCGGGCAGATCGCAGATCACCAGTGGGGTTGCCCCGCTGCGCAACGCTTCTTCCATGCACCACAGCAGATCCTCGGCATGGTTGGGGCGGGCAAACAGGAACCGGGCCGGATCGGCAAAGGCCATCATCCCACCGGGGTGCAACTGGCTGGCCTCCCACGCGGGGGAAATCCACAGAACCGGCCCCTGTGCCTGACCGGCCAACCACATGGCAAAGCTGCGCCGGGCGGGGCCGCAGGCCTCGTGCACGCGGGCCAGTTGCAGGGTGATCTGCGGATGGAGATTCAGCCCTGCCATTTGTCGTGCGGGTTTGCGGCCAAGAAGGTGTGTGGACATGCTATTACTCTAGCATGTTCTTATTATGTTCTCAATATCGAGAGGGTATCAGCGCGACAGGATCAGACGCCCATCCGCGAATTGTATATTCGAGAACCGGTGCAGGTAATCCATGCCCAGCAAGGACTGATCCAGCGCCCCTTCATTCACCCAGGCCGAGACATTGCGATCCGTGATGGGCCCCAGT
This sequence comes from Ruegeria sp. YTSA226, assembly GCF_059609905.1. NCBI lineage: Bacteria > Pseudomonadati > Pseudomonadota > Alphaproteobacteria > Rhodobacterales > Roseobacteraceae > Ruegeria > Ruegeria sp. YTSA226. Next base: position 216,737 of record NZ_JBXWMQ010000001.1, read on the forward strand.
TCAAGGCTGTCCAGCCGTATCGGGGCGGTGCGCACCTCGCCATTGGCCGTCAGGGCCCGCCCGAAATAGTTCAGCTGATCGGGGTCAACACCGATGCGTCTGGCATCCGCCTCGTTCAACACAATCTGGCTGGCGCCGGTATCGACCAAAAAGGTGATGGGCTCTCCGTTGACCAGAACCGGTAGATAGTAGTGCCCGTCATAGGCGCGCGGCACCTCGATGCTTTCGCCGGTCACGGTCATCTGCGGGGCAGGGCCCACAGTGCTACGGATATCGCCCCATAGTCCATAGGCGGCAATGATGCCGATAAAAATAAACACCCAGGCCAGAGCCTGTTGCAACGTTTTGTTCAGGCTTTGCCGGTTCTGAGAGATAAACCAGGCCACGACCGCTGCGCCCAGCAATCCAAGATAGGCCAGATTTGCAATGCTGTCGCCGTCCATACCGCTACCTTACTGCGTCACTCGAATCCAATATGGGGATTTATGACGCAAATCCAAAGGCTTTTAGCCCATCCAAGATAAACTGAACTGACAAGGCCGCCAGCAGCATGCCCAACAGGCGGGTCAGCACATTCAGCCCGGTCTTGCCCAGAATTCGTGCCACCGCGCCTGAAGACAGGTAGGTGACGAACACCATCGCCACTACGATCAGCATCATGCCGATCACCACGGCCAGACCCTCTATGCCCGGATGCTGCCCGGCCAGCAGGATCATTGTGGCAATCGCGCCGGGTCCTGCAATCAGGGGAATACCCAACGGAAATACCGAAGGATCAGGATGCTCTTCTTCTTCGGCGCTGTTTTCGCGCCGCTTGGTGCGCCGTTCGAACAGCATGTCCAGCGCTGTGAGGAACAACAGAACGCCGCCCGCAACGCGGAACGCCTCCATCGAGATGCCAATAAAGCCCAGAACCGCCTCGCCGAATGCGGCGAACATGGCCAGAATCCCAGCCGCCGTCAGACAGGCGCGCACCGCTATTGTATAACGCGCATGCCGATCCATGCCTTGTGTCAGGGCCACAAAGATCGGCGTTTGTGCTGGCGGATCAATGACCACAAGCAATGTTGTAAACGAGGTTATGAGAAAGGCTGTATCCATCATGCTGCGGTCTCTGCCTGTTCCAACCGCTCTGCTGCAACCACCCAAAGCGCCTCGGCTTTTTGCATTGCCTCGACCACCTCGGAAAATTTCCGGTTCCAGGTCGCCAGGTCGTTGATCTTGTCGTCTTCATACAAACTGGGGTCAGCCAGTTTGGCCGAGAGTTTTTCGTGCATATCCGTCAATTTCTCGATCCGTTCCTCGCATTTGCGCAGATCGGCGCGCAGGTTCAGAACCGCCTCGCGCGATGGGCGTTTGGGCTTGGCCGTCAGCGGCTTTTCCTTAACAGGTTTGTCGCGGCCCAGCAGTAGGGACCGATAGGATTCCAGATCCCCGTCAAACTGTTTGACGGATCCGTCCGAGACCAGCCAGAGGTGGTCCGCCACCAGCGAAAGCAGGTGCATGTCATGACTGACCAGCACTACGGCTCCGGAATAGGCGGTCAATGCCTCAACCAGCGCCTCGCGGCTTTCGATGTCCATATGGTTGGTCGGTTCGTCCAGAATCAGCATATGCGGGGCGTCGATGGTGGCAAGCAGCAGCGACAGGCGCGCCTTTTGACCACCGGACAGCCGCCCGACCTTGGTTTCTGCCTGATCGGCATTCAATCCGAACCCGGCCAAACGCGAGCGCCACTTGCCCGGTGCTTCATTCGGGCGCAATCGGCGCAGATGATCCAAGGGCGTCTCGTCCACATGCAGCTCATCCACCTGATGCTGTGCAAAATAGCCGATGCGCAGCTTGGTGCTGCGGCTCATCTTGCCAGCCATCAACGGCAGACGATCAGACAGCAGCTTGGACAGGGTCGATTTGCCCTGACCGTTCTTGCCCAGCAGCGCGATGCGGTCATCCTGATCAATGCGCAGGTTCAGTCTGCGCAGCACCTCGGTCTCGCCGTATCCCGTCACACCGCCTTCGATTTGAATGATCGGGGGAGACAGTTCTTCTGGTTCGGGGAAGGAAAAAGCGCGCAGAGCAGCCTCTTGCGGGGTCGAGACCAACTGAATGCGTTCGATCATCTTCAGGCGCGACTGGGCCTGAACTGCTTTGGACGCCTTATAGCGAAAGCGATCCACGAAGCTTTGCAGATGTGCGATGCGCGCCTTGGCCTTGGTGTTTTCCGATTCCGCCTGTGCCAGACGTTCGGCGCGGCGTTCCGCGAATTTATCGTAAGGCACCGCGTAATAGGCCAGCTTGCGATCTTCCAGATGCAGGATCGACCCCACAGCGCGGTTCAGCAACCCGCGGTCATGGCTGATGATGATCACCGTGTGCGGATATTTCGCCAGATAGCTTTCCAGCCACAGAGCGCCTTCCAGATCCAGATAGTTGGTCGGTTCGTCCAGCAGCAACAGATCAGGCTGCGAGAACAGCACCGCTGCTAGCGCGACGCGCATGCGCCAGCCGCCGGAAAAGTCCGAACAGGGTTTCAGTTGATCCTCGTCATCGAACCCCAACCCTTTGAGGATCGAGGCTGCGCGCGCTTCGGCCGACCAGGCGTCTATATCGGCCAGCCGGGTCTGAATATCGGCGATGCGTCCGGGGTCCGTAGCACTATCGGCTTCAGTCATCAACGCGCTGCGCTCGGTATCGGCGGCCAGAACGGTATTGATCAGTGAGGCATTGGACGAGGGCACCTCTTGCGCCACGCCACCAATACGCGCCCGTTTCGGGACAGCGATACTGCCCGATTCCAGCGCCAGTTCCCCCCGGATCAAGCGAAACAGGGTGGTCTTGCCGGTGCCATTGCGCCCCACTAGTCCAACCTTGTGGCCATCGGGGATGGTTGCACTTGCGCCCTCGAACAAAGGGCGGCCTTCAACGGCATAGGTGATGTCTTGAATCCGTAACATATGCTGCTCTTAGCAGAGCCGTTATGCCGCCGCCAGCAGCTTGCATGTTCAACCGGCATTCAATGTGTTAGCGCTGTTTTGCCTGAAGTTTTCACACGGTTCCATCATGCATACAGCCCGAACACCTCCGTCGTTGGTCACGCTGGTCTTTGCCACGGCGTTGTCGGTGCTGACGCTGAATATGTTCCTGCCATCGCTGGCGCATATGAGCGTGGACTTTCAGGTGGATTACGGCCTTATGAATCTGGCGGTTGCGGGATATCTGGCGGTTTCTGCTGTGCTGCAACTGATCATGGGTCCTCTGTCGGATCGATATGGGCGCAGACCGGTCCTGTTGATCTGCATGTCGATCTTCGTGGTCGCATCCATCGGCTGCGTGCTGGCTGGGTCAATCTGGGTGTTTCTGGGTTTTCGCCTCATTCAGGCTGTGGTCGTCGCCGGGTCTGTGCTGTCCAGCGCCTCAATCCGCGACCGCTATCCCCCCAACGAGGCGGCCAGCAAGCTGGGCTATGTCGCAATGGCTATGGCATTGGCGCCAATGCTGGGACCGATGTTGGGCGGCGCGTTGGACATGCTGTTTGGCTGGCGTTCGGGGTTTGTTCTGTATTCCTTACTTGGCACCGGTCTGCTGGCTTTGCTGTGGTTTGATATGGGAGAGACCAATATAAACCGCGCCCCAACATTCGCGGCGCAGCTGAAGGAATATCCGCATCTGTTCCGCGCCCGCAGGTTTTGGGGTTATGCCCTATGCGCGGCATTTTCGATCGGCGGTTTTTTCAGTTTTATCACCGGTGCACCGTTGGTTGCAGCTGCTTGGTTTGATCTGAGCCCCGCGATGCTGGGTCTTGGGATCGGCATTATCACCGGGGGGTTCATGGTCGGGAATTTTGTCACTGGCCGATTGGCGGCGCGGACGCAGTTAACAACTATGATCCTGATAGGGCGGAATGTAGCCACGGCAGGGCCGCTTTGCGGGCTGCTTCTGTTTTGGGTCGGGCTTGGTACGGTTTGGGTCTTTTTCGGCTCGGCCATCTGTGTCGGTTTCGGCAATGGACTGACCAACGCCAATGCATCGTCGGGCGTGATGTCGGTTCGTCCCAAACTGGCAGGCAGCGCGGCGGGCCTGTCAGGTGCAATGATCGTTGCGCTGGGGGCGGTTCTGACCACGATCACCGGCGCCTTTGTCAGCCCGGAAAACGGACCCTTTCTTGTGCTTGGCATGATGTGCGGGTGCAGCTTTATCGGCCTTCTGGCAGTGCTCTATGTTCGTCGGATCGACAGTCTGGACCCGTTGCCCAGCACATTGTGACCGGCAAAGCGCCGGAGCAGGGCATCATAACACTTTTCATAAGCTACAGACCATGATACGCGGCCCGCGATGGATTTCGGCGCGGGCCCCGCGCCCTATTTTTAAGGAGAGGCCGACATGGCACTGGAACGCACATTCTCGATCATCAAACCCGATGCAACCCGCCGCAACCTGACTGGCAAGATCAACGCCAAGTTTGAAGAGGCCGGTCTGCGCATCGTTGCGCAAAAGCGCATTCACATGACCAAAGCACAAGCTGGCAAGTTCTATGACGTCCATGCCGAGCGCCCGTTCTATGACGAACTGTGCGAATTCATGTCGTCCGAGCCGGTTATTGTACAGGTTCTGGAAGGCGAAGGCGCCATTGCCAAGAACCGCGAAGTCATGGGCGCAACCAACCCTGCAGATGCGGCCCCCGGCACCATCCGCGCCGAGTTCGCTGAATCGGTTGGCGAGAACTCGGTCCACGGTTCAGACGCACCGGAAACAGCAGCGGTTGAGATTGCCTATTTCTTCTCAGGCATCGAACTGGTCGGCTAATCTGTTTTAAGATCAAGCCTATAAAGCCGCTCCCGGGGTCGGGGGCGGCTTTTTCTATGCGGGTTTCAAATCGTCCGAAGATACCCGGACGCCGATTGCATCCAGATCCGCAATCATCTTCGTCTCAGGCGCAGTACTGTTGCTGGCTTTGATTGCGTCGAACCTTTGCCGCAGGGCTTTTTTCTCTTCGCCTTTGCAATCGTTCCAGGGGCGGCCTTGCAGCCCCATCACCAAAACATAATAGCCGATGAAATGAGGGCGCGATCCTGCCTGCAAGAGTTTTGCATAGGCCGCGTCGGGGCCTATCTCGCGCAGTTGCTGGGCCGAGTGGATACCAGCACGCGCGCAAGCCTGTTCATAGGCCGGGCCGAGGTTACGGATAGTTGAGATCGGGTCAGACATAATCGACGTTTTAACCGGTGTCAGAATTACTGTCACCCGATCCTTTTTTACCTTTGCGGTTCATGATCACCGGATCAGGGTTTGCGCGACAGACGAATAGTGGCTTCTAGGCCCGGATCACAGTTGCGGGCGTCGAACATGCCTTTGTGCATATGCGATATCGCTGCGACCAAAGCCAGGCCCAGACCTGCATTGCGCTCGGTCCGGGCGGGATCGAGTGTCACAAAGGGCATCTGCAGACGGGCCAGATCATCCTGTGGTACACCGGGGCCGTGATCCCGCACGCTGAGGTTGGTATACAGGCCGTCATCCGCAATATTGATCGTGATGGTCGAACCATCAGGCGCGTATCGCAGAGCATTTTCCAACAGGTTGGACAGTGCCTGAGATAAAAGGGGGCGGTGGCCGGGAAGGGGGGCAGTTGACCCTGTAACTTCAAGTGTTACGCCCTGATCCGTCGCAACCGGATCATAGAGCTCGACCACGTCTGCCACGAGTTGCTTAAGGTCGACATCTTCGAACTGCTCTCGCCCGACACCTGCTTCGGCACGCGAAATCTCAGTCAGTTGGCCCAGAACCCGCAGGACATGATCAACCTCGGTCGTCGCGCGCGCGATGTCGATTTCGCGATCCTGTTCGGATTTGCGGCTATCTGACAGGGATTCGACCCGCTGTTTCAACCGCGACAAAGGAGAGCGTAGATCATGCGCGATCGAATTCGAGGTTGTCCTTAGATTGCTGACCAACTCCTCGATCCGGTCCAGCATCGTATTGAGCGTACCTGAAACCTGATCGAATTCATCACCGGTCCCGCGCAAGGGCATCCTGCGCGACAGGTCGCCTGAAACGATATTTTCTGCGGTCGAGGCGATGTCAGACAGGCGCGAAAAGACGAGCCTGGTAAACAGCCAGCCTGTCAGGACGCTCAGCGCCAGCGCGATTGCCAGCGCGAAGCCGACCGAGCGTAAAAGAACACGGTCAAACTGCTGTCGTGCCAGCGCATCCCGCCCGACAAGCAGGCGTTCTCCGCCCGGCAGACGAATGGATGCAGCCGAGATTGGCACCAGCTGTTCGCTGTCCGAGCGTCGCAGCTCTAGTTGGACCCAACCACTTCCGGCAGTGATGTCATCGGGCCATTGTCTCAGGTTGCCAGCCAATTTCGTCCCGTTGCGGTCGGTCAACAAATAGAGGGCATCCCGTTCAGAGGCGGTGGGAATACGGCGTTCGATGGCTGTCAGCAAACCGATGAGCCCGCGCCTTTCGTATTCATCGGCCAGACCGGTCAATTCCGCGGAAACCACCGAGCGGGTTTCGCTTTCGATACTGCGATTTGCGGTGACATAGACAAGGGCCAGCACGGTGGCTGTCAGCAATGTGCTCAGAACCATGCTGGCCAGAACCAAACGCGTTCTGGAATTATTGAACGAAAGCCGTAGGTTATCCATCAGATATCATGTAACCTGCGCCCCGGACTGTTTCAATCAACGGGATCTCTCCGCCTTCATCCAATTGGCGGCGCAGTTTCGAGATATGGACGTCAACCACATTGGTGTTCGGGTCGAAATGATAATCCCAGACACCTTCCAGCAACATGGTGCGTGACACTACGCGGTTCTTGCGTCTCAGGAAGAATTCCAAAATCTGAAATTCACGCGGTGTCAGGGTAATCTCTCGCCCGTTGCGGGTGACTTTGCGGGTCAGCAAATCCATATCCAGATCGCGGCAGGTCAGGGTTGGGTTTTCCTCAGATTCCTGCGGGCGTCTTAACAGAGCTTCGATCCGCGCATGCAGTTCCTGAAAAGAGAACGGTTTGACCAGATAATCATCTGCACCGGCCCTCAGGCCTTTGACTCTCTCATCGACCGCGCTCATTGCGGTTAACATCAGAACCGGAGTTTTCAGACCCGCGGCGCGCATGGATTTGATCAGTGACAGGCCGTCTAGACCGGGCAGCATTCGGTCCAGAACGATGGCGTCAAAGCCACCATCTGTGGCGTGATACAGCCCTTCGCGCCCATCCGCGGCCTGTTCGACGACATATCCTTCCTCGCTGAACCCTTTTGCTATGAATTCCCGGGTGTCTTCATCATCTTCAACGATCAACAGGCGTCGGCTCATGATCTGAAATCCTTTCTACCGGAACTTAAACACAATTTTTCAAACAAAGTACAAGATTTGACCGGTTTAGATGCCGGGTGCGTCGTTGCGCACCCGGCTGCTCCGGCAGATTGCGGACAATTCAATCATGCCAGAGAGGCGCCCGCCAGATCTCCCCATCACGTGGCGCGCGCAGGTGTTCGATCAGGCGATTTCCACCGCAACAAAGATCTGGTTGCCGCCACGGTTGATCAGGACAAGCGCGGGATCAGTTTTTTCGCTGTCCAGCGCGTCTTTCAGCGCGTCAGGAGTGGCCGTGTCCTGGTTGCCCAGCTTCACGATCACGTCGCCACGCTGAAGACCGGCTTTGGCTGCAGGGCTGTCCGGTTTCAGGTCCGTGACGATCACACCGTCAATATTCTCGGCCACGCCCAGTTCCGCACGGTTGGTTTCTGTTAGTGGTGCAACGGTGACGCCCAGGGCGGTGCCCGAAATGCCTTCATCCACTGACTTTTCCATTTCGGCCGATGCGGACTGATGCTGTCCGATCGTCAACTTTATGTCTTGCTCACTGCCGTTGCGTAAAACTGTAAGCGTGCTTTCTGTTCCAACCTTGGTTGTCCCGACAAGGATCGGCAGGTCGCTGCTGGACGCGACGGGTTCGCCGTTAAAGGTCAGGATGACGTCGCCCTGTTTCAGGATGCCTTCGGCAGGGCTGTTGGCAACAACGTCCGAAACCAATGCGCCGTTTGAGGCATCAATTCCCATCGCCGCTGCGATTTGAGGGCTGACATTCTGGATTGACACACCCAGCCAACCGCGGCTGACCTGGCCATCATCGCGCAGATCCGCGGCAATATGGTCCACAATGTTCGACGTGACGGCAAAACCCAACCCGACCGACCCACCGCTCGGGGAATAGATGGCCGAGTTCACGCCGATAACCTCACCATCCATGTTGAACAGCGGGCCACCGGAATTGCCTTTGTTGATGGCCGCATCCGTCTGGATGAACTCGGCATAAGGTCCCTGCGAAATATTGCGGTCCTTGGCCGATACAATCCCGGTCGTCACGGTCGAGCTGAGGCCAAACGGGTTCCCGATGGCGACGACATCCTCGCCCACACGGATCACATCGCTATTGCCAAGCTTTACGGCCTGAAGTGGCTCGCCCGCGTCGATCTTGAGAACCGCGATATCGGTCAACGGGTCGGTACCGATCACCTCAGCCTCAAAAGTTCGGTCATCATTCAGGCGCACGGTCACGGTCGCTGCATCGTCGACCACGTGATGGTTCGTAATGATGTACCCGGCTTCATCCAGTACAAAACCTGACCCCAAACCCTGAGAAGGACCACGACGGGGGGCATCGAACCCTTCAGGCACGCCAAAGCGTTTGAAGAATTCACCGAATGGTTGGCCTTCGAAATCAAACTGCTGTCCATTTTCCGGGCCCTTGGCGGCGTTTTGTTCCGCGATGATGGTCACGACAGAAGGTGACACGCTCTCAACTAAATCAGCCAGCGCTTCGTCAGCTTTCGAGGGCAGGGCGGTCGTCGCCAATAATGCCGCACTCAGCGCTGAGACGCCTATCCAGTTTGATGTGCGTGGCATAAGAAGAGAGGATTTACGGATGCTCATTTTGGTCTCCTGATTGAAGCACGCGACACTGGCCGCGCCTTGGATCAAGAGATGCTGCATCAGTCTGTGACTTTCCTGATTGGTTGGTTAATAAATCTTAATTTTGCCACAAACGAGAGGCTCTATCCCGGCGTCGGGTGGCAAAGATTCGCGGAATTCTTCCGAATCATAAGGTGAGAATCGGTGGATTGTTGCCTGTTCGGCAGTCAAATGATGATTTTGGTTGAATTAAATCTGTTTGATAAACAAAGCGAGCGCTCAGAAATTGATGGATTTATGACACAGCCATTGGTTGTGAGTAGATCTGATGTCATAGGCTGAATTTGCCGGAAACATATCATATTATGAACATGTTATATATATGGTCTGTGATAAATGGAGTGTACTTGCATTTAGATTTTCTCGGACGAACAACCTATAGTAGAGACACATTGAGAGAAATGTTGCGTAAAAACCAAACTGATACATCAGAAAATGCAAGTTTAGGCCAATTTTACGTTGTTTGAGAGCATCTGATAGGCGACGATGGTCTTGCCCAAGCGAAGGGAAGTCGGCGGCACTAGGGGGTGCCAACGGCTTGTCACAGTCTCTGGAAGCGCTGAGCGGCATGTTAACGAGGGGGTCTTGTTTAGGTTCGGTTGCGGAATATTCGGAATGCCTAGTGTGTTCTGGACGCGCTTTCAGGATCAGTGAAAAGTGGTAGTCCTTAATTGGGTAACCGGCCCGGTCTTCATTGACCGGGCCGTACTCGTTTTAACTGTTGCGATTTTTGGTCCAGATATCCCATGCTTCGGGCGTGTCCAGATCCAGCACGGCATGTTGGCCGGGGAGCACACATAGATGGACCTTGTCCGGATGGTCCCGAACCACAGATTGTGCGCCTTCGTCTCCGGTCAGGCGGCTGATCTGATCGAACAGGAGACGGCTGAAGATCACAGGGTGGCCAGGCTGTCCTGACGCGGTCGACCCGCGCCAGATCAGCTTATCCGGATACGCCTTAGTTGCCTTGATCAGCGTCTGAAGGTCATCCAGAGTGATTTCAGGCAGGTCAGCTAGCAGAACCATGACGGCTTCGGCCTCTTGCCCAACAGCGGACAGAGCCCCTCGTAAGCTGGCATTCATACCTTCCTCCGCATCTGCGATTTCGACCAGATGCAGGTCCAGCCCCTGCAACACGTCGTACCTGGGATGAGGCTTGGACGGCAGGGCAACAATAACCGACGATGCGGCCCGTGCTGTCTGGGCGGAACGGAGCAGCAGCGGGCAGCCATCAATTTCTTGCAGCAGCTTATCTGCGCCTCGCATACGCCGGGATTGTCCGGCGGCCAGAAGGATGATGGGTATTTGCGTCATGCGCCGACAATGCAGACGTATGAAAGCAGTGTCATCCCCTCATACGCGCGCCATCAGCGTCGAATAACGGTTCTGAGATCACGCGTGCCTTGCACAACTGGCCAAGTATTTCGATTTCTACTTCCAGCCCGTCCGCAGCGCGGTCTGTTGGCAGAAACCCCATGGCAATGGACTTGCCTGCATAGTGTGAATAGCCACCCGAAGTGCAAAACCCGGCGACCTTTCCGCCCAGCCAAACCGGCTCATACGCGTTGACATCAGCGTCCTCGGCATCAACCTCGAACGCAACCAGTCGACGGGCAGGGCCAGAGGCGCGTTCAGCCTCGGCAGCTGCGCGGCCAATGAAATCGGCGTTCTTAGAGAATGAAATGAACCGATCCAGACCGGTTTCCGCGGCTGTGTAATCAGGCGAGAATTCTCGCATCCAGGATCCAAAGAACTTGTCCAGACGCAGGCTCATAATCGCGCGCATGCCAAATGGAACGATGCCGCGTTCTTGCCCGACCTGCCATAAGGTCCACCACAACTGCCTTTGTGCCATGGGATCGCAGTAGATCTCGTACCCCAAATCGCCGGTATAGCTGACGCGCTGGACGATGCAGTCGGTCATCCCAACGGTCATGCGGCGCAGATCGAGGAACCGAAATCCGCTCAGGTCATCACGGGTGCAGGCCGCCAGAACCTGCGTGGCTTTTGGACCGGCGATCTGGAACCCGTTCTGCCGATCGCTGATGTTTTCGACAGTCACGCCATTCTGCGCATTTTGCAGGAACCAGCGCATGTGAAACGCCTGAGAGCCGTAGGAGGCGGTCAGGCGGAACTCGGTCTCATCAAGACAGGAAACGGTAAAATCACCGATCAGCTTGCCCTTTGGTGATAGCATCGGGGTTAGCGACACGCGGCCCGGTTTCGGGATACGGCCCGCCATGATCCGATCCAGCCAATCGCGGGCAGCAGGTCCAACAATGCGGTATTTACCAAAATTGTGCACTTCGTTGATGCCAACACCAGATCGCACGGCCCGAACCTCGCGCCCGGTGGCATCGAATGCGTTGGATCGGCGGAACGAGGGCGTTTCATAGCCTGGTTCATCTCCCTGGGCGAAGTAATTGGGCACCTCAAGCCCGTATTGCTGACCCCACACAGCACCAAGATCGGTAAAGATATCATACATCGGCGTTGTGCGGGCTGGGCGGGCTGCCGGCAATTCCTCGTTCGGATAAGAGACGCTGAACCGCTTCTGATAGTTCTCGATGACCTTTGGACGGGTATAGCCCGGGCTGATCCAATTCCCGAACCGCGCCACGTCCATCGCAAAGACGTCGCGCTCTGGCTCACCCTCAATCATCCATTGCGCCAGTGTCAGACCAACGCCGCCGCCCTGGCTGAACCCGGCCATCACGCCGCAGGCCGACCAATAGTTGCGCAACCCCGGAACCGGCCCGACCAGAGGATTGCCGTCCGGTGCAAAGGTAAACGGCCCGTGGATCACCGATTTCACACCAGCCTCGGCCAGAACAGGAAAGCGGCGATAAGCGAATTCAATACTATCGGTGATCTTGTCGAAATCATCGGGAAGAAGCTCGTGACCGAAATCCCACGGGGTGCCGTCGACAGCCCAGGGCCTACAGGTTTGTTCATAAAAGCCGATGCACAGACCGCGTCCCTCTTGCCGCAGATAGCTTTCGCCGGCGGGATCCATGACATGGGGATGTTCGCCACCTGCGTCGATAATTGCCTCAATTTGGGGGATCGAGTCGGTGACCAGGTACTGATGTTCCATCGGATGCAGCGGGAAATAGACACCGGCCATGGCGCCAACCTCGCGCGCCCAGAGCCCACCAGCGTTGACCACATGTTCAGCATGAATCGTGCCCTTGTTGGTGACCACATCCCAGGTGCCATCGGCGCGCTGATTTGTTTCGTGCACCATGCAATGGGTTTCGATTGTTGCGCCGCCCATCCGCGCCGCTTTGGCATAGGCATGGGTGGTTCCGGACGGATCAAGATGTCCGTCCAGCGGATCATAGAGCGCGCCGATGATGCCGTCGGTATTGGTGATCGGTGCGATTTTCCTTATCTCTTCAGGGCCTACGATTTCGGTCTCTAACCCCATAAAGCGGTGCTTGGCACGTTCGGCCAGGAGCATGTCAAACCGGTCGCGGTTGTCGGCCAACGTTATGCCGCCAACGTGGTGCAGGCCACAGGACATGCCGGTGATCTCTTCCAGCTCTTTATACAGCCGGATCGTATAGCCTTGCAGTGCGGCCATATTGGTGTCGCCGTTCAATGTGTGGAAACCACCCGCCGCGTGCCAGGTCGAGCCACTGGTCAATTCGGACCGCTCCAGCAGCATCACATCCGACCAGCCCAGCTTGGTCAGGTGATAAAGAACCGAACACCCGACAACGCCGCCACCGATTACAGCTACCTGAGTTGTTGTCTTCACGTCACAGACTCCCCTTGCGATATAGTCAAAGCCTGCAATCGCAGAACCAGGGATACTGTTCCGTTCACGACATAGGCTGTCGCGGCGAGAGGATCAGAGGGGACGGATCTTCAGCTCTGTGATCCTGTTGCCTTCGCGCGCGACGACTTCGAATCTGAAACCGTGGAACGAGAATACCTGACCCGTGATCGGGATCATCTGCGCTTCGTGGATGACCAGACCGGCCACGGTATTGGCCTCTTCGTCGGGCAAAGACCATTCCATCGCGCGGTTTACATCGCGGATCGTCATGGCGCCTTCAACAAGGTACTGGCCGTCTTCGGTTCGCGTTACCGGGACGTCCTCATCAATATCAAACTCATCAGCAATCTCGCCGACGATTTCTTCGAGGATATCTTCAAGCGTGATTAGACCCCTGAGTGAACCATATTCGTCGACCACCAGCGCAAAATGGCTATGCATCCGCAGGAATTCCCGCATCTGATCGTCCAGAGTGGTCGTTTCAGGAACAAAATAAGGGGCGTTCGCTACCTTTGAGACATCGAACTCTTTCAGTCGGTTGTTTTCACGTTCGCTGCTTCCTGCATGAGCATACATAGCGCGGAACAGGTCTTTGGCGTGAACAACCCCAACGATGTTTTCTGGTTCGTCCCTAAAGACAGGCAGGCGTGTATGGGGGCTTTCAAGGCATTGTTTCAGGATCGCCTCGGGAGCGTCATCCGCATCAACCATCTCGATATTCGAACGATGGAGCATGATCTCTTCAACCGCACGTTCACCCAGATCCAAGGCGCCCAGAATACGGTCACGGTCTTCCTTCTCGACCACGCCTTCGGAATGGCCCAAATGCAGGGCCCCAACGATTTCGTCGCGCACGGCCAGAATGTTGCTATCCGGGTCGATCTGTACACCGAAGAGGCGTAAAACTCCCCGTACCAATAGGCGTACGGCCGAAACGACCGGTGAGAATAGGGTGACAACCACGCTGATGATCGGAGCAACGGCGGATGCCGCTTTTTCCGAATTGGTTATGGCATAAGTCTTGGGCAAAACTTCAGCAAAAATCAGAACCAGCAAGGTCATGACCAGGGTTGCCAACGCTACGCCGCTTTCGCCAAAGAGGCGCGTGAACATCGCTGTGGCCAACGAGGCCGCAAGAATGTTGACCAGATTGTTGCCCAGCAAAACCGATCCGATCAGCCGTTCGTTGTCGTCGGTGATGTCCAGCGCCTTCTGCGCCCCGCGCGACCCTTTGTCCGCCTGCGCCCGCAGCTTGCCGCGTGACGAGGCCGTCAGAGCCGTTTCAGAACCCGAGAAAAACCCCGATAAGAAGAGCAATAGCAATATGGCACCGGACGTAAGCCAGAATGTGCCGTCGATCAGAGAAGTTGAGGGTTCCATCGGTCCTTAGCTGCTTGTGTTTCTGCGTCTGTTATGGGGGCGCGGCTTGACTGGATCAAGGAGTTAGCCCTTTTCAACTGGATCTTTAGCTAATGGGTGATGCTGCAACACCAGTTCAGCCAGCCGTTCTTCCAGGACATGAGTATAGATTTCTGTGGTCGCCACATCCGCGTGACCAAGCAATGTTTGGATCGATCGCAAATCGGCACCGTTGGCAAGAAGATGTGTCGCAAAAGCGTGACGCAAGGTGTGAGGTGTAACCTTTTCGGGCGAAACCCCACCGTGAACCGCCAGTTCCTTGATCAGATGATAGAACATATGCCGTGTCAGATGCCCGGCCTTGCCACGTGAGGGAAAAAGAAATCGGGAACTCTGCCCACCCTTTGTAACACGCTTTTCCTCAGTCTCATCCCGAGCCGCCAACCATGCCGAAAGCGCCTGTCGAGCCGGAGGGGACAGTGGAACCATCCGCTCTTTGCCGCCTTTTCCCAATACCAAGAGCATCCTCGGATCGCCGCGCGCCGATGACACCGGCAACGATACCAGTTCAGTGACACGCATCCCGGTGGCATACAGGATTTCCATCAGGCAGGTATTGCGCAGCTTTTCGATGTTGTTTCGCCCGCTTTCGCGCGCAGCAGCCAGTAACTGGTCCACCTCGGATACATCCAGAGTTTTCGGCAGCCGCTTTGGCCGTCCTGGGCCTTTGATCTTGATCGCGGGGTTTGTCGAACGCCAACCTTCCTCGAATGCGAACCGATAAATCTGTTTTATAGCAGACAAACGGCGCGCGCGGGTGGATTGAGCCAATCCCTGTGCGTCGCAACTGATCAGGTAATCCTCAACCTGCTTGGCGTCGGCCTCGGCAAACCCAATTTTCCGGCGCCGCAGCCAGGCCGCAAAATCCTTGAGATCACGGCCATAGGCAACAAGCGTATTTTGGGCAGCGCCTAACTCGGCGGCCTGTGCTTCCAGAAAGGTCGAAATCCAGATTTCGTCAGAGCCCGGAGACGTCATGATCACTTGCCCTGCAGGATCAGCAGGTTCAGCGCGGCGCGGCGCGCGGTATCTTCTAGACCGACCCGGCGCAGGGTTGCCATGGCTGCTGTCAGGTCGACCAGATTTCCCCGCGATCCATGGGCAAACAGGACCATCGTCTCCAGAAGCGCCTCACCGAGGCGGCCTTCGTCCAGCATGTTGCCAATATCGGTTGGCACCGGCGCCGCCCATGCAAACCCCTCTGCGATGGCATCCGCCAGCGGCGAAGGGGAGGGCGCGCGCCCCGGATCACCCTGAGCCAGCGCAGCCAGAAACTGACTTTCTTCAGAATTGTCCGGAGCCGACAACGCCGCTGTTTCATATAGATCTGACAGCAACAGAATGCGCCAACGCAGATCCTCGGCCGCGGGTTTCTGTAGTTTGACCTGAGAGAGACGCCCGGCGAAAAGTTCAGCGAATGGCACTTCCAGGCCGATATTGCGCATCTGGTTCCAAACCACCGGCAGAGCTTTGGCGATCTTTGCCGAATTGCCAGAATCCAGTGCTTTTTCGAACCGCTGTATCGATGATACCCGGTCCCATACGGCTCCAGACGCCGCCGGAGACCGTTCTGTATAGAGCCCCAGAAGTTGATTTGGCGTAAGCGCCCCAACGCGGGTCAACCGTTCTGCGGCTTCGACCTGAGCCTTCCAGCCCGCAACATCCCGCAGATCCGCATTTGCGAAGACGCGGGGCAAAGCAGCCGAGGGCAAACGTTCGCCAATAGCTTCGAACAAGCGGAACATCAGGGGCGAGGGGTCGTCCGGTTGCGGCAGATACTCGGCGTCTTCGTACAGTTCGGGGCTTAGAAACCTGTCCAGAACCTCCAGCTCTTGTGGTGCCAGAACCTGTAGGGCATGGGCTGCCTCAAGCGTGAGAGCGGCCGAGTCCCAATCCCCACGCCGGGCCTTGCAGAAAATCTGAGCGGCATAGTCCCGTGACAAATGCGGCTGAGCAATCAGCGCCGTGCAACTGCGATCTTCATCCCCGGTCAGAAGGGTGGCGTCGAACCAGCGTTGAAATCGGTCAAGACTGTTCGTCGGGCCTGCCAGCTGTACCAATGATTGCGTGGGGTCCGCAGCGCCAAGATGCATGAGGCGGTCGAGCCGCGCCAAAAGCAAAATCTCTTCCCCTTTACTGGACGTCGGTGCCCGAGCTTCGGTTAAAAGCAACGTGAACAGCAAACGCTGCATTGCAGGGTTGTACTTGACCGGGACGCTTTCGATCAGTTCGGACAGGCGTTGGGGATCGCTGTTCTGCCACATGTCGACAGGCAATCCTGTGACAGTCGAAGCAACCAGGCCCAGGGGTTGTGACAATGCCTGAAGCGGGGTCACAAGAACATCGGGCTGACCGCCGGGCTGCGCCACGGGTGGCTCAAGCAAAACCGTCCCCGGAAGATTTTCCGGAGGATTGGCCAGCCATTCAATAACAGAAAGGGGTTCCTGCTGCGCCTGCGCTGTTCCTGCAAGAAACAGCGCAACCACCGCCACTTTATTCGACATTCAGTATTACCGGCTCCCTGACCTCGCTTTGCGGCGCAGAGAAATCTGCACCAAAAAACTCACCCAGGTAGACATATCCCACCAGCCCGATGAAACACAGGCAAATCAGATATATCAGGAACTTGATCAGACGGCCCATGGTCAAACGCTGCCTCAATTTTCTCTTTTGACCAAGTTATAACTGGCATTTTTCCTAAGATCACGTCATTCACGATGAAATGAGCGAAATTAAGCATAACACCCATGCGGCATCTGCCGTTTCGGACTATACACTGCACAAAACAGTGGTGCTTGTAGGTATGATGGGGGCCGGAAAGACCGCCGTAGGCCGCGCTTTGGCCGCTCGGTTGCGGGTTCCTTTCCTCGATAGCGATGCCGAAATCGAATCAGCGGCCAACATGACCATCCCCGAGATATTCGAGCGTGATGGCGAAGCCTTTTTTCGCAGCAAGGAAAGCCAGGTCATCGGGCGGCTTTTGGTCGAGGAAAAAGGTATCCTTTCTACTGGCGGCGGTGCCTTTATGACTGAACAAAACCGCGACATGATCACTCAACGCGGGGTGTCCGTTTGGTTGCGCGCCGATTTGGGTGTGTTGTGGAACCGCGTTCGTCACAAGGATACGCGCCCGCTTTTGCGCACCGAAAACCCGTTTGCGACCCTTCGTGCATTGTACGATCAGCGTGTTCCGATCTATGAACGCGCCGATCTGGCGGTTTCGTCCGACGGGGATGTCTCGATTGAAGATATGGTAGAGCGTGTCGTCAAAGCTCTGATGACGCGACCTGATGTTTTGGAACGGAATTAGATGCACCAAACCGTACATGTTGAGCTTGGGGATCGGTCCTATGATGTCGAGATCGGCCCCGATCTGCTTACGCAGGCCGGTCAGCGCATAGCGCCTTTGCTGCCGCGACCCAAAGTAGCGGTTCTAACCGATGAAAACGTGGCGAGCCTGCATCTTGACGCGTTGCGGGATGGGTTGGCAAGCGCAGGGATCGAAATGTCCGCATTGGCGCTGCCCGCGGGCGAAGCCACCAAAAGCTGGCCGCATTTTGAGCGTGCGGTCGAATGGTTGTTAGCCGAGAAAATCGAGCGGCGTGACGTGGTGGTTGCGTTCGGAGGTGGGGTTATAGGTGATCTCGCAGGATTTGCCGCGGCCGTTTTGCGCCGGGGCGTACGGTTTGTTCAGATACCAACTTCGCTGCTAGCGCAGGTCGACAGTTCGGTCGGCGGCAAAACCGGGATCAACGCACCGCAGGGCAAGAACCTGATTGGCGCATTTCATCAACCCTCACTGGTGCTGGCGGATACTTCGGTTCTGGGCACAATGACCGACAGGGATTTCCTGTCCGGTTATGGTGAGGTCGTAAAATACGGGCTGTTGGGGGATGCGGCATTCTTTGAATGGCTCGAGGGCCATGGCCCCGATGTCTCGGGCGGGGATATGGCCGCGCGGGTTCGGGCCGTCACCCGATCCGTTCAGATGAAAGCCGACATCGTCGCTCGTGATGAGACCGAGCAAGGGGATCGCGCCCTGCTGAATCTCGGGCATACGTTCTGTCATGCGCTTGAGGCTGCTACCGGGTATTCTGATCGTTTGCTGCATGGAGAAGGCGTTGCGATTGGATGCGCACTGGCATTCGAACTGTCGGCGCGACTTGGATTATGTTCGCAAGAGGACCCAAGCCGGGTTCGGGCACATCTGCGTGCGATGGGCATGAAAACCGACATTTCCGATATCCACGGGGATTTGCCCGACGCCGAAGCGCTGGTCGAGCTGATGGCGCAGGACAAGAAGGTTATCGATGGCCAACTGCGTTTCATTCTAGCCCGAGGCATCGGGCAGGCATTTGTCACGTCGGATGTTGCGCGGGATGCGGTTTTGAGTGTCCTCAAGGACGCGCTGGGTTGATCAACGTCCGCGAATGATCATTAACTCGCCAATATTTTCACGGGTAATATAGCCGACCATTTGATCTGACCGCGTGCAGACGGCAACTGCGGGGGCACCCCCGTGGAACTGTTTCAGAACCGCTTCCAATCCGCTGCTCAGGGTCACTGTCGGGATATCCTCAACCATGATTGAACTGGCCAATTCTGACCGGGGAATATCTTTGGCGAGAGCAGCAAACAGCCGGTCGCGCGTAACAAAGCCCTGCAGTTTCCCTGTTGCATCCAACAATGGAAATTCATGCTGAGTGGTGTGAATGACCGCTTGAGCGGCGGTCGCAAGCGTGTCGCTTGGCGATAGGGCGTGAAACTCGGTGATCATGGCGTCGCGGGCCAGAACCTGACGCGCCACTGATCGCATTGCGACGTCCTGGCTTTCTGCATTGGCGGCAACGAATACAAAAACCGCGATCAGAACCAACAACGGATTGCCTGTGCTTAGCCCCAGAAACCCCAATCCTACCGCCACTATCTGACCGGCAAATGCGGCAATGCGCGTGGCCTTGACCCGATCCATCCTCAGGCAGAGCAGTGCGCGAAAAACGCGTCCACCATCCATCGGGAATGCGGGGATGAGATTAAAGGCAGCCAGAAGAAGGTTCACATAGGCGAGGCGGTTCAATAGCCCGGTCTCGGGTGAATCAATATTGGCGAGTGTTTCAAATGGCATTCCTGCGCCCAAAAAGACGAGGATGATCCAGATGACGACGTTTACCGCAGGACCGGCCAAAGCCACCGATACCTCTTGCATGGGGTTCTCTGGCATCCGTTCCAATCGGGCAAGACCGCCGATCGGCAATAAAGTAATGTCCGGAGTTTTTATGCCATAGCGCCGCGCCATCAGCGCATGACCAAACTCATGCGCGACCACACATGCAAAAAGGGCAAGCACGAAAATCAGGTTCCCGATCGCGGCCTGCATCCCTCCGGTAGAATAGGCAGCGAATCCAACCCATGCCAACAAGAGGAAAAAGGTGACATGGACCTTCAGTTCCGACCCCAATAGTCGGCCGAGCGAGAAGGACCATGTCATGATGTGTCTCCGGTGTGCCTAGAACGGAATCTCGTCGTCGTCTATTCCACCAGATGCGGGTGCCGGGGCGCTGGATTGTCCGCCATAGGGGTCACCATAGCCACCACCTGCCTGGCCGCCACCGTAACCGCCGGATTGACCACCGCCACCGCCGCCGCCTTCTCCACGCGCATCCAGCAAAGTCAGCTCGCCGCGATAGGGGCGCAAAACCACCTCAGTGCTATAGCGGTCCTGACCGGACTGATCCTGCCACTTGCGGGTTTCCAGCTGACCTTCGATATAAACTTTGCTGCCCTTGCGCAGATATTGCTCGGCAATGCGGGCCAATGGTTCTGAAAAAATCGCGACCGAGTGCCATTCTGTCCGCTCGCGGCGTTCGCCGGTGTTGCGGTCTTTCCAGGTCTCGGAAGTGGCGATGCGCAGATTGCAGACCTTGCCACCGTTCTGGAACGACCGTACCTCGGGATCACGCCCCAGATTTCCTACCAGAATGACCTTGTTGACAGAACCCGCCATGTATTTCCCCGTTCTTAACTGACTTGAGTGCGCCCGAATCTGGCGCTGTGTATTTCTGAGACCCTATACGCCCTGAACCATGGTTGGAACATGGATCATGAGAAATGAACTGGTCGGGAGTTTGCACAGAGAAAATTTACCATGCTTTCATTATTGGCTGAAATACATATACTCACTCGGGTTCGTGACAGTGCGGGACAGGCATTAATGCGTTTCAGATTTGGTTTTTTATCGGTTCTATGCTTTGCGTTGACCTGTGGACTCGCTGCGGCGGATACGCTGTCTACCAAAAGCCGTAAGGACATCTTTCTGAAGCAATCCAAATATTTGGACGGCCGTGCGGCCACCCAGTACCGCGATTCAGATCGGTTGAAACCTAAGACGCCTCAACCACAATTCAGTAAGCGATATTCCGGCAACTATCGGGGTGAGTACCTGACGATGGCGCGACAAGCGGCTCGTAAACACGATGTTCCCGAAGAACTGTTCCTGCGCCTTGTTCAGCAGGAAAGTGGATGGAATCCCCATGCCGTGTCACATAAAGGCGCCTTGGGTCTGGCCCAGTTGATGCCCGGGACCGCACAATTATTGGGCGTGAACCCGCGCGACCCGAAACAGAATCTTGAAGGTGGAGCCCGGTATTTGTCCTGGCAATACCGCAAGTTCAAATCCTGGCGGCTTGCGCTGGCCGCCTATAATGCCGGACCTCAGGCTGTTGAAAAACACGGTGGCGTACCACCCTACAAGGAAACCCAGAATTACGTGAAGGTGATTTGGGGCGGTTAGGCCGCCCGATGAATTGCCGGATCAACAGGTGATGCGGCTTGGCCAAATCAGCGCGTTCAGTGACAGGCTGCTTGCGGTCGTGTCGCTTAATTAGGGCGCCAGAACCACCTTACCGACGCCTTTGTTGCGTACCCAATCCCATTACTCAGCGGCGATTTTTATGACGGGTTCCATACGTGCCAGGATGTCGTCTGCCAGATGGCATTTGACCTGATGACCGTCTGCCAGGGTTTTCACGGGTGGGACATCTCTTTCGCAAAGACCGTTGGGGACTTCGGATTTCCAGCGACAGCGGGTCTGAAACGGACAGCCAGGAGGCGGGTTCATCGCTGATGGGATGTCGCCTTCCAAGACGATGTGCTGCTTCTCGACCGATGTATCGGCGATGGGGACCGCGCTCAGCAGGGCTTCTGTATAGGGGTGATAGGGCGGTGCAAACACCTGATCAGTGGTGCCCAGCTCGACCACATGGCCCAGATACATCACCATCACCCGGTCGCTGAGATAGCGCACGATCGACAGGTCGTGGCTGATGAACAGCAGTGTGGTTTTGTGCTCGCGTTGGATCTCCATCAGCAGGTCGGTTACCGCCGCCTGCACCGATACATCCAGCGCCGAGACCGGCTCATCCGCCACCACGATCCGCGCATCCCCGGCAAAGGCGCGGGCGATGCCGACACGTTGTTTCTGCCCGCCCGATAGCTGTCGCGGCATCCGCTCGGCAAAGGCGCGGGGCAGTTTCACCAAGTCCAACAGTTCGAGCATCCGCTTCTTGCGCTCGGCCTCGGACTTGCCGACGCCAAAGATTTCCAGAGCGCGGATGATTTGACGGCCCACGGTCATCGAAGGATTCAACGTGTCGAACGGATTCTGGAACACCATCTGAACCTCACCCACCGTCTTGGCGTCGCGCTCTTCGATGGGCACGTCCTCGATATTGCGGTTGTCCAGCAGGATCTGCCCGTCCGTTGCCGTCTCCAACCCCATAAGAACTTTGGCAAAGGTGGATTTGCCGCAGCCTGATTCGCCCACAATTGCAAGTGTCTCGGATTCATGCGCCTCAAAGCTCAGAGTTTCGTTTGCTTTGACTACCTTCGCTTCACCGCCGCCAAACAATGCATTTGCCGCAACCTCATAGTATTTCTTGAGATTTTCCATCTTCAGAACAACGCGGCCAATCTCACCTTTTTCCTTTTGCTCGGCCAGGGTGATGGGCGCGTTCCAGTCGATCTCCTGAAATTTCAGACAGCGGGTATGATGCCGGTCATTGCCTGGCACGGCCTCCATCAGAATGTTCTGCGCGTCACAGCGACCTTCCTCGAAATAGTCGCAGCGTGGGCCAAAGTTGCAGCCCGGAGGGCGCTCATGGGGCAGGGGGAAATTGCCCGGAATGGCCACCAGCGGGCGCGCGTTCTTGTCCGCACCCGGCAGTGGAATCGACCGGAAGAGCGCCTGCGTATAGGGGTGCTGCATTTCGTCGAACACATCCTTAATCGAGCCGCGCTCGACCGCTTCGCCGGAATACATCACGCACAGCCGGTCGCAGGTTTCCAGCACCAGCCCCAGATTGTGGCTGATGAACAGCATAGAGGTGCCGTATTTCTTGCCTAGATCCTTGACCAGCTCGACCACCGCGGCCTCGACGGTCACGTCCAGCGCGGTGGTGGGCTCGTCCAGGATCAGCAACGATGGCTTGGACATCAGCGCCATCGCAATCACGATGCGCTGTTGCTGGCCACCCGACAGCTGGTGGGGGAAAGAATTCAGCATCCGCTCAGGATCGGGCAGGCGCACATCGGTGACCACTTCCAGCGCACGGGCATAGGCCTCGTCCTTGCTGACGCCCTCGTGGATCATCGGTACTTCCATCAGCTGCCGACCGATCTTCATCGCGGGATTCAGGCTGGCCATAGGTTCCTGATAGATCATGGCTATTTCATTGCCGCGAATATCGCGCAGTTCTTCGGCCGTCATCTCGGATAGGTCACGCCCCTTGAACTTGATGGATCCGCCAACAACACGCCCGTTCTTGCCCAGATCCTGCATAACGCCCAACGCAACGGTGGATTTCCCGCACCCTGATTCTCCAACCAGCCCGACAGCTTCACCAGGCTGCACGCTGACCGAAAAATCCATCACTGCAGGGATCTCGCGCAACCGCGTGAAAAACGAAATCGACAGCTTGTCGATCTCCAATATCGGGCCCTCATAGGACGCAAGTTTGGTCATCTGTGTTGCTCCTCACCAGATCCCGGGGATCCCCTTCATCTGGCCAAAAATACCTCGGGGGTCCGGGGGCAGGGCCCCCGGCCGCTCATACTTCAGTCCTTCAGACTTTCTTCGCGCAGGCCGTCAGCCAACAGGTTCAACCCAAGAACCAGTGTCAACAGCGCCAGCGCAGGTGGCAGGGCAGGGTGCAG
The DNA here is from genome assembly GCF_059609905.1 of Ruegeria sp. YTSA226. Taxonomy (NCBI): domain Bacteria; kingdom Pseudomonadati; phylum Pseudomonadota; class Alphaproteobacteria; order Rhodobacterales; family Roseobacteraceae; genus Ruegeria; species Ruegeria sp. YTSA226. Next base: position 240,132 of record NZ_JBXWMQ010000001.1, read on the forward strand.
ATAGATCGACAAGAGCTTGCGCCCTTCATTGATCGTCGACCCCCAATCGGGACTTTCGGGTGGTAGCCCGAGGCCAAAGAATCCCAGGGTTCCCAAAAGGATGGTCGTATAGCCAATGCGCAGACAGAAATCGACGATCAGCGGCCCGCGCGCATTGGGCAGGATTTCCCAAAGCATGATGTACCATGGACCTTCACCACGGGTTTGCGCTGCGGCAACATAATCGCGGGTTTTGATGTCCAACGCCAGGCCACGCACGATACGGAATACCGTGGGTGAGTTTACGAAAACCACCGAAACGAACACGACCAGAATGCCGCCGGGGATATTGAACAGGTCCAGATAGGTGGGCAGTCCCCAAATGTTGTAGCTGTTGGTTTCGATGATGTAGCCGTCTGTTGAAATCAGAGATAGATAGAGCCACATCGCGATGCCCAACACTCCGATCAGCAGAGGTGTGCGGAAATTGGGCCGCGTATAGAACCGCGAATTTAGTAGGACGCAAAGAAACAGGATCGGAAAGACGAACAACACGGCTGCCATATAGTTCGGCACACCGGTTGCCACGATCTCGGGCGTGACCAGCAGATAGAACAGCAGGATTACCGGGAAGGCCAGTATCAGGTTTGCCAGGAAGGACAGGAACGTGTCCAGACGTCCGCTATAAAACCCCGCAGGCAGGCCCAAAGTAATCCCGACCATGAAGGCAAATATGGTTGCCATCGGTGCGATCTGCACCACGATCCATGCCCCTTTGACCATCCGGCTGAACACATCGCGGGCCAGATTGTCCCCACCCAGTAGATACCAGGAATATGTTCCGTCCTCGGTGCTGGGCATTGGAGTTCCGGGCAACTTGTTCTTCATACCTGAAACCTGCGCCAGCGGATCATGCGTGACGATCAGGTCCAGCGCACCAAAAATGCCGGTAAAGACCCAGAACATCACAAGGCCAAAACCGATCATGCCGATGGGGCTGTCAAACAGTTTGCCGTAAAGGCCCAGCTTGCGCTTGAAGGCGATCGACATTGCAAACAGGATGATCAGCGACATCCAGACAGGTAAAAACTGCCGAGAGATCGCTCCGATAATCCCGGCGCTTGTCCCCATCAAAATGCCAAGCACCACATATGCCAGACACAGCGCGACGCAGGCGAAAAAGCTGTATCTCAGCGCGATCTGCGTCAGGCCGCGCAGGCCGGTATCTGCATTGATTGTGCCGTCGATATTCACGACGACCGGCGTTTCGGGCAACACGATGCTGCCCAAGATCCAGACGATGATTGATACCCCTAGTGCAACCAGTGCGATCATCAGCAAGGGGTTCAGAATGGCGATAGAGCCGGTCCAGGTAAGTGGTTCCATGTTCTGTCCCTCCTTACGAAATTCGGATGCGTGGGTTGAGGTAGACATAGCCGATATCCGAGATCAGCTGCGTTACCAGCACCACAAAGACCGACACGACCGAAATCGCCAGCAGCAGCTGGATGTCGTTATTGCCTGCTGCCTGAACCAGCGCCCAGCCGAACCCTTTATAGTTAAACAGGGTCTCGACGATCACCACGCCGTTCAGCAGCCAGGGAAACTGCAGCATGATGACTGTGAACGGTGCGATCAGCGCGTTTCGCAGCGCGTGCTTCATGACAATATTCGGGAAGGAAACACCTTTGAGCCGCGCGGTACGGATATATTGCGCCGTCATCACCTCGGTCATCGAGGCGCGGGTCATACGAGCGATATAGCCCATCCCGTAGAGAGCAATAGTCAGTACCGGTAGGAAGAAGTTTTCAAAGGTCGGGTTCTCCATCGCCTGTGTCGCGGTGCCTTTGAACCATTTCAGGCCAACGGCGGACGAAGTGAAGATTGCGATAAAGATCACGCCCGACACATATTCCGGGGTCGCTGTCGTCGTGATGGCGAATGTTGAAAGGGTCCGGTCGGTGGCCGATCCTTCTTTCATACCCGCCAGAACCCCAAGGATCAGCGCCGAAGGGACCATCAGCAACATAACCCAAAGCATCAACCGACCGGTCAGGGCCAACCGGGTGCCAACAACTTTCGAAACTTCCTCTTTGAAAACAGAGGAGTACCCCCAGTATCCCTGCAGGATGCCACAGAAGCTTGGCGAGCTTTCTGCGGTTTCACCGGGCAGGATACATCTTCCTTGCACACTGCCGTCGTCGTTGGTGTGCCGATAGGATGGCAGCACGCCCAACCATTCGCCGTATTTGATCGGCGTCGGCTGCAGATACCCGTTTTTCAGAAGATAGCTTTCAACCTGTTCGTCGGACATCCGAAAATTGCCTTGTGTTTTGGCAAGCTTTTCGAGGTTTGGATACAGGTTGGTGAGGAAGAAGACCAAGAATGTCAGGCACAAAGCTGTGATGAGCATGATGCCGACACGCTTTAGAATGAATAGTCCCATATTAGCCCCTGTTGGTGGCCAGTGCAGGTGTCAAAAGCCCCACACTTCGCTGTTTTTTGGTCGCCACGATACGGACGAAAAAGCCGCGCCCAATCGGCGCGGCTTGTATCTGTCGGCTTAGGAAAGAACGCCGAACTTATAGATTTGTGGCAGGTCGGCGATGTGCTTTTCAACCCCAACCATATTATCGCGGTGGTGACGCATCGCCGTCCGCCAATAGGGTTGGATGGTCACGCCTTCTTCGATCATGATCGCCTGCAGCTTGGCCATGACTTCGCGACGCTTGTCGACATCCGCGATCGAGTTTGCCTCGGCCAGAAGCGCGTCGAACTCGTCATTGGCGAAACCAGCCTCGTTCCAGGCTACGCCCGATTTGTAGGCCAGCGCCAGAACCTGCGTGCCCAGCGGGCGGTGGTTCCAGTTGGTCGACGAGAAGGCGTATTTCGTCCAGTCGTTCCAGAAGGTCGAACCCGGAAGAACCGTATGACGTGCCTTGATGCCAGCATCGTTCAACTGAGCGACCACGGCCGCGGTCGTGTTGCGGCGCCAGTCGTCGTCGATGGACTGAACCTCATGCTCGAAGTCACCCATTCCGGCCTCGTCCATCAGCGCTTTGGCCGCTGCGGGATCAAAGGGCAGGCGGGTTACAGCGGAATCATGTTCCGGGTGCATCGGGCCAACATGGCAGTTGTCGGCAGGAATGCCGTATCCCGACATGCCCAGCTCCAGGCAGACGGCGTTGTCGACGGCCATGGCCAGGGCCTGCCGCACACGTTTGTCGGCGTAGATCTTGTTGCCGTCGGCATCTTCGGCCAGCTGGTTCGGGCGGATGACGATTGTAAAGCCCGATGGAATCTCGGACCGTGTCAGGCCGATGCTGTCAAAGATGTCTACGAATTCGCCGACCGACTCCCAGTTCATGTCGATCTCTTCGGCCTCATAAGCAGCCAGGAAGGCCGCAGGGTCGGTGCCGTAGTCGATGAATTCGATCCGATCGATATAGCCACCTTTGCCCGCAGCATATCCCCACCAGTCGTGCTCTTCATTGCGGACCAGTACACCCTTTACGCCCACTTCGTGGCTTTCAGGGATCATGAAGCCAGTGCCAATCGGGTTGGCCAGCATATTGTTGGGATCGTGGCTGCTGTGCACGATGGCTGCGGGGTAGTCGGCCATACCAGGAATGATCGTGATATCGGGCGTGTTGCAAGTCAGCTTGACCGTGTGATCATCGACCACAGTGATTGCACCTTCACCCGCTTTCTGGGTTGCCTCGTCAACCAGGGATGACATGCGCGATGCCATCGAGTTCCCCTCGACTGCCGCGTCACACCACATTTCGATGTTGCGGGCGACATCCGCTGCGGTGAAGTCATCACCGTTGTTCCACTTGACGCCTTTGCGAACGTTCAGCGTGTGCTCAGTCGCGTCATCGTTGGATTCCCAGCTTTCCAGCAACATCGGCTTGAACGAACCGTCATTGTTGTATTCGACCAGATATTCCAGCCATCCAGCCGTGAAGGTCGCAATTTGCGTCCAGTCATAAGTACGTGGATCTTTCAGGGCGCGCACTTCCATCTGATAGCGGATAGTTCCACCGCGCGGTGGCTCTTGTGCTTGTGCCGGAGACGCCAGGCCGATCATTCCATAGGCGGCGGGGACGGTAACCCCCAATGCCGTCACGCGCGCCAAAAACTCGCGGCGGCTTAGTTGCCCGTCGCGGTACTCTTGCGCGTGCATTTCCGCGGCACGATGGATCGGCGCTCCGGTAATGGTTTGGTGTTTCATTAATGTCTCTCCCTGTGACATCGATTTTGATGAAGTAGCTCTGAACCGCTCAGACCGGTTGGTGTCAGGCAGCAGGTTCGTGTGTTTTTTTTTGGATATGCAGCATCCCCATGGCGTCATTCGGCACCAGATTTCCCATGAGGTCAATGTCGGAAATCGTCATCAACTGCACAAAAGCGACATTTTGAGGCCGAAGTTTCCGTCATCGCGGATGCTTAATCTGTGCTCCGGGTAATTCAAATAAGTGACCGCCAATCAGATTCGATCACTTCGAACCTGCGGCTGTTGTCTTGAAAATGTGTTTGTAACGACCTTAAGTATCACTTTGATAAATCAGCGCGAATCCAGTTTCTCATGCGTGCGCGAAACCACGTGCGCTGACGTTTGGCAAATTGACGGGTCGAGATTGTGGCACGCTCGCGCGCGTCATCCAGTGTGATACGGCCTTCAAGATAGGCTACCAACTCGGGAACGCCGATGGCCTTGAAAGACGGCAGCGAGGCGTCATACCGGTTTCGCATCGCCTCAACTTCTTCCAAAGCACCACTTTCCAGCATCAGGTCAAACCGGCGCCTGATCCGATCCAATAGCCATTCTTTGTCGACATCAAACACAATGGGCACGGCGTCTTGCGGGTTCAGGACCGGAGGAGGGGTGTCGGCTTGCCAGTCCCGCAAGCTGCGCCCGGTGGCTTGCTGAACTTCCCACGCACGTTGAACGCGGGCGCGATTCCGGGTGTCAATCCCGGCCAGGGTTTTAGCATCGACCCCATCAATCAGTGTAGCTAGGTCCAGTTGATCCGCGGCAGCCCGAACTTTGGTCGGAGTCGCCGGGATATCGGCCATACCTTCGGTCAGGGCAGAAAAATACAAACCTGTACCGCCCACAATGATGGGGCGCTTACCGCCGGACAGCAATGGCTTGACCTCGCGCAACCAGTGGCCAGTCGAATAGTCCTGATCATAAGGCACATGACCATAAAGCAGATGCGGCGCGCGGGCTTCTTCCTCGGCGGAGGGACGCGCCGAGATCACGCGCCAGCAATCATAAACCTGGCTTGCATCTGCATTGACGATCGCGCCGCCGAACGTTTCGGCGATCTTCAGCGCCAATGCTGATTTCCCCGATGCGGTGGGCCCGGCGATCAAGACGGGTTTGTCGTCAGGAATAGGGGGAAGGCGGTCCCAAATCTGCGTCATCTTGGCATTGGCCATTCAGGTTGCCTCATTCCTTATGATCCGCATTGAACCCGCGGAGCTTTTGCTTCATTTTGCGCCGGAATTAAACCCGTGCCAGCCCGGAGCGCAATATGACCCTTTCCCCCACAACCGACACTGTCGATACGACCAAGGCGAAATACAGCCGAGTGATGCTGAAGATTTCGGGCGAGGCGCTGATGGGAGATCAGGGTTTTGGCCTGCATCCCCCCACCGTTCAGCGCATCGCGCAAGAGGTAAAGTCGGTGCATGACCTTGGGGTCGAGATCTGCATGGTCATCGGCGGTGGCAACATCTTCCGCGGCCTCAGCGGTTCAGCCCAGGGGATGGAACGGACGACGGCGGATTACATGGGTATGCTGGCTACGGTCATGAATGCGCTTGGCATGCAATCGGCGCTTGAGGAGGTTGGCGTATTTACTCGTGTGATCTCGGCCATTCGTATGGATGAGGTTTGCGAGCCTTACATCCGCCGCCGCGCTGTGCGGCATCTGGAAAAGAAACGGGTCTGCATCTTTGCCGCTGGAACAGGGAATCCGTATTTCACCACAGATACCGCAGCGACACTGCGCGCCAATGAGATGGCTTGCGAAGCGATCTTTATGGGTAAGAACGGCGTGGACGGTGTCTATGACAAAGACCCCAAAGAACATGCGGATGCGGTGCGTTATGACTCGGTCAGCTACGATGACGTGTTGGCAAAGCGGCTGAAAGTCATGGATGCATCGGCCATTGCGCTAGCGCGCGACAATAACCTGCCTCTGATCGTATTCGGATTGGATGAGCCGGGCGGTTTCCGCGGTATCCTGGCCGGTGAGGGAACCTACACAAAAGTTCAGGGCTGACACCCGAACGGTGCTCATTTTCAAGGCCGGGCATGATTGCCCGGCTTTTTCTTTGGTTCGGGGCACAGTGTTCTTGACGATGGCAAAAGCTGTGGGCAATTTGTCGGCGTACTTGCGCGGCAAAGGCGCAGGTTCTGCGGGCACCTGAACGTGTCGGCTGGGCTGGAAGACCTGCCATGATTTCTGAGGGTTCCGAAATCATGCTCGGGCACCTCTTGGATAGGCAAGCATGATCAAGGAGGCACGTGCCATGAGCACTCTGGATATCAATTTCGTTCGGTCGCAGTTCCCAGCTTTTTCCGAACCCAGCCTGCAGGGGCAGGCATTTTTCGAAAATGCTGGTGGATCATATACTTGCAAGCCGGTGCTTGATCGTTTGACGCGCTATTACACCCAGCGCAAGGTACAGCCCTATGCCCCCTATGATGCCAGCCGTCTGGCCGGAGAGGAAATGGACGAGGCCCGTGCCCGAATGGCTGCGATCATGGGTGTGGATACAGATGAACTGAGCTTTGGCCCGTCGACCACGCAGAACACCTATGTTCTGGCGCAGGCATTCCGACAGTGGATGCAGCCGGGTGATGCGATTGTCGTGACAAATCAAGATCATGAAGCCAATTCGGGGCCTTGGCGCCGTCTTGCTGATGAGGGCATAGAGGTTCGCGAATGGCAGATAGACCCCGAATCCGGGTCTCTGAACCCGCAGGATCTTGAGGACATTCTGGACGAAAAGGTGCGTCTGGTCTGTTTTCCGCATTGTTCGAACGTGGTCGGGGAAATCAATCCGGTTACCGAGATAACTGCGATTGCACATGCGGCTGGCGCGTTTGTCTGCGTCGACGGTGTCTCTTACGCGCCGCATGGATTTCCGAATGTCGGTGATCTGGGACCGGATATCTATCTGTTTTCGGCGTATAAAACCTATGGTCCTCATCAGGGATGCATGGTGATCCGCCGGGCATTGGGGAAGCTGTTGCCCAATCAGGGGCACTATTTCAACGGCGATGTTCTTTATCAACGATTTACCCCTGCAGGGCCGGATCACGCACAGATCGCCGCCAGCGCGGGCATGGCGGATTACGTCGATCTATTATGCGAACATCATGACGGACCCGGAACTGGTGCTGCAGCGCGGGGGGCGTTTGTCCACGACCTGATGCGCGGGCACGAGATCGCCCTGCTACAACCGGTTCTGGATGCGCTTAAAGATCGTAATGCAGCCCGTCTGATCGGAACCTCTGATGCCTCGCGGCGTGCGCCAACGGTGGCGTTGGCGCTGAACCGAAATGCTGAATCTGTTGCTGCCAGTCTTGCCTCGCATGGGGTTATGGCCGGTGGCGGAGATTTCTATGCCGTGCGTCCTTTGCAGGCCATGGGTGTGGATCTGGGTCAAGGTGTTTTGCGAGTCAGCTTTACGCATTACACATCGAAACAGGAAATTGATCAGCTTTTGAATGCGTTGGATGCTGTTTTGTGATCCAGTTCCGACACTGCTGCGTAGAAAGGTAAACAATACGGAGCAGTCATGGGACCCAAGAGCCCGCCGATAATTATGTGGTTCCGACAGGATTTGCGACTGTCGGACCATCCTGCACTCAGCGCTGCTTCGGCAACCGGGCGGCCAATCATTCCGGTCTATATTTTCGACGATCTAGGGCAGGCCTTGGGTGCGGCTCCTAAATGGCGCCTCGGCAAGGGCCTGGAGGTGTTTGACCGCGCGTTGGCGCAGTTGGGAAGCCGTCTGATCTTGCGGCGCGGGGATGCATTGGAGGTTCTGCAAAACCTGATCAAGGAAACCGGATCCACCGAGGTCTATTGGTCTCGGGCTTACGATCCGGACACGATTGCCCGAGATACAAGGATCAAGGCGGCTCTGACCAAATTGGGCGTACAGCCCAAATCGTTTTTCGGGCACCTGCTTTTTGAGCCCTGGACCGTCCAGACCAAGACCGGAACGCCTTTTCGCGTGTTTACACCAATGTGGCGATCGGTACAGAAACGCGAGGTTCCATTCCCACATGCGCGACCCGCCGCGCTGACCCCGCCGAAGGAATGGCCGCATACAGATACTCTGGAGTCGTGGGGATTGGCCGCGGGAATGAACCGCGGGGCATCAGTTTGCGCCCGATATGTTCAGCCAGGGGAAGACGCAGCGTTCAAAACGCTCCATCGGTTCTTGGAACGGCTTTCGGGGTATCCCGAAGCCCGGGATCAGCTGGCCGAGGATGGAACGTCGGGCATTTCCGAATATCTATCGCTGGGTGAGATTGGACCACGTAGCGTCTGGCACGCCCTTCAGGGCGCAGAGATGTTCGGCATGTCCGGTACCGAAGCCTATTTGCGGCAGTTGGTTTGGCGTGAATTTGCCTATCATTTGATGTTCCATACGCCTCATTTGTTAAGCAACAACTGGAAACCGGAATGGGATCAGTTCCCTTGGGGCCAAAACGCCTCTAGCCCCGAGATCATTGCTTGGAAGCAGGCAAGGACAGGCATTCCCGTGGTCGATGCTGGGTTGCGACAGATGTACGTCACAGGTCGCATGCACAATCGCGCCCGGATGATTGTCGCCAGTTATTTGACCAAACATCTGATGGCGCACTGGAAAATCGGTATGGGCTGGTTTTCCGATTGCCTGACCGATTGGGATCCGGCCTCAAATGCGATGGGTTGGCAATGGGTTGCTGGGTCCGGCCCAGATGCGTCCCCGTTTTTCCGTATTTTTAACCCCGAGGCGCAGCAAAAAAAATATGATCCCTATTGCGACTATGTACGGAAATGGGTGGCCGAAGGACAGTCAAACCCGCCCTCGAGCGCACTTGATTATTTTGAAGCCATTCCCTGCAAGTGGGGTCTTGATCCGTCTGCGCCATACCCAAACCCTGTTGTGGGTTTGGCTGAAGGACGCGCGCGTGCCTTGTCGGCCTATGAGGGCCGAAAAAGCCGGTAAAGAACTGAAAACTTGCCAGAAACACAAACTCGTTTTAGCCTTCTATAACAACCGCACAGGGGAGAGCGGATGGTTCTAACTACAATCGAAGGGCAGACAGACCTGCCAAGATATTTTGCACATGTTCTGAATATGCTGAACCAGATGGAGCAGGGGCAGCTTGATATTGCCTTGCCAGACGGTCGTGTATTTCGCACCGAAGGCAAACGCCCTGGGCCTGTCGCACGGGTCGATATTCACAATCCGGACGTATTTGCACGACTTATCCGGGAGGGTGAGCTGGGGTTTTCAGACGGATATCTGGAAGGCGATTGGAGCACACCTGATCTGCGTGCCTTCATGGATCTAGTGCATCTGGGTACCGAGACCGTGTACGACGATTTCACCGGGAAATTTCTGGTACAGGCCTATGAACGCCTGCGCTTTTGGTTGCATCGAAACAACCGTCGACAGGCTAAAAAGAATATCTCTTATCATTACGATTTAGGTAATGAATTCTATGGGTTATGGCTGGATGATACCATGACCTATTCCAGTGCATTGTTCGAAACCGGGCAGGAAAGCTTGGAAAAGGCACAAACCGCTAAATACGCCAGTCTGGTTGATGAAATGGGTGCCAAGCCCGGTGACCATATTCTGGAAATTGGCTGCGGATGGGGTGGTTTCGCCGAATATGCAGCAAAAGAGCGTGGCCTGCGGGTCACAGGCTTGACGATCAGCAAGGAACAGTTGAGCTTTGCCCGTCAACGCATTGAAAAAGAAGGACTTACGGATTTAGTTGATCTGAAGCTGCAGGATTATCGTGACGAACGGGGCCAATATGACGGGATCGCCTCTATTGAGATGTTCGAGGCGGTTGGTCAGAAATATTGGCCGGTTTATTTCGACACTATCCGTGATCGCTTAAAACCTGGCGCACAGGCAACCTTGCAAATCATTACCGTTGGCGATCATCGCTGGGATGTGTATAAGAATGGTGTTGATTTCATTCAGAAATATATCTTTCCGGGTGGGATGCTTCCGGCTCCGACAATTCTGCAGGAGCAGGTGGCGAATGCGGGTCTGACCGTGGTGAAGTCAAAAGAATTCGGCAAAAGCTATGATCTGACACTGCGCCGCTGGTACGAGACGTTCAATGACAAATGGGACGAGATTTCGGGAATGGGGTTTGATGAGCGTTTTCGCCGCATGTGGAATTATTATTTGACCGCTTGCGGCGCGGCCTTTGACACCGGCAACTGTGATGTGACACAGATCACCATAGCGAAACCTACTTAGTAAACGGACCTTTAGAATGCCCAGCGCCTCACGTCTTGTCGCAGCCCTTTGTCTGGCGGTGGTGGCATTTCTGGTTTCCAGCATGATCATAGCAAATGGTGAAGAAGGCAAAAGCTATGGCTACTTCACTGTCGTCAACATGGCCCTTGGGGTTGCGTGTGGTTGGAAAATCATGGGTAAACGGACCGGCAAGGGGTGGACCGCTGCCGTCAATAACGGACTGACAGGCATTGCCTCGCTGGTGTTTTGGGGTCTTTTCGTTCAGGGCACCTATGAGATGTTCCGCTTGGCCATGCGCCACCGCTATGACGGCCCGTTCGAGGCCCTTATGGCGATATTCAAGATTGGCGTTGGCTATGGCGAACAGTTGTTAGCTCCGGAAATTCTGTGGACTTTGGCTATTGGCGCTCTTATCGCCGGTTTGGCGACGGAAGAAGCAAGCCGCCGCTGGCGCTAGTACCCAAACACCAACGCGAGATACCCTTGTGAACGATCTGTTTTTCTATGGCACGCTTCGGCATCTGCCACTGCTGCAACTGGTGCTTGGCCGTCCGCTGTCATGCCTGACTTTGTCAGAGGCCAAGCTGAAGGATCACGCGGTTTACGGCGTGCGCGACGAGGCATTTCCGATGATCAAGCCAGAACGTGGGGCCGTTGCGGATGGCCTTCTGGTTCAGGGCCTCGAACCCGAGGATTTCAGGCGACTGATTTTCTATGAAGGGGGGTTTGATTATGATCTGCAGCGGCAGCCCGTTGAATTGCCCGATGGCTCTGTTGTCGAAGTCAGCGTGTTCTTTCCCGAGCCTGACCTGTGGTTGCCCGGTGAGCTATGGTCCTTGCAGGACTGGGCAGACGCGTGGGCGGATCTGACCCTAACCGCCGCGCAAGAGGTCATGGGCTATTACGGCAAGGCCGATGCCCTCAAGATCGCGCGCAGTTTTCCGTCGATCCGAACCCGCGCTTGGGCCAAGCTGGCTGCACGCAAACGCGGAACCGGTGACGCGCGTGATCCGAAGAAGGATGTGATCGTACACGAGCATACCCATGCCTATATTGACTATTTCGGCATGCAGGAGGTTCAGCTTCAACACCGCCGGAATAACGGCACAATGGGGTCGGTGCTGAACCGCAACGGCTTGATGCAGGGCAGTGCTGTGGTGGTTCTGCCATATGATCCGGGGCGTGATGCGGTGCTTTTGGTTGAACAATTTAGGACGCCGGTTTTCCTGATCGAAGACCCCGAGCCGTGGATGTGGGAACCCGTTGCAGGCATGATTGACCCCGGTGAAACGCCGCAACAGGCTGCGCGGCGTGAGGCGATGGAAGAGGCCCAGATCAGCCTCAAGTCGCTTGAATTTGCCGGAGAGGCCTATTCGTCCAGCGGATCGTCCACCGAATACGTCTATCTTTACGTGGGGTTGGCCGATCTTGAGAAAACGATAGACAATGGCGGGTTGGCCTCGGAAGGTGAGGATATCCGCACCAAAATCATTCCCTATGCTCAGTTCATGGATCAAGTCGACGGGCATGGGTTCAAGGATTTGCCGCTATTGTCACTGGCGCATTGGCTGGCTCGGAACAGAGACAGGTTGCGTGGGGCGTGATCGCGGCTTGTGGTTGTTGCGTAGCATCTGTAAATCTTCGTTGATACGTAAAGAAATGAGGGCGCCATGCGCATTGCGAAAGACCTTGCCGACGCAGTAGGGAAAACTCCGTTGATCCGGCTGCGCCGTATCAGTGAGGAAACCGGGTGTGAAATTCTTGGCAAGGCCGAGTTCATGAATCCTGGTCAATCGGTCAAGGACCGTGCCGCCCTTTATATCATTCGCGATGCCATAGCACGGGGCGACCTGAAACCTGGGGGCACCATCGTTGAAGGCACCGCCGGAAACACCGGTATCGGTCTGGCGCTTGTCGGGGCGTCGATGGGCTTCAAGACCGTGATCGTGATCCCGGAGACCCAGTCCGAAGAAAAGAAAGACATGCTGCGTCTTGCGGGTGCACAGTTGGTTCAGGTCCCGGCAGCGCCGTATCGCAACCCGAACAACTTTGTACATTACTCTCGCCGTCTAGCTGAAGAACTGGCGCAGACGGAACCCAATGGCGCAATCTGGGCCAATCAGTTCGACAACGTCGCCAACCGTCAGAGCCATGTCGAGACCACCGGCCCCGAGATCTGGGAGCAAACCGGCGGTAAGGTCGACGGCTTTGTCAGTGCGGTTGGTTCAGGTGGTACGTTGGCCGGTGTGGCCGAGGCCCTGCAGCCCAAAGGCGTCAAGATCGCATTAGTCGATCCGATGGGGGCCGGGTTGTATTCCTATTACAAAACCGGTGAGATCGCGATGGAGGGAAGCTCGATCGCGGAAGGTATTGGGCAGGTGCGGATCACCAAGAACCTTGAGGGGTTCAAACCGGATTTCGCCTATCAGATGACGGATAACGAAGCGTTGCCCTATATCTTTGACCTTCTGCGCGACGAAGGTCTGGTCATGGGCGGATCGACCGCCATCAACATGGCTGGCGCCGTGCGCCTGGCCAAGGATCTGGGTCCGGGCCATACCATTGTTACCATCCTGTGTGATTATGGCACGCGCTATCAATCCAAGCTGTTCAACCCGGAATTCCTGCGCGAAAAAGAATTGCCTGTTCCTGATTGGATGACCGAGGCGCCGCGTAGCATTCCGGGCGTTTTCGAGGACGTATGATGTTGCGGCAGGTCCGCCTGTTTCTGGCCATTGTTTCACTTTTGTTTGCAGTTCTGTCTGGTCCTGCAACGGCCCAGCTTTCGGATCGGCAAAGTGACTACTATCAGGGTTGGGTAAAAACGGCGGATCGGGCCGAAGATGTGATCGAGGCCAATCGGGCCTCGAACGCTTCGCTGGAAAATCTGCGATCGGAAATTCATACCTATCGAGATGTTTTCAACAGCGCGCGTGGTGCAAATACCGAACGTATCCAGACCCTGGAAAGCCAGATCAAGGCTTTGGGTCCCGGACCGGAAGGTGATGCAACCGAACCGGAAGACATTGCTACGCTGCGTTCACATCTTGAAAACCAACTGAACGCGCTGCGGGTGCCGCATATCATTTCCGACGAGGCCTTCAGTCGCGCCAACGGACTGATCGCAGAAATTGACCAGATCCTGCGAAATAGGCAGAAAAAAGAGCTGTTGGAGCGCGGCCCATCGCCACTGAACCCCAGCTATTGGCGGCCAGCCTGGGTTGACCTGACTGAAGCGGGCCGAAGCCTTTTCAACGAGGCTGTGCAGAACTACCAAACAGACGTGGTGCATGAGCAGCTTCGCAAACAGGGGCTTGGAATTCTTTTGCTGGTCTTTGTGGCCATTGTTTTGCTGGGCTATGGAAAACGTTGGTCCGAGGCTGCCGGGAACTATCTGCGTACCATAGGGGGGCAGGGAACTGGCGTATGGACATTCCTGACATCGCTGTTTCGGATAATTCTGCCATGGCTGGGTGTTTTGTTGCTGGTAAAAGCCGTCGTCTTGACGGGGATATTGGGATTGCGGGGAACCCTTCTGATAGAAAACGTACCGTTCTGGGCGGCCATTGTTCTGTACTACGACTGGATTGGTCGTCAGGTCTATGTAATGCAGCAGGCGCAGGGTTTCAGAAAGCTCTCGCCAAAGCGGATCACCGAGCTTCGAATCTACCTGGATCTGCTTGCCGTTTTTCTCATTTTGCACGATCTTGGGAACCTTTTCGAACAGATCGAGAATACTTCGGATGCGACGCGCGCAGTTGTGGGCTTCCCAGTTATTCTTGCAACTGCTCTGGTTCTGTTGCGTGCGCGGCAGATACGGCTTGCCGAGGTGCAGGCAGAACCTGATGGCAATGCCCGTGGAACCGGGGTTATCCAGCTGGTCGAATTCTTGCGCCGGGCATTGTTCCTGTTAGGAGTTGTCAGCCCGGTTCTGGCCGCCATCGGTTATAACAACGCGGCTGAGGCCATTGTTTTTCCAGCGGTAAAATCGTTGATCCTGATTGCCGCACTGATCATCCTTCAACGATTCCTGACTTCGGTTTACGGATTGATAACCCGCAAGGGCGAGGCAGCCCGGGACACATTGTTTTCGGTTCTGATTGGCTTTGCCATGGCCATTTTGGCCCTGCCGGTTCTGGCGCTGATCTGGGGCGCACGCGAGATCGATTTGTTAGAGGCATGGTCGCGGCTCCTTTTGGGGTTCGACATTGGGGGCGTGACCGTCTCGCCCAGTAATTTCTTTACTTTTCTGGTGGTTTTCCTGATCGGATACGGACTGACACGCGCCCTGCAGGGTGGGTTGCGGACCTCTTTGCTGCCAAAGACGAGCATTGATCCCGGTGGTCAAAACGCGATTGTTTCAGGGACGGGGTATGTCGGTATCTTCCTGGCAGCCTTGGTCGCCATCATGGTTGCGGGTTTCGATCTGTCGTCCCTGGCCATCGTGGCCGGGGCGCTCTCTGTCGGGATCGGATTTGGTCTGCAAACCATTGTCTCGAACTTTGTGTCCGGCATTATTCTTTTGGTCGAACGTCCGATCTCAAAAGGCGATTGGATCGACGTAAACGGGATGATGGGATATGTGCGCGACATCTCGGTACGCTCGACCCGGATTGAGACCTTCGATCGAACAGATGTCATTGTCCCAAACTCGGACCTGATCAGCGGTGTTGTCACCAACTATACCCGTGGAAATACGATCGGACGCGTCATTGTCCCGGTCGGGGTGGCCTATGGTACCGATACCCGCGTAGTCGAGACAATCCTGGGCGAAATCGCCAACGCACATCCGATGGTATTGGCGAATCCGGCACCCAACGTTGTGTTTCAGGGGTTCGGTGCGGATTCTCTGGACTTTGAAATCCGCGCCATTTTGCGGGATGTGAATTGGGTTCTTTCGGTGAAGTCCGACATGAACCATGAGATCAATCGCCGCTTTGTCGAAGAGGGGATCGAGATACCGTTTGCTCAGCGTGATGTCTGGCTGCGAAACCCCGAGGCTCTTCAATCGTCAGATAACGCGCAAATGCCCCCATCTGAGCCTGTTTCAGAGGCAAAAGCGCCCCCGGCCTCTTCGCCCGCCGAATTGACCGAGGCTGATCTTTCCGACGGTGATGGTGACGAACCCTGAGGCAAGTTCGGGCCTGAAACGAGCCAGAGAATTTTACACTAATCGGGCCTTGCAAATCCCCAGGCGATAGTCCAAATAACGCCCGCACGGAGAGGTGGCCGAGTGGTCGAAGGCGCACGCCTGGAAAGTGTGTAGGCGGGAGACCGTCTCCAGGGTTCGAATCCCTGTCTCTCCGCCACAACACCAGCTCTTGTCTTGGACGCTTAGGTGTTTCACATCTCAGACATTGTTTTGGAGCCCCCCAGCAAAAAAGGCTCGGTAAGCGATTCACATAACCCATGTTGAGCGAATTCATCCAATTTAGATGGCCCAGAATTACTGTTTCTTGTAGGCAAGGGAATTTCAGGATGCGAGGCAGTCAAACTGTTGGGTAGGGCCTATTCCTGTGTCGGTTGGGTAACTACAGGTGAAAACTCGGCGCTCGGCTTGTTCGCTGATGCGTCTGTTGGGATATCAATACATCTACAACGCCAAGTGAACGCTATTCCTTGGCTGGTCCGTTTTGCGATAGGTGCGCCGTAAAATCGCGCCCGGAGGTTAGATGTTACTGTCTGTCGTCATTCCATGCATGAACGAAGAGGAGTCGATCCCCTTACTGGTGGAGCGCCTGATCGCTGCGACTGAACAGTGGAACGCCGAATCCGAGATTATTCTGGTGGATGATGGGTCTAATGACGAAACATGGCGCGCAATCTGTGCCCAAAGCGAGTTTCATCCGCGTATTCGCGGTTTGAAGCTATCGGGTAACCGCGGTCACCAGATTGCTCTGACAGCGGGGCTGAATGCAGCCCAAGGGCAGCGGATTTTCATGTTGGATGCCGATCTGCAAGACCCGCCGGAGCTTTTGTCGGACATGATGGCGATGATGGATCAGGGTTATGATGTGGTTTATGGGCGTCGGAGTGAGCGAAAAGGCGAAAGTTGGATTAAGAAAGTAACAGCTCATGGTTTCTACCGCATATTGAACCGGCTTTCGGACGTACCCATTCCAAATGACACGGGCGATTTCCGGCTTGTTAGCCGTCGGGCGCTGGATGCGGTTCTGAGTATGCCGGAACGCGCGCGGTTCGTTCGGGGCATGTTCGCTTGGGTTGGTTTTCGTCAAATCGGGATCGAATACATCCGCGACCCACGGATCGCGGGCGAGACCAAATACCCGATGTCCAAGATGATCCGCTTTGCGCTTGATGCACTGGCGAGTTTTTCGATCAAACCGCTGCAGATCGCCACACGAATGGCCTTTCTGACACTGATTATCGCCGCGCTGATGGCGGTCTACGTCTTTTGGTCCTTGATCCTTTACAACGCGGTTGCGGGTTGGGCGTCGACGGTTCTGGTGATCAGTTTCTTCTCGGGTATCCAGCTATTGACGCTTGGAATCATGGGGGAATATCTCGGACGTCTGTATATCGAGGCCAAAAACCGACCACTCTATTTTGTAGATCAAGAGACCTCAGAGATTTCGGACACCATAGTAGAAGAGAAGACCGCGCAGAAATGAGCGAACGGCGCCGCATAATCCGGTTTGCCATCGTGGGCTTAGGCGTGGCTGGTTACTACATGCTGGCCTATCTGGGCCTGTTGCGCGTGTTTCATTCGCCTTGGATCGCCAATGCATTGGCTTTTGGGTCCGCAATCCTGATCCAATATATTGGGCAAACAGTCTGGACCTTCGGGCAGGCGCTGGTGGTTCCTGCACAGTTTGGGCGGTTTCTTTGCATGGTCGGAATTGGGCTGCTGGTTTCAGCTGCGATTACCGGACTGGCCGGTCCTCGTTTTGGCCTGAGCGAAGCTGCCTCGGCCGCTGTCGTTGTAGTTGTTCTGCCTGTGATCAACTTCGCGTTCCTACGGCTATGGGTCTATAAACCGCAGAATTCAACCTAGAGATTGGCAATGTCGCATATCTATTCAAACGAGTTCTTTGACTATATTGACCAGGGCGCCAGGCGGTCCGCAAACAGGCTAATTGCTTGCCTTCTAGGAAAAATCTCTGCGGACAGTGTCGTGGACTTTGGCTGCGGGCGGGGTGTGTGGCTGTCGGAGTGGCAGGCCGCGGGTTGCAAGGATATTGCCGGTGTCGATGGCGACTATGTGGATCGTGACAAGCTTGCGATACCGGCTGAGGCGTTTATCAGTGCAGATCTGTCCAAACCGGTCGAGCTTGGACGCCAGTTTGATTTGGCTCAGTCGCTTGAGGTCGGTGAACACTTGCCGCACGACGCGTCGGCCAGCCTGGTTCAGAGCCTGACCACACATAGCGATCTGGTCCTGTTCTCAGCCGCCGTTCCGGGGCAGGGCGGCGAGTTTCATATAAATGAACAGCGCCTGTCCTTTTGGCAGGGTTTGTTCGCTGAACGGGGATACACTGCCTATGATTGTTTGCGGCCTGAAATGTTCGGGGATCAATCGATCGAACCCTGGTATCGGTATAATTCTGTCCTCTATGCGAACCAATCAGGGGCAGCGCGGCTGTCTCAGGACGTGCTGGATACCAAAGTCGCGCCCGGCGCGTTGAAAGAGGTCGGCAGTTTAGGCTGGACCCTACGCAAGCTGGTTGTGCGTGCCTTGCCCCGGTCGGCTGTCACCGCTATCGCTCAGGTCCGGGCCTCTGTTATTGCAAGGTCATATGGCGACAAATCATGACGGAAAAAACATCTCGGCAGGAGTTTCTTTTTCTGTTCCTGCTTTGCATCGCTGCGTTGTTCTTGATCAATTGGCCACAGCTTTTCGACCCTTTCGTACGTCATGATGATTTCCCGGCGCTGCTGGGCTGGACCGAGATTGCCTACCACAAGGCCTTGGATGAAGGTCGTTGGTTGAACTACTGGTGGCAGTTCCGGCCATTTCTATGGCCCTCACAAATAAGCATGTATCTCTATAACATAGCCTGGGGCTTGTTCTCGGCTGCGGCAGCAGTCGCGATCATGGAGCGTTCGGACCCGATCTGGTACAAAGGTTATCTTGCGCTATTCATTGCGTTTTCGGTTCCAGCATTCCTGATTTCATACTGGTTCAACACGTTGCTGCCGGGGATCTGGGTTATCACCTTGTACAGCCTGGCAGTTCTGTTTCTGCCGCATCGTGTGTCGCTGGCCCTTTTGGTTGTGGCAGTGCCCTTATCCTTCATGGCCTACACGACCTATCCGTTCCTGTTGCTGACACTGATCCTGCTGTCAAACAAGGCGCCAAAAACCTATACCAGCGTCGCTGTTACGCTGATCATTTTCTTTGTCAGCCTGGTTCTGGCGTTGCTGAGTGTTTACACCCTGAACTACTTTTATCATGGGATATTTGGTATTCCGGTTGCTGAATGGCGTGGGCCCAACGAAGTAAATTCGGTCGATGACCTGCTGCTGAACCTTACCAAGGTCAAAGTATTCCTTCGATCCATCATCTATACAATGGGCGGAGGGACAATCAGCTATGGCTTGATGCTCTTGGCCCTATTTGCAGGTGCCTGGGGGTTCCTGTTTACCCGAAGACGGATGTTTGCCGTCGCGATCCTGATGGCTGCACTTGCTGGTCTGGCACCGCTTATCCTCAAGGCGATTATGTCGGGGGTGCAGGTCCCTGTTCGGGCATTGAACTGGCTTTGGATCTTGTTTGGAGTCGTGCTCACCACGTGTGGGGTTCAGTTTCTGCAGTCTTCAAAAAGATGGTTAAGTGTTTCGCGTATCTTGTTGATGTGCGTGTTGATGATCAATTTGATGCTCATTGGCAAAACATCGTTTATGTTCATCCCGCCTTGGCAAAAAGCAACGAGCGCATTGGCGCAAAGCCTGCCTGAACAGGTCGAAACCGTATATATCTATGGGCATTTTCTTGGCGTGAATGGCGCGGCAGACGCCAGAGTTCAATTCGAACGGGGGCTGCGGTTGCGGTTAAACTATCTGACCGGGGCCGAGATCATCATGTGCTGGAAGCAGCCCGATAGATGCGATGGGATTACACCTCCGTTCGATCCAGGCGACTGGGTCTCGACGCCTGTTGTCGCATCAACTGGTGACCAGGCCTTTATCCTTTTGCCGCGTCCCAATCTGGGGCCCTGATCAAAAGGTGAGTTGTAACAGGTTTGAGAAAATTCTATGAATGCGCCCACTTGGGCTGTCCGGCATTCAAGGACACAGACCCCAACCCCTGTTGGAACACCCGGACATGATTGACCTGAGCGACCACAAACCCCTGCGAAAAAGTCGCAACTACCTGATTTATCAGCACCCCGAGGTCGAAGGGGCGCTGCTGAAAGTGCGGGTGGACGAACCTGTGCGTAGCCATTTTCTGCCGCGTTATGCCGAATGGCGCTATGGCAATCTGCGCCAATGGAACCGCGAAGCAAACGAATATCTGGCGGCGCTCAACCGTGGATGCCCTGAGATCGAAAGGTTGGCGCAATTCATGGGATATGCGCCAACATCAGCGGGCCCGGCGATAGTGGTGGAAAAACTGACCGGCCCGGACGGAGATCTTGCGCCAACCCTGCATTCGGAACGCGTCGCGCTGGCCAAGGATCACGCCGGACGTGAACGTCTTCATGCTGAATTGATGGAACTGTTTGACGATCTCGAAAGCGGCCGGATCATTGTGGGTGACATGGGGTTCGAAAACATCGTTCGTGCGCAGGAAAGAAGCGGCAAGCTGACCGTGATTGACGGCGTTGGCGAAAGGGTTCTTTTTCCGCTGTCACTGGTCAGCGAAACAGCGTTTCGCAAGTCAATCGACCGCCGGCGACAGAGGATGTCGAGTGGCTTTGGTTTAATGAAGACCTGACCACTAAACTGCTACGCGCAGGGGAAACGTGCGTTCGACTTCTTTTGCTATCTCCGCAATCAGGGCTTTTGTCACGGCGTTGCGGTTGTTCATCTGAACCCGCGCGACATAGGCAAGCTCTGGAGGGGTAGGAAAGACATCGTTGATGACTTCCATGTCAGGTGTAATGTGCATCCCGTTCAATAGCGCTATGCCCAGCCCAGATCGAACAGCCGACTGGATTCCTGCTGCACTTGGACATTCCAGGATATTGTCAAAACGGTGGTCCTGCTGCTGACTGTCTTCCATTCCCCACCTTCGGTAGAAACACTGTGTGTCAAAGGACAGAAACGGAACCGGTTCTGACAGATTCAGACGATAGTCGGGTGATTTGACCCAATGAAGGGAATCCTGAAACAGGATCAGATCTTCGGGCTGCACGTCGTTGCGAAATATCTGAATCACCGCCAAGTCTAATTCACCAGCCTTCAACCAATCCTGAACATTCAGGCTTTGACCAGTGCGGGTTCGTACGCGAACATCGGGGTACAGCCGCGTGAAACGTCCAAGAATTTGGGCGATCCCCCTGGTTGTCGCATCCTCGGTCATGCCAAGCCGCAAGTGGCCGGTGAGCGGCCTGTTACCAAGTGAGGCCACCGCTTCGTCATGCAGAGTGGTAATTCGACGGGCGTATTCACAAAGACGCAGCCCGTCTTCGGTGAACAGGGGGGCACCTTTGCGACGAGTCAGCAGTTTGCAATTCAGTGCGCGCTCTAAACGGCCGATCTTATGGCTGACTGCCGATTGCGAAAGCGCCAGATGTCGGGCCGCACGGGTTACACCACCATAGGTCGCGATTGCGAGCAGCGCGCGCAAGGCGTCTATTTCCAAACGTTCGTTCATGATTTCCCATGACAGATTTTGATCATTGAATGATAATCATTCATTTGCGGCAAAGGCAAATGTCAGATTAGGTATCGCGAACACAATGTTCGCGGAGCTTCGAAATGAACAATCTGTACCCGGAGGATATCACAGACTTCGAACATCAGTCGGCATGCAAATCTGGTCCGCTGACGCTGTCTTCTTCTTTCGGCAAAGGAAAGTGTAACTGATGACGGAAGACAGAACAGCTAACCGCCGCCTGACAACACTGTTTGAGATCACCGGATCGGTTCTGGCTATGGCTTATGCCTTGCTGATTGCTTCGAATATTGGCGCTGAGATTCTTGGATTCTCCCTACTGTTGGTGTCATCGGCGCTGTTTGCCGCATGGGCATTGATTGATCGGCGCTGGACGTTTTTGCTGTTGCAGGCGTTCTATGCGACCTCTGCCATTATTGGACTGATCCGTTGGGCATAAACTTGGTGTAGGGTTGCCGCCAGGAACTTGTTAGGACGGATCTATGACGGATCAGGACAGAATCGATATCGGCTTTCTGCTGTTTGATGGATTTCCGATGGCTTGTTTGACATCGGTGATTGAACCCCTGCGGGCGGCCAATGAAATCGCAGGTCATCAAGCGTTTAGATGGTCGCTGGTTTCTGAACGTGGCCAAAAGGTTCAGTCAAGCGCAGGGGTTGGGTTCGAAGCAGATCGCGCGTTGGCGGACTGCAGGAATATCGACATTTTATTCCTGCTCAGCAGCCCGTCTTCGGTCTTTGACAACGCTGTTAGCGGCAATGCCTTGCTGCGTGGTCTCGGGAGGCACGGAACAGTTCTGGGTGGGATCAGCGGTGGCGTATTCCCTCTTGTGCGATCCGGTGCAATGGCAGGTCAGCCGGTCTCGGTCCACTGGTGCTATGAGGCGGCTTTTGAGGCCGAGTTTCCCGATATGGACGCCCGGAGCGAAGTGATCGTGCGCACCGTGACGCGCTATACCGCCGCCGGTGCAGCGGCAGGGTTCGACCTGGCACTGCATTTGGTTCACGATCGCTTGGGCGGTGACATTGCGCATGAGGTTGCGTGCTGGTTTCAACATCCGATGATGCGCGGTGCGGCAGTGCGTCAGCAGGTGCCCAATGCGACAGCGCCGAAAACGGGAGACCGCCTTCCACCGCTTGTTTCACGCAGCGTTGAAATGTTTGCCGCCAATATTGGTCAAGCGATCTCGATTGCCGAAGTTGCGAAACAAATGGGCGTCACACCTCGTCAGATCGAACGGGCATTCAAACAGGCAACCGGACACAGCCCCAGCCATTACTACCGTGCCATGCGGATGAAGGCGGCGCGGCAGATGGTGGTTTATACCAAAGACCCCATTTCCCAGATCGCGGCCGCTGTCGGCTATGGATCTGTCGCGCCCTTGGTGACGCATTACCGGTCGGCTTTTGGCCTGAGCCCCAGCGAGGACAGGCGCCGCATCAACCGTTTCCGGGTTGAGGATAACGCCCCTTTGCCCTCGGTCTAGGCGCTGACTAAAGCGCCGATCGCATCGCCGTCAGGATCGCATGGTGCAGAGATTTGGCGGATGAGCGCGGACCGTACAGGCTGTAGTGATCCGAACTACGACACAGCACGAAACAGCCAATATGGTGGATCGAGCTGCGCGCCGCCGTCCCTTTAGTCAATATGCGCAGATCCAACTGGCACAAAAGCTCCAGCACTGCTTGAATGTTCGCACCAGCCAAGTCGAAACGCACCCAGGCATCGGTCTGTTCAGTGACAGAGGCCGCAGACCCAATGGCAGATTTTACTTGCGTAGCAAGGTCCTCGTGCGTGTCATGCGGTGCTTCAACCATCCATTGCTCTGGCCCCGCCCAAAAGGCGGTGATTGCGGTTCCTTCAAACCTCTGGACCTTTGGTGCCTCAGCGCCAATTAGTTTCTTCAATGCGGCTTTGGCCGCTGTTTCCTGACCGAGCCGCGCCGCGACTGATGCCAACGCCACGCCCGGTATCTCGGAACAGGTGACAGGCCCAACCGTGTCTACCCGAGGGTCAGCCGCGCCGAGGGCGGTTATCGCAACCAGATTATCCACGCAGACGTTCTCCTTCCGGGTCAACGAAATGGGCCGAGACAATTTCCACCTCGACCGTCAGGTCCGTCAGCGGAGAGACAAGGCGCATTTTTTCGCCCAGCCTGTCGCCGCCGTTTTTCAACAGTCCCAGCCCGATGCTACTGTTCAGAATGGGCGAGTAGACGGCTGAGGTGACATAGCCCTGATCATGGGCCGCATCGAACGGGCCATCGTTCTTCATCAGGTGGCCACCGGCGGTTACCTTGTTTTCAGGCTCCAACGGTTTGATCCCCACCAGCATCAGTGCATCCGGTTGGTTCAGTGCCTCGCGTTCCGACAGGGTTGATCCGATGCTGTCCTTCTTTTTGGACACCATGCGGCCCATTCCCAGGTTCAGGGCGGTTGTGGTGCCGTTCAACTCGCTGCCTGCAGCATGGCCTTTTTCGACCCGCATGACGCCCAGTGCTTCGGTGCCATATGGGACAACGTCGAACTCTTCGCCCTCGGCCATCAGCCTGCGCATCAATGCGTCGCCATAGCGAGAGGGAACCGCGATTTCGAATGCCAGCTCGCCTGAAAAGGAAATCCGGAACAGCCGCGCCCGAAGGCCGCCGCACACGGTGATGGTTCCACAGGCCATAAAGGGAAAGGCCTCATTCGAGATGTCGAATTCCGGGTCGATGATTTTTCGCAGCAGCTTACGGGAATTGGGCCCGGCAACTGCATATTGCGCCCATCCTTCTGTGGTGGATATCAGCTGCACATCCATGTCCGGGCACAGGCACTGGCGCACGAATTCCATGTGGCGATAGACCAATACGGCATTTGCGGTCGTTGTGGTTACGACGAAATGATCCTCGGCCAGTCGCGCGGCGGTGCCGTCATCCATGGCTATGCCATCTTCGCGCAGCATCAGGCCATACCGGGTTTTGCCGACCGCAAGCTTGGCGAAACCGTTGGCATAGACCCGGTTCAGGAACGCTGCCGCATCGGTGCCCTGCACGTCGATTTTGCCCAATGTCGTGCAGTCGCACACCCCGACCGAGGCACGCGTCTGACGCACTTCACGGTCCACGCTCTCGCGCCAATGGGTCTCGCCGGGCAGGGGGAACCACTGCGCACGAAGCCAGTTGCCAACCTCGACAAACACCGCGCCGCGTTCTTCGGCCCAGTGGTGTGAGGGCGTCAGGCGGGTGGGGTGAAACTCTTTACCCTTCATCCGGCCTGCGAAAGTGGCAATCGGGACAGGGGTATAGGGCGGGCGGAAGATGGTGGTACCGGTCTCGGGGATCGACTTACCGGCCAGCTCGGCCATGATCGCCAGCCCGCCGATATTCGAGGTCTTGCCCTGGTCCGTGGCCATGCCCAGCGTGGTATAGCGTTTCAGATGCTCGACCGAACGGAAGCCCTCCTGATAGCTGAGACGGACATCCTTGACCGTCACATCGTTCTGCTGGTCCAGCCATGCGCGTTTGCAGCCCTGAACGTACCAGAATGGGGTCTGCGCGATGGGTGCGTCCTCGGCCTCGGGCAGATCGGGTTTGGCGTTGGTCAGGTCCAAAGCGGCGATTGCGGCCTCGGCGCCAGAGCGCAACGCACCGTGGGTAGACATATCGCCGTTTGCCGCGCCGGCAACGGACATGCCTACCGGCAGGTCCGCGCCGGGAACAAAGGCGGCCAGCGTCTCATCCCATGCGGGGCGGCCGCGCTGGTGGCAGGTCATGTGGACGTTGGGGTTCCAACCGCCCGAGACGCCCAAGGCACCGCATTCCAATGTCCGGGTTGAGCCATCGGGCAGGGCGACTTCGACAAAGCTCAGCCCCAGGCGGCCTTTGGTATTTGTGACCTGCGCGCCTTGCAGAACTTCGTAATCGTGGCTGATAGGTGCGTCCTTGCGTACATCGATCACTGCGGTGATTTTAACACCTTTGGCGTGCAGATCAGCTGCGGTGCGGTGACCGTCATCATTGTTGGTAAAGACGGCGACGCGCTGCGATGCCGCTGCTCCAAACCGGTTGGCATAGGTCCGCAGGGCGCTGGCTGTCATGATGCCGGGGCGATCATTGTTCTCGAATGCGATTGGCCGCTCGGTCGCGCCTGCGCACAGCAGCGCCTTTTGGGTATAGATACGCCAGAGGATTTGCCGGGGTTTGCCTGCGGGCAGGCTGGGCAGATGATCGCCCGTACGCTCGACCGCGCCATAAATTCCGTGGTCAAACGCGCCGATCACCGTGGTGCGCGGCATCAGGCGCACATTGGGAAGCGTGGACAGCTCGGCCACAGCCTGCGCCGCCCAGTCAGACGCCGCAGCATCGTCTATGGTGAGTGTTTCGCTGTTCAGGCGACCGCCCAGGGCGAAATCCTCATCCGCCAGAATGACATCCGAGCCCGCACGACCCGCGGTCAAAGCCGCCATAAGACCGGCTGGTCCGGCACCAATGATCAGCAGATCGCAATGGCGAAAGCCCTTGTCGTATTCGTCCGGGTCCTCTTGCATCGAAAGCGATCCAAGCCCGGCTGCGCGACGGATTGTAGGCTCGTACAGCTTTTCCCAGAAGGCTGCAGGCCACATGAAAGTCTTGTAGTAGAAACCCGCAGACAGGAAGTTGGAAAACATGTCATTCACGGCCAGCGCGTCGAATTTCAGGCTGGGCCAGCGGTTCTGTGATCGCGCCTCAAGCCCCTCGAACATCTCGATGGTTGTTGCGCGGGTATTGGGCTCTTTGCGGGCGCCCGAGCGCAGTTCGACCAAGCCGTTCGGCTCTTCGGATCCTGCGGTCAGAAGCCCGCGCGGGCGGTGGTATTTGAAAGACCGCCCGATCAGACGCACATCATTGGCCAACAGGGCCGAGGCCAGGGTGTCGCCGGGATGCGCGGTATAGCTGCGCCCGTCAAAGCGGAAGTTCAGCGTGGTGTTGCGGTCAATCTGTCCGCCGTTCAGCCGGTTCACCTGCGTCATTTGGAGCGCCCCCGTTCGCGGGCCACATCGCGGGCCAGTTCCACCTTTGAAATCTCGTGGGTCAGCGTGTTGCGCGTGACGACCAGCCAGGATCGGTCACCTGTTTCGTGGTACCAAAGTTCACGGTGCTCGCCTGCCGGGTTGTCACGCAGATAGGCATAGTCGTGAAAGGCTTCGGCGGCATTTTCCGCCTGCCAATCGGGGCGGTCAATCAGCGCGGCGTCGCCCAGATAGGTGAATTCTGATGCATCGCGAGGCCCAAGAAGGGGGTGGTTGATTATCATGTCTGGTGTCCCCTTTAATGCAGGTTGGGCTGATTGCCCGCGCCTTTTTCGTCGATCATCCGGCCGGTGCGGAACCGGTCCAACCGATAGGCCGTTGCGACAGGGTGCGGTTCGTCCTTCGCAAGCAGATGTGCAAAGCAATAGCCCGAAGCCGGAGTTGCCTTGAACCCGCCATAGCACCAGCCCCCGTTGAAATAGAGGCCCTCGACGGGCGTTTGGTCAATGATCGGTGAGCCATCCATCGACATATCCATCACGCCGCCCCACATCCGCAGCAACCGGGCGCGTCCGATCATCGGCATCAATGCCATGCCACCTTCGCAAACATCCTCGACCACGGGCAAGTTGCCGCGTTGGGCATAGGTGTTATAGCCGTCAAGATCGCCACCGAACACCAGCCCGCCCTTGTCGGACTGACTGACATAAAAATGCCCCGCGCCATAGGTGATGACACTGGGTAGGACGGGTTTTAACCCTTCAGATACAAAGGCTTGTAGAACGTGGCTTTCGATAGGCAGGCGCAGTCCGGCCATCCCCATAACGCGCCCCGAACTGCCCGCAACGGCGCATCCGACTTTGGAGGCGCCGATAAAGCCCTTAGTCGTTTCGACCCCAAGACATTTACCGTCTTCTATCCGCAGCCCAGTAACTTCACAGTTCTGAATAATATCGACGCCATGAAGGTCGGCTGACCGGGCATAGCCCCAGGCCACTGCATCATGGCGCACGGTACCGCCGCGCCGTTGAACAAGGCCGCCCTTGATCGGAAAGCGAGCGTCGTCGAAATTCAGATAAGGGTGTTCGCGCCGCACCTGATCTGCGTCCAGCAATTCGGCATCGGCCCCGTTCAGGATCATCGCATTGCCACGTCGCGTATAGGCGTCACGCTGACCGTCTGTATGGAACAGATTGACGATACCGCGCTGACTGACCATTGCGTTATAGTTTAGGTCCTGCTCGAGCGCTTCCCACAGCTTCAGCGAGAACTCATAGAACGGCTCATTCCCATCCAGCAGGTAGTTCGAGCGAATGATCGTGGTGTTTCGGCCCACATTTCCGCCACCGATCCAGCCTTTCTCGATTACGGCAACATTTCGTTGGCCGTAGATTTTGGAAAGGTAATGC
This sequence comes from Ruegeria sp. YTSA226, assembly GCF_059609905.1. Taxonomy (NCBI): domain Bacteria; kingdom Pseudomonadati; phylum Pseudomonadota; class Alphaproteobacteria; order Rhodobacterales; family Roseobacteraceae; genus Ruegeria; species Ruegeria sp. YTSA226. The sequence goes on from NZ_JBXWMQ010000001.1 coordinate 267,838, forward strand.
GCGGTTGCCAGACCATGCCCGCCGCCGCCGATTACGATGATGTCGTAATGGGCCTTAGGTTCAGGTTCACGCCAGACCGGCTTCCACCCTTTGTGGCCGGTTAGCGCCTCTTTGATAACTCGAAAGCCGGAATATCTCATGAATCGGACCTTTTCTTCCAAACTTCATTATTTTCTGGCGCGGCGATATCCCCATATGCGACATAGGTGTGTCTGAATCAGACCCTCAGGCACAAGAAATAAGGCCGGAAAACCAATCGGTGAAATCCGATACCTCGGCTGAGTTGCGAAGGACGGATAAAAAATAGCCCTCACAGGCGGGTGCGGAATCTTTGCTGGCAAGGCGGACTTTGCCCGATTTCAGGGCTTGCTCTGCGATGATAGAATTCACCAGCGCAACACCGCTGCCTGAAACGGCAAGTTGCAGGGCGAGGCCATAGGAATCCACAAAATATGATGGCTTGCGCAGTTTCTGGCCGGTGATTTCACCCCATGACGCCCAACTGTCCGATGTGCCAACGGATTCGATCAGGGGCAGTTCAAGCCAATTGCCGCTTAGATTCGGCGACACCACCGGGACAAGGCGATTGGGATTCAACGGTTTCGCATTTTTCCCGACTTGTTTTTCTGAACCAAAGCGTACCTCAATATCGGCGCGCGATGCTGCGTATTCGTCAGGCCAGATCGTGCTGACAAATCGGAGTGAGGTTTCCGGGTGCTGGGCCTGAAATTCGGGTAATGCCGGCGAGATGACCCATTCGATGATGCTGATAGAGGCTGCCACCGTGATATGGCGAGCTTTTTCTTCGGCCAAATAGGGTGAGGCTGCGGAGTGCAACATATCCAAGGCTGCCTCGACTTGTGGCAGCAGCTTCCGCCCTTCATCCGTCAAAGAAAGACCGCGCGCGTGGCGGTGGAACAGAACGACGCCCAGACGGGTTTCCAAGGCTTTGATTTGTTGGCTGACTGCGGATTGCGTCAACCCGATCTCATCTGCCGCCGCGGTCGAACTGAGCCGCCGCGCGGCCGCTTCGAACGACCGAAACCACGTTAGAGGAGGGAGTGTTTTTGCCATCGGTAACCGACCTATTAGTGCTATTAATACCTAAGGCTCAAGTTCTTTCGTTTGTCAAAAGATGTTTCTAACGGTGATATTTCCTCAAGCAGATTTGGGGAGACGGCAGTGCAGCCAAATATCAGAAAAATAGTGACTTTCGACGAAGAGGTTCTGGTTGAAGGATTTCGGGCAGCGGAACGCCCGTGGCGCATGTTTGCCGTAGCGGCGGTTGTGTCGAACCCCTGGGCTGGCCGGTATGTCGAGGATCTGAGGCCGGAAATTCTGGCCTATGGACCTGTACTGGGGCAAATGTTGACTGACCGGATGGTCACGCTTGCAGGCGGCGGCGAGGTGATCGAAGCCTATGGCAAAGCGGCGGTTGTTGGGCTGGATGGCGAGGTCGAACATGCCTCGGGCCTGATCCACACGCTGCATTTCGGGAATTACTATCGTCAAGCGGTTGGGGCCAAGTCCTATCTGTCCTTCACCAATACCCGCGGTCCGGCGAACACTCCGATCATGGTGCCCATGATGGACAAGAATGATGCCGGGCGTAGATCGCATTATCTGACGCTGCAGTTTGCAATCCCCGACGCACCGCGCGCGGATGAAATTGTGGTCGTGCTGGGTGGCGCAACCTCGGGCCGTCCCCATCATCGGATCGGCGACCGTTATCAGGACCTCAAGGATTTGGGCCATGACGTGGACAACCCGGCCTCGGTCTGAACTCAGCACCCTGGCGGTGATTGATCAGGGCCAAGGGCCGCTGGTTATTCTGCTGCACGGGGTTGGCCTGCGGGCCGAGGCGTGGGGCGCGCAGATCGACGCCCTGGTCGCCGCGGGGTATCGTGTCTTGTGCCCGGATATGCCAGGACATGGTCAGTCGAGCTTTGATCATCCGACTGGCTTGGAGGCCTACGTGCACCGCACGGCGTCCGTGCTGACAGAGCCCGCTGTCTTGATCGGCCATTCAATGGGCGCCCTGATAGCGCTCCGACTGGCGGCGGATGTGCCAGATAGCGTTCTTGGCGTTGCGGCATTGAATGCGATCCATCGGCGTCCGGTTGCCGCGCACAAGGCCGTCGTCGCACGTGCCTCGGCCTTGGAGGTATCGGGGCCAAATGATCCCACGGTCACGTTGCAACGTTGGTTTGGCGAAGCCTCGTCCGCCGAGCGACAGGCCTGCAGGCGCTGGCTAACTGAGGTTGATCCGGCGGCCTACAAATCCGCGTATACCGCTTTTGCCGAAACGGACGGTCCTTCCGATGATGAACTGGCCCGTATCGCTTGTCCCGCCTTGTTCATGACCGGCGCGGATGAGCCGAATTCGACGCCTGAAATGTCTCGGGACATGGCGCGTTTGGTTCCCTCGGGACAAGCGTCAATCATCGCAGGTGCCGCACATATGTTGCCGATGACTCATCCCGCCGAAGTAAACGCACAGCTGTTGGAATTTGTGGGGGGGTGCCAGCCATGACAAGTATGGACCCCCGAGCTTTGCGTGACGCCTTTGGCAGCTTTATGACCGGGGTGACAGTGGTGACGGCACGGGACGAGCACGGTGCGCCGGTCGGGTTCACCGCAAACTCGTTTTCGTCTGTGTCACTTGACCCGCCATTGCTGCTGGTGTGTCCGGGGAAGTTTCTGTCCAGCCACGAAATTTTCGCCAATTGCACCCGGTTTGCGGTGAATGTGCTTGCAGATGGACAGCAAGAGATATCGAACACTTTCGCTGGGTATAAAGGGGACCGGTTTGCAAAGGTCGCGCACAGCAATGGCCTTTTTGATCTACCCCTAATCGACGGGGCGCTGGCGCAGTTTTGCTGCAAGACCCATCAGGTCCTTCCCGCCGGTGATCATACCTTATTGATCGGTGAGGTGGCAGAGTTCTCGCACTCGGTCGGGCAGGGTCTTGGATATGTCGGAGGGTCGTATTTCAGCCTGGGGCTCGAACGTGAAATCGACGCCATGGTACCGACGATCTGCGGCGCGATCATCCGCAAAGATGACAGTGTTTTGCTGGAGCAGAGCAACGGTGCCTATCGTCCCATTCAAATCGCCGGGGTTGAACGCGGCGGGCAGCGAAACCGGTTGACCCAGGGCCTGTCCGAACGTGGACTGAAGGTCGAGGTCGAACAGGTCTATTCCTCATTCGACGATGCGGAAACAAAGCAGCATTACACCTATTTTCTGGCCAGCTGTACCCGACCAACGCCGCTTGAGGGCGCCGAATGGATCAGAACGGATGACCTTCCGAACCTAAAATACGTGTCCGGTGGTGTCCGCCACATGATGACCCGCTATGCGATGGAAGCCAAAGAGGGGGATTTCTCTCTCTACCTAGGTGACGCCTCTCAGGGCGACATTCACAGCTTACGATAAAGGAGCAGGTCAATGGAATTTTCCCTGTTTGCCCATATGGAACGTTTGTCGCCAGATCAGCCGCATGACGTTCTGTATGACGAATTCGTCAGCCTTGTGAAAATGGCGGACGAGGGCGGGATGCGCGCCGTCTGGACTGGCGAGCATCACGGGATGGAGTTCACCATCGCGCCCAACCCCTTTATCTCGCTAGTCGATCTGGCTCATCACACCCGGAATGTACGGCTGGGGACGGGTACGGTAGTCGCCCCGTTCTGGCATCCGATCAAATTGGCCGGAGAGGCCGCCGCGGCAGATCAGATTACCAAAGGCCGGATCGAACTGGGGATCGCACGCGGCGCATATTCTTATGAGTATGAGCGCCTGATGCCGGGGATGGATGCCTGGGAAGCGGGCCAACGGATGCGGGAAACAACCCCTTTGCTTCCGCAAATCTGGCAGGGCGATTGCGCGCATGAGGGTGAGTTTTATTCCTTTCCGGCGACCACATCTGCGCCGAAACCGTTTCAGAAGAACGGTCCGCCGATCTGGATCGCGGCGCGGGACCCCAATAGTCATGAATTCGGTGTCCACAACGGGTTTAACATCCAGGTCACTCCCCTGTGGCAGGGCATGGAAGAGATTGAAACGCTGATGGACCGCTTCAATGCAGCCTGCGACAGCCATACCGGACCGCGCCCCAAAATCATGCTGTTGCATCACACATATGTCGGCAAAGACGCAGACGATGTTGCGCAAGGCGTTCAGGAATTGCGCCGGTATTACAACTATTTCGGTGCCTGGTTCATGAATAAACGCCCGGTCGCACAGGGTTTGATCCAACGAATCACCCAGGACGAGATGGATGCAAACCAGATGTACACAAGTGATAAGCTGGCGCGCGACCTGACGGTTGGTACAGCGCAGCAGGTTATCGACCGGATCAAACGTTATGAAGATTTGGGCTATGATGAGTTTTCGTTCTGGGTCGACAGCGGGATGACGAACGAGCGAAAACGTGCCTCTTTGGCGCGGTTCATCGACGATGTCATGCCAGCCTTTCAGTGAGGAACACTATGGGAAATTTACCGCATTTTCAGCTTTTCATTGATGGCGCCTGGTCTGAGGGGGCGACGTCTCAGGTCATGACATCTGCAAATCCCGCAACTGGGCAGGGGTGGGCTACGTTTTCCTGTGCGGCACCTGAGGATGTCGACAGGGCAGTCGCCGCCGCCAAACGTGCGCTTGATGATCCGCAATGGCGCGACATGACGGCCACCGCGCGCGGCAAGCTTCTTTATCGCCTGGCCGACCTAGTTGCCGAAAACGCTGCACGGCTTGGAAAATTTGAGACAACAGACAGCGGTAAATTGCTGGCAGAAACCTCGGCGCAAACTGGGTATGTCGCGGATTACTACCGCTATTTCGCAGGGCTTGCGGATAAGGTTGAAGGGACGGTTCTGCCCATCGACAAGCCGGATATGCATGTGTTTACCACGCGCGAACCCATTGGTGTTGTCGCGGCTATTGTGCCTTGGAATGCACAAATGTTCCTGACAGCGACTAAGTTGGGCCCGGCGCTTGCGGCTGGGTGTACCGTCGTGCTGAAGGCATCCGAAATCGCGCCGGCCCCGATGCTGGAGTTCGCGCGTTTGATTGAACAGGTAGGATTCCCCGCGGGCGTTGTCTCGGTCATCACCGGGGATGCGGAAAACTGTGCAATTCCACTGACCCGCCATCCCGATCTGGATCGCATCGCCTTTACCGGTGGCCCCGAGACAGCGCGCCATGTGGTCAGGAATTCCGCCGAAAACTTCGCCGTCACTTCGCTGGAGCTTGGTGGCAAATCGCCGATACTTGTTTTTGAAGACGCGGATCTGGATGGGGCCGCAAATGGCCTGATCGCCGGAAACTTTGGCGCGTCAGGGCAAAGTTGCGTTGCGGGCACGCGCGGGCTGGTGCAGCGATCCGTTCTGCAAGATCTGATCGGCCGCATCAAAGAAAAGGCGGGTGCAATCGTTTTGGGTGACCCGCTGGAGGCCGGTACCCATGTCGGACCGCTATGTACCATGGCGCAAGTGAACAAGATCGAAGAGACCCTGGCCAAGTCAGCGGAGCAGGGGGCCGTGGTCCATTTCGGCGGGCAACCTGCGGATCGGCCCGGCAATTACATGAACCCAACACTGGTCGAGTGCATATCGCCCGAGACCGAGACGTTGAAAGTTGAGATGTTTGGCCCGGTTATGTCTCTGCTGCCCTTCGATACCGAAGAAGAGGCCATCGCATTAGCCAACAGCACGGTCTTTGGGTTGGGGTCTGGCGTGTTCACGCAGAATCTGGCGCGGGCGCATCGGGTGTCCAAGCGGATCAAGTCGGGGATTTGTTGGGTTAATACCTATCGCGCGATCTCTCCTATCGCGCCGTTTGGCGGATTCAATCAATCAGGGTATGGCCGTGAAGCCGGGGTTGAGGCGATCCTGGATTACACCCGGACCAAGACCACCTGGATCAGCACCTCGCAAGAGCCGATGGCGAACCCGTTTGTGATGCGCTAGGTCTGTTGTCAGACAGATATCGGAGCGCGGTCATGAAGTTGAAACATCCGAATTTTGAACCTCCGGCAGACGCAAATGACCGGAGGGCGATCGCTCCGGTCATTTGCTATCCGCCCGAAACGATACCGCAACCTGATCTGGCTGCGTTGACCGACCTGAGGCAGCGCGCGGTGAAAACCGCCGAAGTCATAGCAGCCCCGCGTGATGCGGCCTGTATTGAAGTGCCCGCGGGGGCCTTTATTCGGGTGGTGTCGGTCGATGGCGCGCAGGTCGGTGATCTGAACATGTGGTACAAGCACGACCTGACCGAACGGTTCTATTCCGGCAAAACCCGCGCGCTGCATGGCACGCATCTGTCGACCGGGGATCGGATGTGGTCAAGTTTTCCGAATATGCGGCCCATGGCGACCATCGTTACGGATACTCTGGATTGGTATGGGTTCGATGCATTCGGCGGATCGGTGCATGACGTGATCGGGACCCGCTGTGACCCCTATACCGGGCGATTGCTGTCTGGCGATGACTACCATTATTGCTGCCATTCCAACCTGACACGGGCATTGGCCAGCCATTGTGGCCTGCCGCTGCATGAGGCCGAAATGCACGTCCACGACGTGTTGAACGTCTTCATGTGCACCGGATTTACGCAGGACACAGGCCAATACTTCATGAAGGCAAGCCCGGTGCGTCCGGGTGATTATCTGGAATTCTACGCCGAGATTGACCTGATCGTCGGCCTTTCAGCTTGTCCCGGGGGCGATTGCTCGTCCGAGCATTCCTCGGACGCAGCCGCCTGTTATCCATTGGTTATGGAAGTCTATGACCCCGGTGAAGACATCCGAAACGCGCATATTCAGCCCAAGCGATCTGCTTATGATCGCACCCATGGGGCAGGTTAAGAGGTCAGGCGTTGCCCAAGCCGGTCCAGCATCCGACAGCATAGGTCGAGCTGTTCGATCTCGACGTACTCATCTGCTTTATGGGCCTGTGTGATCGAGCCGGGACCGCAGACAATCGCGTGGGTGCCAAGCTGCTGAAACAGGCCAGCTTCAGTGGCGAATGACACAACACCTGTTCCGTTCGCCCCGGTCAGCTCGGCAACCAGTTTGCGGGCGGCGTTTTCTTCCATGGGCTCAAGGCCTGCAACCTCGGCCGTGATATCCTGCGTGATGCTGGCTTCACTATGGACGGCCTGCATTTCGGGCAGCAGGCTGTGCGTCACATAGTCAGTCAGGGTTTGCTTGACGAAATCTGCATCGCTGGCCTGAACCGGGCGCATTTCCCAGCCGACATCGGCTTTGCTGGCAATGACGTTATGGGCGACGCCGCTATTGAAGAACCCCACGTTTATAGTGGTCCAGGGTGGCTCGAAGGGGCTGTTTGTTGGCGCGCGGGATTTCAATATCTGGCGCAGTTCCAGAAGTTTTCCTACATAGCGTGCCGCGTATTCCGCCGCATTAACCCCATCATCCGGGGCCGAGCTGTGTCCTTCGAGCCCGACAAATCGTGTCGTGTATTCATAGCACCCCTTATGCCCTTCGATCAGGCACATTTCGGTGGGCTCTCCGATTATTGCGATATCCGGCACTATTCCTCGTTCGGAAAGATCGTTCACCATGTTCTGCGCGCCCAAACATCCGGTTTCTTCATCATAGGTGAAGGCAAAGTGCAGCGGTTGGGTCAGTTTTCTGGCATCGAGCGTTTCGGCAAGTGCAAGTGCGGCGGCGATGAAGCCCTTCATGTCACAGGTGCCACGTCCGTAAAGTCTGCCATCTTTCTCGGTCATCAAAAACGGGTCTGATGTCCAGTTCTGATCCGCGACGGGAACCACGTCCGTGTGGCCGGATAACAGGATGCCGCCGGGAATGTCTGGGCCTATGGAAGCAAATACATTGGCCTTGGTGCCAGTATCATCCCGGGTTTCGATGCAGCGTGCACCCAAGGCCTGCAACCTGTCCCTTAGATAGCTGATGATCTGAAGATTGCTGTCTGCAGATACCGTTTCAAACGCGATCAGATCGGCGAGGATATCTTGGGTTCTTTGCAGGGTCATGGCTTTACAAACAGCTTTCTTGGGCGGTTACAGAAACATTCGGCAGGACCGGTATCGGTGATCAGGATCGACTCGGTGATCTCTAACCCCCAGTCATTCAACCAGAGGCCAGGCATAAAGTGAAACGTCTTGCCAGGTTCCAGGATTGTCTCATCCTCGGGACGCAGAGATATCGTGCGCTCACCCCAGTCCGGGAGATAGCTCAGACCCACTGGATAGCCGCAGCGCGCGCGGCTTTCAATGTGGACGTATCTGACAATCAGGCATCCACACTGTACGTCGTTCCCCATTAGTATCCTGATTGCGTCCCCACTAGATCGGGTCTGCGTCATGAAAGACCAAAACGCCCTAATGGACGTAGAACGACCACCCCTCGTATCCGGTTAGCCACGTCATGTTCGAAGGATCTTCGAAGAACAGCGCGTCCAGCCCGGCCTTGGCCATGGCTTTTCGTGTTTTGGACAGCCGACGGTCAAATTCCCCCCGCATGAATGCCGGATTCACTTGGCTCATCGGATCCTCGTGTCGTGATTAGAGACGTGTTGACAGAACTTTACGAATCCGATCACGTCAATGGACAACTCAGGAAGGAAATACTGTTGAAACTCAGTTCAAACCCACACCGCGGCAAGGAAAAATTGATTCCTAATGCTCCATTTCCTTCGATAAACGCGGCTCGCGTAGCTGATTTGTTAACAGTTTGCCCTGCAGCAGCGGAAACCAATCTGGTTGAAGCCAAGGATTTGGCCAATGTCGCCGATCTATGGGTCAAAGATGAGCGTGGGCGCATGAACCTCGGGTCATTCAAGGCTTTGGGGGCTGCCTATGTCATCGCCCGTCACGCTGCTGATCTGGCGCAGACACCGGATGAGTCTACTTTACGCGGGAAAACCTATGTCACCGCTAGCGCGGGTAACCACGGGATGAGTGTAGCAGCAGGTGCACGGATATTTGGGGCTGATGCAGTGGTCTATATCGCCGAAACCGTACCTGAAAGTTTCGCGGAACGCCTTCGTGCGCAAAAAGCCAGGGTCGTTCGTCAAGGTACGGATTATGCCGCCAGTATGGAGGCTGCTGGCAAAGCGGCGCAGGATAACGGTTGGACATTGCTATCTGACAGTTCGTGGGACGGGTATTACGAGCTGCCGCACACCCTGATGGAGGGATATCTGCAGATGGCTGCAGAAGCGGTGCGCCAATGCCCAAATGCGCCCACGCATATCATTTTGCAGGCCGGGGTAGGTGGGCTGGCAGGGTCGGTTGCAGCTTATGCGCGCCATGCCTGGGGTGATGGACCCAAAATCATTGTCGTGGAACCCGAAGCGGCCCCTGCGTTGCAAGCCAGTATCGAAGCAGGTACCTGCGTCTTTGCGGATGGGCCTGACAGCATCATGGGGCGGCTGGACTGTAAAGAACCATCGCTGATCGCGCTGAATGGTCTGGCGCGGGATGCAGACTGTTTTCTGACGCTCTCGGATGACGACGTGGTGCGGTATTTACCGGCCATGGCAGAGGCTGGGTTGGCGACAACTGCTTCGGGCGGGGCGGGCGTCGCAGCAGCGATGAATGCAGATGTCTGCGAGGCCCTGAACATTGGAAGCGATGCCCAAGTTCTGTGCATTTTATCCGAAGTACCGGATTGAAGAAGGCCAAGAAGCACCTGAATCCTGCCCTGGAATAAGCGCAGGAAGCGGCAAGTTAAGAGGGTGCAACTGCCCCCAAAGGCAGAATCCGATTGCGCCTGAAAACGCGGGGTTCGCAAATCCGTACCTCTGCCCTATCAAAATGAGATTAATAGCCCCCCAAAGCGCGGTTTCTAGATTGGATTGCACCAGATAATTTTGGCGTTTTCCAATCGGTCAAGGAATTTCGACATGCGAATCTCTCAGCAACTCAGTATCGATGTCGAGGTCTGGGCTGGGAGATGCGTCGGTTTAAATAGCAATTATAACCCATTTAAATAATTAGATTTATGTTGGTGATTGGGAAGTTAAATAGAGGCGAATGAAGCAAGTTAATTACGCCATTCAAGGCCTTGCGTTGCGGACGAGATATCGAAATATCAGTTGAGCTGAAGTGAATTACAGGATTCTTTGTCGCCTAGCTGTCACATTTATGGTTGCGTGGTTGGTCCCCCATGTCCTTAAATAGGGTGGACTGGTCTTTGAGATCCGGATGAACCGGGCAAGCAAAGACCGCACAGGGGAGCCAAGTTGGTAATGTCAAATGACGCAGCGTTCGTCGAATTTCAGCGTGTTCAAAAATCTTATGACGGCGAGATACTCGTCGTAAAAGACCTTAATCTCTCGATGCCAAAGGGTGAGTTTCTAACTATGCTCGGCCCCTCGGGGTCAGGCAAGACAACTTGCCTAATGATGTTGGCCGGATTTGAAACCGCTACTCATGGCGAAATCATGTTGGACGGACGCCCGATCAACAACATTCCACCACATAAGCGCGGGATTGGCATGGTGTTCCAAAACTATGCATTGTTCCCGCATATGACTGTGGCTGAAAACCTTTCGTTCCCGCTTGAAGTGCGCAACATCGGCAAAAGCGATCGGGAAGAAAAAGTGAAGCGTGCGCTGGATATGGTCCAGATGGGCGCCTTTGGCAGCCGTCGTCCGGCGCAACTGTCCGGCGGTCAGCAGCAGCGGATCGCCTTGGCCCGTGCTTTGGTGTTCGAGCCTGAGCTAGTTTTGATGGACGAACCGCTGGGCGCGCTGGACAAGCAATTGCGCGAACATATGCAGTTCGAGATTACCCGTCTGGCGCATGAGCTGGGGATTACGACAGTTTACGTGACCCACGACCAGACAGAGGCGCTGACGATGTCGGATCGCGTGGCCGTGTTCGACGACGGACGCATCCAGCAGCTTGCGCCGCCGGATCTGCTCTATGAAGAGCCCGAAAATAGCTTTGTTGCCCAGTTCATTGGTGAAAACAACACCTTGGAAGGCGCTGTTAAGTCAATCGACGGCGACTCGTGCGTGGTTGCACTGGATGATGGATCAGAAATTGACGCCAAACCGGTCAATGTCAGCGCTGCTGGTGAACGGACCAAAGTTTCAATCCGCCCCGAACGGGTGGAGTTCAACAAAGATCGCCTGCATGCCGATGCGCATACGCTAAAGGCGACTGTCAAAGAATTCATCTATATGGGTGATGTCTTCCGGTTCCGCCTATCTGTGGCGGGCAATGAAGACTTTATCATCAAGACCCGAAACGCTCCCGATGCGGTTCGGTTGTCGCCCGGCCAGGAAGTTGAAATCGGTTGGTTGGCCCATGATTGCCGGGCACTTGACGCCTGATGAAGAACGTCCCCTGGTGGATCGCTGGGGGGTAAATGGCGGCCGGGTTGCCCCGTGATCCGGTCTGTTCAGAAATTTACGGGTATAACAGGGAGTTAACAATGAAAGTTAAAACCACTTTGATGGCAAGCGCCATTGTTGCCGTGGCCGGAGGCGCCATGGCCGAGGAGATGACGATTGTCTCGTGGGGCGGCGCCTATTCCAAGTCACAGCTGAAGGCGTATCACGAGCCCTATTCTGAAAAGAGCGGCATCACTATCCTTAACGATGACAGCTCGGCCGAAGCGGTTGCCAAGCTGCGGGCAATGAACGAAGCGGGCAACATCACCTGGGACGTAGTGGATGTTGTTGCTGCGGACGCAATTCGTCTGTGTGACGAAGGTCTGGCGATGGAGATCGACCCCGACACCATGCTGGCCCCGGCGCCCGACGGCACCTCGGCTGCCGATGATTTCGGTGACCTGCTGGTCAGCGAGTGCTTTATCCCGCAGATCGTGTATTCGACTACATTCGGCTATCGTACAGACTTGGTAGGTGACACACCTCCGACCGATGTCTGCGCCGTATTTGATCTGGAGGCCTATCCGGGCAAGCGTTCACTTGAAAAGCGCGCCATCAACAACATGGAATGGGCGCTGATCTGTGACGGCGTCGCCAAAGATGACGTTTACGACGTTCTGGCGACCCCTGAAGGTCAGGATCAGGCGTTGGCGAAACTGGGAACCATCAAGGACAACGTCGTCTGGTGGTCCGCGGGTGCCGACACGCCGCAGCTTCTGGCCGATGGCGAGATCATCATGGGCTCGACCTATAACGGCCGTCTGTTCAGCGTGATCGAAGAGCAGAAGCAGCCCGTTGCCATGCTGTGGGACGCGCAGATCTTTGACCTGGACGGCTGGATCATCCCCGCCGGTCTGAGCGAAGAGCGTCAGCAGCGTGCGCTGGACTACATCATGTTCGCAACGGACACGCAGCGTCTGGCGGATCAGGCCAAGTACATCTCGTACGGTCCGGCCCGTGCCTCGTCGGCTCCGCTGGTTGGTCAGCATGCCGAGCTTGGCATCGACATGGCGCCGCACATGCCGACCGATCCGGAAAACGCCAAGAACACGTTCCTGTATAACTACGAGTTCTGGGCGGATTACCGCGATGACATCGAAGCGAAATTCCAGGCTTGGCTTGCGAAATAATCGTTTGATTTCATGAAACAGTCGGGGGCGGTGCGCCGCCCCCAGACCCAAGCAGAGTCAAGGGGCACAAATGACTGACGCAAGCCAAAATGCGGGGCCGATGCTGGCAGCGGACGGAACGCCGCTCAAGCAATCGCTGGCACGTTCACTGCGGCGGCAGAAATTACGAGCATTGATGCTCGTCGCTCCGCTTCTGCTATTTGTCATGTTTTCCTTTATCGTGCCGATTGCTTCAATGCTGTTCCGCTCGGTTGAAAACAGCATGGTTTCAGAGACCCTCCCGCTTACTGTGGAAGCCCTGCAAAGCTGGGACGCCCAAAGCGGTGAGCTTCCGGACGAAGCAGTATACGACGCATTTGTTCGCGACATGGTCGTTGCCGTTGATAGCAAAACCCACACCCGCCTTGGCTCGCGTCTGAACTACGAAGAGACTGGCATGTCTTCTTTGTTCCGCCGCTCTGGCCGGAAAATGGGCAAGCTTGACCCTGAAACCGATGGACCGTTCAAGGAACAGATCATAGAGATTCACGAAGGCTGGGGCGATCCTAAGACATGGGCAGTGATCAAGACCCATTCGCCAACGGTTACCAATGGTTATTTCCTGAACGCGGTCGATATGCGCCGCACGCCCGAAGGCGCGCAGTCGCAGCCTGAAGACAAGCAGATTCTGATCAAGCTGTTTGGCCGCACATTGTTCATGTCGCTGGTGATTACGGTGTCCTGCATCTTGTTGGCCTATCCGGTTAGCTACCTGCTGGCGACCCTGCCGATGCGGGTGTCGAACCTGCTGATGATCCTCGTTCTCTTGCCTTTCTGGACCTCACTTCTGGTGCGGACCTCGGCGTGGAAAGTGATGTTGCAACAGCAGGGCGTGATTAATGAAACATTGGTCTGGCTTGGACTTGTGGCCGATGATGCACGACTGGTGATTATCAATAACCAGATCGGTACGATCATTGCGATGACGCATATCCTGCTGCCGTTCATGATCCTGCCGATGTATTCAGTGATGCAGACGATCCCGGTGACTTACACGCGCGCGGCGAAATCCATGGGCGCGACCAACTGGACGACCTTCTGGCGTATCTACTTCCCACAATCCATTCCGGGTATCGGAGCGGGCTCGATCCTCGTGTTCATTCTGTCGATCGGTTACTACATCACGCCTGAAATCGTTGGCGGCACAAAAGGTGTCTTCATCTCGAACCGGATTGCCTATCACATCTCGTCCTCGCTGAACTGGGGGCTGGCTGCGGCCTTGGGTACAATCCTGCTGGGTGTCGTCATGCTGCTCTACTGGGTCTACGACAAGATCGTGGGCATTGATAATGTGAAGTTGGGATAATCGACATGGCTGCACTTACACCGATATCCCGCAAACCGCTCTCCATGGTTCTGCCCAGTGTCGCCTTGGCGGGTGCCTTCGCCGGCGTCTTTGTCGGCGCGGGCAACGGCTCGATCCTTTTGGGCATTCTGGGTGGCGCAGCTCTGATCGCCGCGCTGGCCTGGGTCTACATCAACGTTCTGAAGAACGAAAAACTGGCGCGCTGGATCAATATCCTGGGTTTCGGCATCATCGGTTTCCTGTTGTCAGGTCCGATGGGTGGCATTCTGGGCCTGTTGGGCGGTTGGTTTTTTATCTTCTTTATCTATTGGCTCTATGAAGGCCGGTATCGCCGCAAACTGCTCAGCTATCTGACGCCAAAACAGGTGTTCTATCACTATCTGTTTCGGGTTATCTGCGGTGCGATCTTCGTGTTCCTGATCACCCCGATCCTCGTGGTTCTGCCGCTGTCGTTCAACGCGCAGGACTTCTTTACCTTCACCCCTGAGATGCTGAGTCTGGACCCCGAAGGGTATTCGCTAAAGCATTACCGCGATTTCTTCACCAACAATGAATGGCAGCGCAGCTTCAAGAACTCGCTGATCATCGCGCCGATTGCGACGATCATCTCGGTCTCGCTGGGCACGTTGGCGGCCATCGGCCTCAGCCAGAGCCACGTACCCGGCCGCCGCGTCATCATGGGCGTCCTGATCTCGCCGATGATCGTGCCGTTGATCATCTCGGCCACCGGCATGTTCTTCTTCTACAGCGATATCGGTCGCTTCATGGAAGGCACGCTGGGCATGAACAAGAACTTCGTGGGCTATGTGAAAGTTGTCCTTGCCCACGCCGTTCTGGGCATCCCCTTCGTCATCATCACCGTGACTGCGACGCTGGTGGGCTTTGATCGCTCTCTGACACGGGCGGCGGCGAATATGGGCGCGGGCCCGGTGCGGACGTTCTTCAAGATCCAGATGCCCTTGATCCTGCCGGGCGTGATCTCGGGCGGCCTCTTCGCCTTTATCACCTCGTTCGATGAGGTGGTTGTGGTGCTGTTCGTTGGCTCTGCCAGCCAGAAGACACTGCCATGGCAGATGTTCACCGGCCTGCGCGAACAGATCAGCCCGACCATTCTGGCAGTAGCGACCATCCTTGTGGTGATCTCGATTGCGCTGTTGACCACGGTAGAGCTGCTGCGGCGGCGGTCTGAACGCCTGCGGGGGCTCAGTCCCGCTTGACGCGACTCACAAGGTGATTTAGCGATTTCACCATGCACCCCGGTCACGATGGCGTCGTGACATCTAGGCGGGTGCATGGCTCTCGGTTCCCGAGGCCGCTTGTCCTGAACGCCGGGACTTGTGGCCGGGCTTTGCCTGTCCGGCATCGAGGAGAGACCAAGATGAATGATCTAAACAATCGCCCCGAATTCTTTACCTGCCACAACGGTGACAAGGCGCCTTTGCCCTTTAGTAAGGCGGAATATGCACGCCGTCTGGCCAGCTTGCGCGCCACGATGGCCGCCCGCGATATTCCAGCAGTTCTGCTGACTTCCATGCAAAACATCGCCTATTACTCGGGCTTCTTGTATTGCTCGTTCGGGCGTCCCTACGGTTGCGTTGTCACTCAGGACAAATGCACCACCTTGTCGGCCAATATCGACGCCGGCCAGCCTTGGCGTCGCTCGGTTGAAGACAACGTGATCTATACCGACTGGAAGCGGAACAATTACTGGCGCGCGGTGGCTGATCTGATTGGATCAGCCGGTCGGGTCGGGATCGAAGGCGATCACATGACGCTGGCAATGCGCGACACCGCACTGGATATGCTGGGCCAGCCTGAACTGGTTGATATCGCACCTGACACAATGGCCGCACGCATGGTGAAATCCGCCGAAGAGATCGCGCTGATCAAAGGCGGCGCACACACTGCAGATGTGGGCGGCGCAGCCATTCACGCGGCGATCCGCGAAGGCGCGACCGAGATCGATATCGCCATGGCAGGCCGTGACGCGATGGAGGCCGAGATTGCTCGTGCCTATCCAGAGGCCGAGTACCGCGACACTTGGGTCTGGTTTCAATCCGGCCTGAACACTGATGGCGCACATAACCCGGTCACCAAGCGGGCGCTGGAAAAGGGCGATATCCTGTCGCTGAACACATTCCCGATGATCTCGGGCTATTACACTGCGCTGGAACGCACCTTGTTTCTGGGCGAACCCGACGCCGATAGCCTGCGCATCTGGAAGGCAAACGTCGCCGCGCATGAGTTGGGGTTGAGCCTGATCAAACCGGGCGCGACCTGCTCGGGGATCACGGCTGAGATCAACCGTTTCTTCGCCGACGAAGGCCTGCTGCAATACCGGTCCTTTGGCTATGGCCATTCCTTCGGCATACTCAGCCATTACTACGGTCGTGAAGCGGGTCTTGAACTGCGCGAGGATATCGACACGGTTTTGGAACCCGGCATGGTCGTGTCCATCGAGCCGATGCTGTGGATACCTGAAGGTCAGAAAGGCGCCGGCGGCTATCGTGAGCATGACATTCTTGTGGTCGAAGAGGCCGGAGCTGAAAACATCACCGGCTTCCCCTATGGGCCAGAACACAACACGATCAGCGCCTGATCACATGGGCAGGAAGGGCGATCAGCCCTTCTTGCCCCGTTCGTGAAAGATGAAGCCGATAAAGTTCAGCAGCACCTGTGCCGCCAGAATCTGCGTGCTTTCGGTTGGGTCGTAACTTGGGGCGACTTCAACAAGGTCGATCCCGACCACGTCACCGCGTTTCGCCAGCCCCTGAAGAATTTCCAGCACATCGTAATACAAAAACCCGCCATGGCTGGGCGTACCCGTGCCAGGTGCGATTGAGGGGCAAAACGCGTCGATATCAATCGTAACGTAATACCTCGCGCCCTCGGGGATGCGCTCCAATACACCCTCGGTGCCCAACTTGCGCACCTGTCGTACGGACAAGATGTCCGAGCCGCGAGCGCGGGCATCCTCATACCCTTCCTTGGCGGTTGATGACACGTTTCGGATCCCCAACTGGGTCATGCCGGCGACATAAGGCTTTTCAATCGCCCGCCGCATCGGATTGCCGTGGCCAGCAGTGACGCCATGACGCTCGTCAACGAAATCCAGATGCGCGTCGATCTGGACCACATGGATCGGACCGTTCTGCGCGCAATCTGAGGCAAAGGCGTTGATGCAGGGGATATTCACCGAATGATCGCCGCCGATGGTGACGGGCAGGGCGCCTGCGGACAGAATACGTTCGACGCCGTATTGAATATTGGCGTGGCTCTCATCTGTCTTGGTGTGGATAATATCGGCATCCCCAATATCGACCATCCGCACCGATCCATCCAGATAAGTGGCGTCATCCTCATGGTCATAGGCCCCGGCATGGCCAAAGCTGAACAGGGTTGAGGCCTCGCGTACAGCACGGGGCCCAAAGCGCGCGCCGGACCTCCATTGAGTGCCAAAGTCGAAAGGCGCCCCCATGACTGCGACATCCGCGTCGATATTGTCCCAATCCTCGACATACGGCGCTTTGCCGAAGGTCGAAATGCCGACGAAAGGCAGATTAAGCCGCCCACCGCTATACCCATGTGATGACATGGCGAGTTTCCCGTTTCTTGCTGTTCAACGGCAGCTTAGACAGGAATTCATAGCTGCGATAGGTGGGGGCTGTGGGCTTGATTATCCGATTGTGCGAAGTGTATCTGGTGCAGGCATTATAAAGGAACAGCCGTGGGCCATCATGAACTGCCACCGGGAACGGGTGTCTACTATATCAATCTGGATCGGGTACCCGAGCGGCGCAACTTTATGGAGGCACAGTTCGCCCATACCGGGCTGATCGGGGCCGCGCGTTTCAGTGCGACCGACGCGCAACAAGAAGGCGCACTGGATGGTCACGGCTATGTTGCCGGTTCCGGCAGCCGCTGGGGTCTGAAACAAAGTGAAGTCGCTTGTTTCGAAAGCCATCGCGCCGTTTGGAAGCGTGCCGTTCAGCAAGACCTGAAGGCTGTTGCGATCTTTGAAGACGATGTCGAAATGTCGACCCAAGCTGGCGGTGTGATTGCCAGATTGCTCGAAGCAGGGTCAGGGTTCGACTTCCTAAAGCTGGACTATTCCCCCCGGGTGCTGCGGTTTGGGCCAGAACTACAGATTTCCGGCGTACCGGTTCGCCCGATGCTGGAAATGGCACCCAGCGCGGCCGCATATATCCTGTCGCAGGCGGCCTGCCGTAAATTGCTGATGTGGTCCGAGAAATACTCGGATCACCTGGATGATTTCGTATCTATCCCCCGCCCGGATTGGCAAATGTATCAGTGTTTTCCAGCAGTCGGCGTTCAAATGATCTGGTCGAAACAGCAAGATCAGGCTGAAGATTCCGTGAAAGTCAGTGAACGTTCACAAAACAGAAAGACCAATAGCGGTCTGGATAAGGGACCCCTGTGGTTTCGCATTCGTCGCGAATTGCAGGCCGCGAAACGCAAGTTGTATTGGCGCCAGAGAGGCGAAGCCCGATTGCTTGAAAGCGGGGGGTATGTCGGATTTATCCCCTGTGCCGAAGACCTGAGGGTTTAGTTTAGATCATGAGCTGATCACGTCTTTTCAACCAAGCAAAAATAGTAATTCTCGATAAGCGTTAACAAAACTGTCAATTTGATATAAACTTCCAGTGTTGTTGGTGTTTTTCCGGTTTGGGGTTGGTGTGGGTCAGACAATCTATGAGCATTATGGCGGTTTCAAAACGATCAGTCGGATCGTAATGACTTTTTACGAAATGGCACTGGAGTCTGATCAGATCGGTGACCATTTCGAAGATATCGACATGCCAAGGCTGATTGATCACCAGACCAAGTTCGTATCGTCTCTGATCGGTGGTCCGACATCATTTAGCGATGATCGAATTGAAGCGGTTCACAGAAATCTGAACATCTCGCACGCAGATTTTGACGAAATGGCAGATCTGTTTGGTGAAGCGCTGGCGTTACATGGAATGGAAGATCGGCACGTAAAGATTGCCTTGGGAGCGATCGAATCCAAACGCGCAATTATTGTTACGCGCGATGCGGCATGAGTATTCTTGCGATCAATGAACAACTGCTGCGCGCGATCGGTGTTGGTGTCGCAGTGGTTCGGGCGTCAGATCTTACATTCGTATTCTGCAATGGCCCTTTTCAGGAATGGTTTGGCCCACCGGCTAATGGACAGACATTGTTGGATATTTTTCCTGACCTTGATGCGCGTGAACTTGAAGACGTAAAGCAATCGGGGCTCAGATACTCGGTCGAATTGCAGATCAAGCCGAAACGCAGGACATTGGTTTTCGCAACGGCAGTTTCTCTGGCAAACGGTCTTTCGGAACAGGTTCTGGTCATCGAGTTTCAGAACATCACCAAAATCCGCGAACTTGAAAGCATGATTGACAGCTACTCGACCATGGTCGAACGCAACACGCGCGAGTTGGAGCGTGAGAAAGAGCGGGTTGAAAGGCTGTTGCTGAACCTGATGCCGCGCGCTGTTTATGAAGAATTCAAGACATTCGGTGTGGTCACGCCGCAGCTTTACGATCAGGTGTCAGTTGTGATGCTGGACTTTGTGGGGTTCACGGATTTTGCCGCCAAGACGGACCCGACGGTTACCCTAAGCGAGTTGAATGACATCTTTACGGCCTTTGACCGGATTGTCGAACAGTTCGGATGTGAGCGGATCAAGACTATTGGCGATGCTTATCTTGCGGTGTCAGGCATGCCGGATGCTACGCCAGATCATGCGACTGCTGCTGCCCATTGTGCGGTCAGGTTCCTTCGCTATCTTGAGCGGAGAAATGAAAGCCACCCGCACAAGTGGCAGGCACGTGTGGGGCTGGGTATGGGGCCGGCGGTGGGATCAGTGGTTGGTATTCAGAAATATGTCTATGATGTTTTCGGACCCGCCGTGAACATCGCATCCCGACTGCAAGTCTTTGCAAACCCAATGAATATTGTTGCGCCTGAAGAAATGAAATACGCCCTGATTGACGAGTTTCAGGTCTCTGATATCGGGCGTGTGGACATCAAGGGTATGGGTGAGATGGATCTGATTAATGTCACATCCGGTCTCAGCATACCGCAACGGAAACCGGTGTTCTGACGGCTTTATTCGTCCGGAGGCACCAGCCCTAGTCCCCGCAAATAAATACCGATCCCCGTTTCCAAAAGATCTTCGGGCGGGAAGGGTGCGGTGGCGCCGGTGTTACGGGCAAACAATTCGACTACACCGTGACTCAGCGCCCAGATATGTGCGCTGAACATTGAAGCCGGCGGACGTTTTTCCGGCGGAATATGTTGCGACAGATCGGCTGCAGCTTTTTCTAGAACATCTCTGGCCCGGTTTGCAGCCAGGGCAAGCTCTGGGGTACGGTTGACCGAAATCCCACTTTCGAACATCGCGATATAGTGGCCAGGATTCTTGCGAGCAAAGGCCAGATAGGCGCGCCCGGTTGCTTCGAACGCAGCCAGCGCTGAAGGCTGGCCTTTGTCATAAGCGAATTGAATTAGATCGGCGAACATCTCGAACCCCTGACGCGCCGCCTCGGCGATCAGGTCCTCGCGCCCGTGATAGTGGCGATAAACAGCTGCAGGCGTGACGCCTGCCGCTTTTGCAGCCTCTGACAGGGTGAACCCGGTCGGACCCTTTTCCTCGATCAGGGACAGAGCTGCGTCGATCAGAGCCTGTTTCAGGTTGCCGTGGTGATACCCGCGTTTTGTCATCCCTGATTCAGACGCCTTTTTTGTTCAATTCTTGAGGAACTAAGACATAAACCGGTAGCACGTATTCGTCCAATCTTTGTGATGATATTGGCCGGCAAGAAAGATCAGGCATCCCAGATATCTGGCCCGCCACATATCTTGGTGTCGATATCGCCAATCGCATTTTTGTCCTTTTCATCATAGTCCAGCGCATGAAGAACCGTTTGGATTGCTGCCAGCCTTGCCCGTTTCTTGTCGTCGGAACGAACTATGGTCCAGGGGCAGGCTTCGCTGTGACTGCGTGTAAGGGTCTCGGAAATCGATGCAGAGTATTCATCCCATTTGTCCAAACCAGCGATATCGATTGGGCTTAGCTTCCAGTGTTTCAATGGGTCCGTTTCGCGTGCAAGAAACCGGTTCAACTGCTCGGCCCGTCCGACGTTCAACCAGAACTTGAACAAGCGGATACCATCGTCACACAGGCCAGTCTCTAACGGCAGAACCTGGCGGAAGAAGCGTTCACGCTGTTTTGTGTTGCAGAACCCAAACACATTTTCCACCACGCCGCGGTTATACCAGCTGCGGTCAAAGAACACGATTTCCCCGGCTGCGGGCAGATGTGGGATATAGCGCTGAAAATACCATTGGCTGCGCTCTTGATCCGATGGCTTGCTGAGCGCAACGTTCCGGGCCCCACGCGGGTTCAGGTTCTCACGGAACCGCTTGATCGTCCCGCCTTTTCCTGCGGCATCGCGGCCTTCGAAGATAACAGCGACACGCTGGCCAGTTTCCTTCACCCAAAGCTGCATTTTCACAAGCTCGATCTGCAGGGACTGCATTTGTTTCTCATACGCCTTACGCTTCATGCGTTCGTCATAGGGGTATGTAGGGTTCAGAATGTCATCCTTATCGGCCTCTTTGATCTCGTTCCGGACTTCTTCTGGTGCACGTTTTTTGTAATATTCCTCGATGGTGCCTTTGCCAGTTCGTGTCATGAGTCACCTCGCGATAAAATCCATATCTTACTATGGATTAGCCTCGGAATTAACGCAAACCCGCCCGCTGAGCAGCCCGGATGACTGCGGCCGCTACTTCGGGTGCGGCCACGATCTGTGGCATATGGCCAATTCCCGGCAATTCGATCAGTTCAGCGCCGGGGATTTGGTCGATCAGGGGTTCCGCATGCCATTCCAACCCGACCGTTGTGTCGGCGGTGCCATGCACAACCTCGGTCGGGACCGAAATATCCTTATAGCGCGGCTGCAGCGCACGAACTTCGTCCAACAGATTGGCGCGTTGCATTGCGTTGGCATGCATCGAAGCCGGGCGCATGGTCAGCCCGGGGCCGAAATGTTCGGCATAGCCTTCCGGTGCAGTTTGGGGGGAAAACACACCGTCTAGGGCCTGCTCGACATACCAATCGGGGACAAAGGCGTTGATCAACGGCAGCACAAGCGCGTTTCCGGGCTTGGTCGCGGCCATTCGGTTGAAACCGTCCAGCGGCGTCTCCCATGGGATTGCTGCCGGAGCAATCAAAACCAGGGCCGAGATATTTTCGGGCTGTGTAACCGCCCAGGCCAGCGACACCGACCCGCCATAGCTTTGCCCTGCAACAATGGGTTTGTCCGCGCCCAGCTTGACAGCAGCACGGCGTAGGATTTCGGCTTGTTCTTCAAGGGTTTCTCCGTCCGGATTGAAGCTGTCGGAATACCCCAATCCGGGCCGGTCAAATACAATGACACGGAAATCTTCTGCCAGAATTGGGGCGAGGGCAAAAGTCATGTCCCGAGTGTTACCACTGGACCCGTGGATCAGCACGACATCGGGCCCGTGCCCCATGACTACGGCATGAACGCTGACTCCATCGACGTCGATCAGCTGACCCTCGGGTGGAAAACTGGCCTCGGCAACAGCTTCGTTCCGTGACACGCGCCAAGTTGTTACGGTGGCCAGGCCAGCAATCAGCAGGGCAAGAGCTATGATGGTTTTAAGAACCAATTTGATCCATATCGAACGGTGTTGTCTGATAGATTTCGTTAATCCAGTTGCCATAGAGCAGGTGCGCATGGCTGCGCCATCTGTTCTGAGGCTGGCGCGAGGGGTCGTCGTCTGGATAGTAGTTCATCGGCACGTTTATCGGTGTGCCGTTGTCGATATCGCGATCATATTCCTGCTTGAGCGTATCACTGTCATATTCAAAGTGGTTAAAGATATAAATCGCACGATGGTCCTTATCTTCGACTAAGCAGGGGCCTGCCTCATCACTACCCAGCAAGGTGGTCAGGCCCGTAGCGCTGTCGATTTCGGCCTGCTTCATCTCGGTCCACCGGCTGACCGGGATTACGCAATCATCGGAAAACCCGCGCAGAAACGGTGAGGAGGGAGCCAGATTGCGGTGCCGGAAACATCCGAAAGCCTTGGCGTCCAACATATGCTTACGCACCCCATGGAAATGGTTGATCATCGCCATTCCGCCCCAGCACACGCCAAAGGTCGAATGGACATTTGTCTGGGTCCAGTCAAATACTTCGCTGATCTCTTCCCAATAGGTGACATACTCGAATTCAAGATGTTCGATAGGGGCGCCGGTGATGATCAGGCCGTCAAATTTTTGGTCCCTTACCTCCTGAAACGGGCGGTAGAACTCGGCCATATGCTCGGCTGCGGTGTTCTTGGTCCGATGTTCGGTCATACGGATCAGCGATAGGTCGATCTGCAGTGGGGTTGCACCGATGAGGCGAGCGAACTGGTTTTCGGTCTGAATCTTCTTGGGCATCAGATTCAGCAACCCGATCCGAAGGGGGCGAATATCCTGACGCATTGCCTGATCCTCGGACATGACCATGACGCCCTCATTGGTGAGAACGTCATATGCAGGCAGGTCAGAGGGAATCTTGATCGGCATCGGATGCAAGCCTTTGGTTTGAGAGTGTAAGTGCCGTAGTTAATCGCGCTTTGGCCGGGTCTCAAGTGCACGTTCGATCAACTCATCGAAATCACCGTCGTCGCGAATACTGTGCATGTCGCTGGCAGCGATCGTCAGACCCCAGTTGTCGGCCATTGCCCTGTATCTCGGTTGCCGGTGCGCAAGAGCTTTGGCATAGGTCCAGCGAATGAATGCGTTGGGATCGACCTGTTCGGCGGAACAGCCTTGTTGGGTCAGATATTCGTCCCAGACACGTGTCAGGAATTCGGGCTGATAAGACATGGGCTTGGGCGCACGGTCAAAGCGCCTGATCAGCTCGGACGTGTGGTCGTCATCACCTTTGATCCAAATCATCAGCGTGTGGCGCGACAGCTCAGTCAGGACCTGATCGCGCGGATCGTCGGGATCAACCCATTCGCAGATCGAACCGCCAGTATCGCAAATGAAATGCGGGTATTGGTACAATCTCTGCGCCCGATCCACGAAATACTCGGTATCCAACAGAGCGTGAATTTCTGCCAAACGGAATTGTTCCTGACGGCGTTTATATTCGGTCAGCTCCATGCCGCCCTGTGCCGGGTTGCCCGGTTTTCCCAGATAGGCGGCGACAGGGGTCAAGTTCTCGAACGAGATATTTGATCCGATGTAAATGGAATCAGACAACAGCAGGTCACGCAGGAAAGGGACCTTCATGGCCTCGGCTTTGGCGTTGTCGATGATATACTCGCCCATGTATCGCGTGCCGATCCGGTAATCGACCGAATAGTGGAACCAGTCCCCGGAATCGCGCAGAACGTTGGACACATAGGTCTTTCCCAGGCCTGACATGCCAAAAAACAGCACCTTTTTGCGCGCGGCTTCCCGCCAGTCTTTTGCCGAGTTGTAGATCATTGTCCACTATCCCTTTTCCGACCTTGCTAAAACGGGTGGGAGGCGGCGTCAATCGCGCGTGCGCGGTTGTTTAGAACCAACAGTCTTGGGCACAGGTTTCGTTATGCCAGAATGGGAGTAGATATCTGTTCCTTGCCACGCAGGACCGCATCATCTCAATTCGTGATCATGCGGATCTATGCAAAAAAGGCTCCGCCGGAGGGCGGAGCCTTGTGAACAGTTTTGCCGCTGATCAGTTCAGAGAGTAGGTCAACTGAAGGCCGACGCTCCAGGCAGAGTTGCCGCTGAATTCACCACCCGTGGTGGTTGTCGCATCGCCAATGTCCGTATAACGGACACCGCCCGAGATCTGAGCATTTTCCACGGTGTAAGTACCGCCTACGCCAATGCTCCAGAAACCGTCAGTCGGCCCCAAGTTTGATACTTCGGTACCATTCGACTTTTCGTAAGATGTGGATATCGCGCCAGAAAAAGCCTCTGAGAACTGATATCCCATTCCAAGAGTATAGGTGAATGTGTCGTCGTCAAAGTCGACGAGGTTGTCCCCAACGATCCCGACATAGGCGGCAGGTGCCACTACTGTCTGAGGCCAGTCAACCCAGCGGATCGATCCGAACACCAGCGTTTTTGGGGCAACCCCGGTCTGGAAATCCAGGTTGATGGATTGCGGTGTCTCGACCCTGGTCGTGTCATCGATTGTTTGCAACCCGGCGGGGACGGGCGGCACTACGTTGAACGACTCGGTCGACGACAGATCGTGAGTGATCTTGGAGTTGTAGACCAGCGAAACCCGAGCTGCGATTTCAGGTTTTTCCCAGGCAACCCCGACGAGATAACCAAAGTCAGTATCGGCATCCGCGTCAAATTCGTATCCGGCTGCTGCCGGTACAACGACTTTTGCGCTAGCACGTTGCGCGCGAATACCGCCAATGGCGCTGAAGCCACCGTCAAGCTTGTAGCGCAGCAATGCGGTGAGGGAGTCGACATCAGCGCTGGCTCTCAGAATCCCGCTGCGTCCTCCAAACGCTGCAGTTGGATTCTGCGACAGGGGATAGTCGGCGGAATACCCAATATCCGCACCGAATGGTTCGTCATAGATCAGCGCAAAGTCCAGTTTGTCAGTAAATGAACGTTTGTAAGCCAGGCCCGGTGAGAAGAAAGCATTCGACACATCACCTGATTCTACGCCATTTTGTTCACCGCTTACGTCGGGTGAAGCATATCCAAGACGAAGTTGGACCACGGATCCCTCTTCGAAAATGATATTGATTCCCTGTCCACTACGGTCCAGACCACCGGCTTGAATGCTTGTTGCGCCCACGCACAAAGCACACGCCTGTAGAAGCGTCTTCTTCATCCATTCCTCCCAATTATGTCGCTAAGTTGCGCGAATTTGTGGTGTCTGCGCACAACCGAGTTATTCTTACAGGTGGATTTCACTCTCTCTACAATAGGTGGTCAACGGGTGACTGAACGTTACCCTTAGTGAGTGTTGCGAGAATCTGTTGCTAAACTGTTACGGTTTTCCGACTGAACGTTAAGGAAGATACCCACAAAAATGACAGCAGCCCCCACGAGCGTCCACTGATCGAGAGCCTCATGATAGAAAAGCATACCGACAATCGCGATTGTAGGAAGGCGCGCAAAATCGAATGGGATCACAACCGTAGCCGGTGCGATTGAGAGTGCATTCGTAATGCAGAAATGCGCTAATAGGCCTGCAAGCCCTACAAGCAAAAGCCAAGGCGCGGTTGCCATCGTTGGTAACGCAAGTTCTCCGTCGATCGCAGAGGCTGCCAGCCCAAGACCAGCCTGTATAACGGTAAGCCAGAACATGATGCACCCGATGCTTGCAGAACGCGTGAGTTTTTTTGTGGAAATTGTAGTCAAAGCGAAGAACACCGCCGACATTGCGGCGGCGACAATTCCTGCGCTTAACGGAACAGCCCCCGGTCGTGCGACTATAAGGATACCAGCAAAACCGATAAGTGCTGAAAGGACCCGCACGACTGTCAACCGTTCGGCCAGCAGCATTGGGGACAGCAGGATCACCCAGATCGGTTGAGTAAACTCAAGTGCAAAGACCTGTGCCAGTGGTGCCACGGAAACAGCGTAGAACCAGAGATTCTGACCGGTGAAATGCAGGGTATTTCGTACCCCGTGGAGGCCAATCCGTTCGGTCGATACCTGATGCCACTTTCCCGTAACCGTCAGGACAAGGCTGACCACGCACATGCCGACTAGGCTGCGATAAAACATGATCTCAAAGGTGTCATGGGTGACGCTCAGCTCACGTCCGGCCACGGCCATAGACGTAAAGGATGCGATCGCCCCGATCATCCACAGCGCGGCTTTGCCGATTTGGGGTTTGCTGCTTTCCATTGAGTTGCCCGCGCACTAGGAGTTCTACGATGTTGATTGGTAACTAAATATTTGTGTCGCAGAAACAAAAAAGCCGGGCGCTGGCCCGGCTTGTTTTCATTCCCACTCGATTGTGCCCGGAGGCTTCGATGTGATGTCATAGGTGCATCGGTTGATGCCTTTGACCTCATTGATGATCCGGGTGGCGGTTTCGCCCAAGAATTCATGACTGAACGGGTAATAGTCGGCGGTCATCCCGTCGACTGAGGTAACTGCCCGCAGGGCGCAGGCATAGTCGTACGTGCGGCCATCACCCATGACGCCGACGGTTCGAACCGGCAGGATCGCCACGAAGGCCTGCCAGATATCATCATAAAGCCCATGTTTGCGAATCTGGTCGATATAGATCGCATCGGCTTCGCGCAGAATATCTAGTTTTTCGCGGGTGATTTCACCGGGGCAACGGATTGCCAGACCAGGGCCGGGGAAGGGGTGGCGGCCGATAAAGCTTTGGGGCAGACCCAGCTCGCGTCCCAATGCGCGCACTTCGTCCTTGAACAGTTCGCGCAGCGGCTCGACCAGTTTCAGGCCCATTTTCTCTGGCAGACCACCAACATTGTGGTGGCTTTTGATCGTGACCGAAGGCCCGCCCGAGAACGAAACGGATTCGATCACATCAGGGTAGAGGGTACCTTGGGCCAGGAATTCGGCCCCGTCGATCGTGTCGGCATGTTTCTGGAACACGTCGATGAACAGCTTGCCAATTATCTTGCGCTTGGTTTCCGGGTCGCTTTGCCCCTCAAGCTCACCTAGGAACAGATCGCTTTCATCTGCGTGGATCAGCCGAATATTATAGTTGTCGCGGAACATGCCGACGACTTCGTCAGCCTCGTTCTTGCGCAACAGGCCGTGATCAACGAACACACAGGTCAGTTGGTCGCCAATCGCCTCGTGGATCAGGATCGCCGCGACCGAACTATCGACACCTCCGGACAGACCGCAAATCACTTGTTTATCGCCCACTTGTTCGCGGATCGTCGCGATCATCTGCTCGCGATAGGCACCCATAGTCCAATCGCCGCTGAATCCGGCGAGCTTTACAAAATTCTCATAAAGCTTGGCGCCCTTTGGTGTGTGGTGCACCTCGGGATGGAACTGAACTGCATAAAAATGGCGGGACGTGTCTGCAGTGATCGCAAACGGTGCGTTGGGCGAGGTGCCATAAACCTGAAACCCCGGCGCGATTTCACTGACATGGTCGCCGTGACTCATCCAGACCTGTTCATCGCCGTCGGTGAACCAGCCATCGAGAATATCCAGTTGGCCTTTGGGGGTCACAAAGGCGCGGCCGAACTCTGCGGTGCCATGGCCGCTTTCGACCTTGCCGCCCAACTGGTGCATCATCACTTGCTGCCCATAGCAGATACCAAGGATGGGAACGCCAATGTCAAAGATTTCCTGCGGGACCCGCGGAGACCCTTCTCGTGTCACGCTATCGGGACCGCCCGAGAAAATAACGGCCTTTGGGGCCATTTTCCGAACAAAGTCCGTCGTAACATTCTGATAAGGATGGATTTCACAATAAACATTCAGCTCACGCAGGCGGCGCGCAATCAGCTGCGTTACCTGGCTGCCGAAGTCGATGATCAGAAGGCGGTCATGGGTGTCTTGGGTCATGGTTCTGCTACTAGGTTGCGAAGATGATAAGCGCAAGGGATTTCAAGTGGTATAGACACGCCAGTTGGTCGCGGTTAGGGCCCGCTTGTCTGGTGGACGGTCCCGAAGCGAATGACGAAGACCCGCGCGAGTTTAAAAACATGTGCTGGGTCATTTTGTGGCGGTTGTCCCCGACATTTTGTCGCTTTTTCCCCTATAGCGCCGTTATCCACGACTGCCATTGCGGCGGGTTCCTGTAACACACATGTAAATTCAACAACTGATACGGGATTTTCTCATGACAGAGGCAAACACCCGGCGCAGGGCGAGAGGTGGCGGTGGCGCTGCCCGCCGGGCCGAACGTACAGCGGTTCGTATCGAGACCGCAAAGTACATCGAACGCAATATTCCGAATTTCGAGGTTCTCAACGAAGAAGCGTTGCAGATCATCGAAACAAATGCGGAAACGCTTCTGGCCGAAGTCGGCGTCAATTTTGTCGACAACCCTGCGGCACTGGAACGTTGGAAAGACGCGGGCGCCGATGTGGATGGCGAACGGGTGCGCATCCCACGCGGCCTTGCGCGCGAGTTGATCAAAACTGCGCCAAGCGAGTTCACGCAGCACGCAAGAAACCCTGAAAAGTCCGTGGTCATCGGCGGTCGCAATCTGGTTCTGGCGCCGGTCTATGGCCCTCCGTTCGTGCGTGATGCGCAAGGTGGCCGTCGCTATGCGACCATGGACGATTTCAACAAGTTCGTGAAACTGGCTTACATGTCAAAGTGGCTGCACCACTCGGGCGGTACTGTGTGCGAACCCACAGACGTTCCGGTGAACAAGCGTCACCTGGACATGCTGATGGCGCATATGACCTTATCGGACAAGCCATTCATGGGCTCGGTCACCGATCCCAGCCGCGCTCAGGATTCGGTGGAAATGTGTGAGATCCTGTTCGGCAAAGAGTTTGTTCAGGAAAACACGGTCATGACTTCGCTGACCAACATCAACTCGCCGATGACCTTCGACGATGTGATGATGGGGTCGCTGGAAGTCTACGCCAGGAATAATCAGGCCTGCATCATCTCGCCGTTCATCGTCGGTGGTGCGATGGCGCCGGTTTCGATAGCGGGGACATTGACACAGGTTCTGGCCGAAGTTTTGGCCGGTGTCGCGTACAGTCAGATCATCCGCCCGGGAGCTCCTGCTATCTTTGGTGCTTTCGTTTCGTCGATCGACATGAACTCAGGCGCGCCAACCTTTGGCACACCCGAGGCGTCAATGGTTACCTATGGCGCGGGACAGCTGGCGCGGCGTCTGGGTCTGCCGTTCCGCTCAGCCGGGTCGTTCTGTGGCTCGAAACTGCCCGATGCGCAGGCCGCTTATGAGACCGCGAACTCGCTGAACATGGGGCTGATGGCGGGTGTGAACTTCATGCTGCATTCCTGCGGCTGGCTTGAAGGCGGCCTGGTTGCGGACTTTGAAAAGTTCGTCATGGACGCAGATCAACTTGGCGTTCTGCACGGTCTGGCCAAGGGTGTGGCCTATGACGAAAACGCCCAGGCCATGGACGCAATCCGCGAGGTCGGCCCGGGTGGCCACTATCTGGGTTGTGCTCATACGCAGGCAAACTTCAAAGAGGCGTTCTGGAAGTCCGACCTGCTGGACTACAAACCTTACGAAACCTGGGAAGACGAGGGCGCGCGCGATACGCGACAGTTGGCCTCGTCTCGGGTCGAGCATTTGATTGCCAACTACAAGCAACCGGAACTCGACCCGGGAATTCACAGCGCTTTGACCGAATATGTTGAAAAGAAAAAGACCTCCATGCCCGACGCTTTCAGCTGATAACTGAAAACTGTGAGGCGCGGCTGGCTTTGTACAGCTGCGCCTCACCCAATAGCGCGATCAGAAGGTCCAAATGACGGACCAGCGAATAGCCTGCATCTTCTGCCAGTCTCTGCGCGTTTACCTCTCGTTCAATATCCATCAAACGCATCAGCGCCGCACCCGACCCAGGTAGCGATCCGTACCCAAGTATGCGTTGCAGGTGGCGGTCCCGATCATAGTCCTGTGCGCCGTGTTTGGCTGCCCGCGCCAATAGGCGGGGGCGGCGGAGGGCGGAAATCATGGTCATCAGGTCCTGCATCATTGGGCTCCACTTGTCGGATTAATGTTGCCCAATTTGTTACACAACCTAAGCGGGTGTTGCCTTAATCGGATTCTCCCCGAACTCTCGCTTCATGAGTGTTTATGAATTTGAATGAAATCTGGTCATCACCTCCGGCAGTTAACGAACGAGTAACGAAAGCGACTCTAGTTAGAATTGGTTAACAAAGTCACCGGGGGCGATAGAGAACAGATTGTTTCGTCGATGAGGGCACAGAACTATGGAAAACAACATGGCTTTCACCATTCCGGCTTGGGTACCTGAGGGGGCACAGCGATACCTGGCCCACACAGAAACCGGCCAGTCGATCCGCGATATTGCGCGATCTGCGGGGTGCCATGCTTCGACCATTCTTAGACAAATCCGCCGAATTGAGATGCGTCGTGACGATCCATTGGTGGATGCGGCTTTGCAGTCGTTGGCCGAAGAACATTTTTCGGTCAATGATGCTTCTGATCGCACGGTTTCAGCGTTCAGTCATAATTCACACGTCGAAAAAGAAGAATTCAACCACGAGGCCCTAAGGGTACTGCGCAGACTGTGTGAGACCGGTTCGGTCCTGGCTGTCGCTGAAGAAATGAACAAAGCAGTGGTGGTGCGCGATACCGGCGAAGCCGCTGCGACCAGAACTGCAGTGGTTGATTGCAGGATCGCACAGGCATTGGCGTTGAAGGATTGGATTTCCTGCGACAACCCAGGCCGGATATCGCGCTACCGGATTACCAGCGCGGGCCGCACGGCACTGAGCCAGTTAATGGCCGATTTCGAGAACCAGGCAAGGTCTCGCAACGAACATGGAATGGCAGAAGCACCTTCTTCGTTTCATGGGGCGCCCTCTCACGCGACGACAAACCGCGCCCATCCAGAACGTCCCAGAAGAATGCGCTATAGTGCCGCAGAAAGCCCGCTGATCGCCCTGGCAAGGCGTCGGGATCGGGATGGAAAGCCGTTTTTAGATGAAGCACTTGTCGGGGCAGGAGAGCGCCTGCGCGAGGATTTTGAACTGGCTCAGATCGGACCTCAGGTTGCACAGAACTGGGACCATTTCCTGACTGCCGGTGGGCGCGGAAGTTTTGGAAGCGGCGACACTGGCAACCGGGGTTCTTCAGAAGCGCGCGACCGCGTAGAGCGTGCATTGTCTGACCTTGGACCGGGGCTGAGCGACGTGGCTTTGCGCTGCTGTTGCTATCTGGAAGGGTTGGAATTGGCGGAAAAGCGAATGGGGTGGTCAGCGCGGTCCGGCAAAATCGTTTTGCGTATCGCATTACAGCGCCTGAAACGTCATTACCAGGATCAGGAAGAGCGCAGCCGTATGATCGGATAACGCTTTGATCGGTTTTGGTTGCGGTTTCAGGGTGGAGTGATAGCTAGGGGTTATGAACTTTACCCTTCGACAGCTCCTATACTTTAACGCTGTTGCGCAACAGCGCAACTTTGGGCGGGCGGCACAGATGTGTAACGTTTCGCAACCGGCATTATCGGTTCAGATCAAGGCGTTAGAAGAAACCCTCGGTGGTGCCCTGTTCGAGCGTAAGGCCCGTGACATATTGCTTACCCCTTTGGGGCGGGATGTGCTCGAATATGCGCGTCAGATACTTGGTGCCTCGGACAGGCTCGACCAATTTGCCAAGGATCACTCAAGCGGGCATCGGTCTTTGTCGATCGGAATAATCCCGACGATTGCGCCCTATGTTCTGCCAGGTGTTCTGGCGGGGTTAAGGGCGGCCGATGTTTCTTTGAGAGTGCAGATACGCGAAGCGCGGACAGAGCGCCTGTTGACGATGCTGCGCGCTGGTGAGATCGACGCAGGTGTGGTCGCGCTGCCCTCCGGGGGAAGCGAATTGTTCGAATTTCCCTTGTTCGAGGATCGGTTCTTATTGGCCGGAAGTTCGGCACGGTTGCGCAATTTTTCCAGCGATACAGAGCGTTTGCGCCCTTTGGACCTTCAAAATGCACAGCTTATGCTACTGGATGATGGGCACTGCCTGACGGATCAGGCCCTGGAGGTTTGTGGTCAGGACCGCAGCAGCGGTCTGATTAACATGGGTGCCTCGTCTTTGGCGACATTATCCCGTTTGGTTGCCGAAGGGTTTGGATTGACGCTCATGCCAGAGCTTGCCGCCCGTTCCGAATCCGACGCGGTACCGGGTCTTGAGCTGATGCGATTTGCCTCGCCGCAGCCGGCAAGGACAGTGGGGCTAGTTCGTCGATCTTCTACCTCGCAGGAAGATTGGTTCGAAAGCCTGGCGGATACCATTCGCACCGTCGGCGAGAGCATTGTCACGCAAACGCGCTAGTCACAAAAAAGCCCGCCTGAAGCGGGCTTTTCTGTTGAGGACGAACTCAGGCCAGTTCCGGCTCTTTGACTTCGTTTAGATGTTTCATCAGGTTTTCCGGTGAAGAAACGCCATAGGGGTCCTCGGGGCAGTTATCCATCAGTCCGGGCTCTTCAAACCAGGCTTCTACGATGCCGTCATTGATGATGGCCGCATAGCGCCAGGACCGCATGCCAAAGCCTAGATTATCTTTGTCGACCAACATGCCCATTTTACGTGTGAATTCGCCTGAGCCATCAGGGATGACCTCGACGTTTTTCAGGCCTTGATCCTGTGCCCATTTGTTCATGACAAAGCTGTCATTCACGGACATGCAATAGATCTCGTCCACACCTGCGGCTTTGAAATCTGCGTGGCCGTTTTCAAAACCGGGCAACTGATAGGTCGAACATGTCGGGGTGAATGCGCCAGGCAGTGAGAACAGAATCACGCGCTTTCCTGCGAAATAGTCCGCCGTGGTCTTGTCTTCCCAACGGAAGGGGTTTGGTCCTTCGACAGAAGCGTCTCGGACGCGGGTGTGAAAGGTCACTTCGGGCAGTTTGGTGCCAGACTTCATGATCGAACTCCTGTGAATCACGTACGGTTTTCGTGGACTTAAAAGGATTCCAAATCCGCTTCAATGGCGGATGTTCCAGGTGCGTCAGAATTTACCTGACAACGCGTAAGTTGCAGTTAATAATAGGAAAATATTTAGAATTTTGGCCCTGAGACGTCAAAGTCTTTCACCCTGATGCATAGCGGCTATGCATGGGTGGTGTAATAGCAGAGGTCAGTTTATGTTATGGGTAAACCGAATTGACCCAAAGTCAGAAAGACAGGCCGTGCGCGATCTGAACATTCCCGAACAAAGACACCCAGAAAAGGCTCATCGGCCCGACAATTCGCAGCCGAAAAAGCCCAGTTGGATTCGCGTCAAAGCGCCCGGTGGTCAGGGTTATGCCGACACGCGCAAGATCATGCGTGACAACAATCTGGTTACGGTCTGTGAAGAAGCCGGATGCCCCAATGTCGGTGAATGTTGGAGCCAGGGCCACGCGACCATGATGATCATGGGCGAGATTTGTACCCGCGGCTGTACCTTTTGCAACATCGCCACCGGTCGCCCGGATTCGCTGGATGCGTTTGAGCCGGGTCGCGTTGCCCATGCGGTTGAAAAGCTGGGGTTGAACCATGTGGTCATCACATCTGTCGACCGCGATGACCTTGCAGATGGCGGGGCAGAGCATTTTGCGCAGACCATTCGCGCCGTGCGTCACCGGTCTCCGGGTACGACGATCGAAATTCTGACGCCCGACTTTCTGAAATGCGATCCGTCCGTTCTAGAAGTTGTCGTTGAGGCAAAGCCAGACGTCTTTAACCATAATCTTGAAACGGTGCCTGGCCTCTATCCCGAAGTGCGACCGGGCGCGCGGTATTTCCACTCTTTGCGTCTATTGCAGCGCGTGAAAGAGCTGGACCCGTCGGTCTTTACCAAATCCGGGATCATGGTCGGTTTGGGTGAGGATGGTCAGCAGGTCCGGCAGGTCATGGATGATATGCGCGCCGCTGAAATTGATTTCCTGACCATCGGTCAGTATCTGCAGCCCACGCCCAAACACCACGGAGTCGATCGGTTCGTAACGCCGGAAGAATTCGCATCCTATGAAAAGGCAGCTTATGGCAAAGGGTTCCTGATGGTATCGGCCACACCTTTGACCCGGTCGTCTTATCACGCCGGAGACGATTTTGCCCGGCTGCGTGAGGCACGCCGGAAAAAGCTAGAACAGGGGTGACACCCGAAGCGCATGCGCGGCTGACACGCCTGCGCCACGACCTGCATCAATATCCCGAACTATCCGGGCACGAGCGTGAGACCGCTGCCCGCATAACAGATCTTTTGCGGGGGTTCGGTGCGGACCATGTGCTTACCGGACTGGGAGGGCATGGCGTTGCCGCGGTTTTTGACAGTGGGCAGGCTGGGCCAACCGTTGGTATCCGGTGCGAATTGGATGGGCTGCCGATTCAAGAACTTGGTACGCACCTATATGTGTCGAAGGTTCCGGGCAAAGGGCATCTGTGTGGCCATGATGGGCACATGGCGATGGTGCTTGGCGTTGCGGAAGACCTGGCGCGTCACCGACCCCAAAAGGGTCGGGTGGTTTTGATCTTTCAACCGGCTGAAGAAACCGGGCAGGGCGCCATCGCCTTTCGCGCGGACCCTCAATTCGCGAAGATCGCGCCGGACTACGTGTTCTCTCTGCACAACCTGCCGGGGTTGGAACTTGGCGCTGTTGAGTTGTGTCAGAGTTCGGCTAACTGCGCCTCGCGCGGGATGAAAATCATCCTGACCGGCAAGACGTCCCATGCGGCTGCGCCTCAGGATGGGATTTCCCCGGCTGAGGCGATGTCCGAACTGGTTTCGAAGCTGGCGAGTTTAGGCGCAGGCGGCGCGTTGGATGCCGATTTTGCGCTGACAACTGTGACGCATGCCCGTTTGGGAGAGCCGACTTTCGGCGTGGCTCCGGGAAAGGCCGAGATCTGGGTGACCTTGCGCACCGTTTCAGATGCCCGGATGCGGACGCTGATGACCGAGGCCGAGGCACTGGCGCGCCGCGCCGCATCCGCCGACAGTCTGGAGGTTGAGATCACCTATGACGATGTCTTCGAGGCCTGCGTCAATCACAGCGACGCGGTGAGCATCATCGCGATGGCCTGCGCCGAGCGTGGAGTACCGTTCCATTCAACAGAGACGCCGCAAAAGTTCTCAGAAGATTTCGGGCAATTTGGGAAAGGCGCGAAAACGGCCATGTTTTGGCTGGGGTCGGGGCAGGATCATCCGCAATTGCATAACCCTGACTATGATTTTCCAGACGCACTTATCCCGGTAGGAGTAGACGTATTTGTTGCCGCAATTCGATCACTTAATGGCTGAAACTTCAGTTTACGAGATCGCTCACTATTCCAACGGCATCAATGACTGTCTTAGTGTCATCAGATATCGACAGGATTTCGTCATCCACGCGGATATATCGCTGACCGGCGGGTAGGGGCTTCAACTTCCAGCCGTCCAGGTCATCAAGATAGTCAAAATTCAGATCGTTAGGGAGTTTCTGACCTCGCGTATAACGCTTGATCTGTCCGGGCGGTACACCAACGCCATTATTGGTCTTTATCGACTTTTCGATTTTCGACTTGTCTGAACTTTTCCCTTTGCCCTTGTTGTCTTTTGCGTCCGCAAGACCAACCGTTGCGGCGACTGCGCAAGTCGCCAGAAGCCCAATAGACATTACTTTCATAAGCAGAATCCTCCCAAGATGATCGGAGGGTAATCTGTTGTTGAGGGCGTTGTCCAATGGTATTCAATCAAGTGAATGCAAAGGTGCGCAGCAACTTTGACTATTGGAATCTGGGTTTTTTTATCCTTCTCAGTCTTCGATAAAACGAACCTTACCAATAAACGGCAAGTTGCGATTGCGCTGTGCGTAGTCGATCCCGTAACCCACAACAAACTCATCAGGAATTTCAAACCCGATCCAGTCCGAACGGAAATCGACCTCGCGCCGGCTGGGCTTGTCCAGTAGTGCGATCGAGCGAAGTTTTCCAGGATCGCGGCTTTGCAGCAGATGAGTAACATGGTTCAGCGTGTGCCCGGTGTCGACGATATCCTCGACCACAAGAACGTCGCGACCCTCAATAGCGCCGCGCAGGTCTTTTAGAATGCGGACTTCCCGGCTGCTTTCCATCGCATCCCCGTAGGATGACGCCTCAAGGAAATCCACTTCGATGGGCAAGTCCAATTCGCGCACCAGATCGGCGATGAAGACAAAGCTGCCACGCAGCAGGCCGACAACGACCAGCTTGTCGGTCCCGTCGAATTCGGCAGTGATTTCGCGGCAGAGTTCTTCGATCCTGGCGGCAATGGCCTTTGCCGAGATCATCTCATCAATCACATATCCGCGCTGGCTCATCGCTGCCCCCTTGATCTTTGGCGCGCAACATACGACATGACGCGCCATTGTCACCTGCAAAAACCGGACGCCATGCCTATACATTCGGAAACGCGACACCTGCCTTACACTGCGCAACAGATGTACGATCTGGTTGCCGATGTAGCAAAATATCCCGAGTTTTTGCCCTGGTGTGCGGCTGCACGTATCCGA
Source organism: Ruegeria sp. YTSA226 (assembly GCF_059609905.1). NCBI lineage: Bacteria > Pseudomonadati > Pseudomonadota > Alphaproteobacteria > Rhodobacterales > Roseobacteraceae > Ruegeria > Ruegeria sp. YTSA226. Next base: position 304,903 of record NZ_JBXWMQ010000001.1, read on the forward strand.
CGCTCATATGCAGCAGGAGAGGCACAGGTGATGGAAGCGGACCTGATCATTTCGTTCAAAGTGTTCCGCGAACGCTTTGGCAGCCGGGTTACCCTGTTTGCCGAACAACGCCGGATCGACACGGAATATCTGGATGGGCCCTTCAAATACTTGAAGTCGGACTGGCATTTCGAGGACGCAGCAGAAGGCGGGTGCAACGTTTCGTTCCATGTTGATTTCGAATTCAAGAATGCCATTCTGCAGGGTATCATCGGAGTGGTCTTCAATGAGGCGATGCACAGGATCGTGAGGGCGTTCGAGGGCCGGGCAGAGGAATTGTACAGCTAAGTCTTTACCCGAAAGCGGCGCTTGCTAGACTGCGCCACATGACTGATTTTACCACAGCATTGGCCGATTTTGCCTCGGGGCCTGTTGCGACCTCGTCAGAGGCCCGTCTCGTAACCTCTCTGTCTGCGCTGGATTGGGTGGTTGTTGGCCGCGTCGGTGTTAGCGAACCCGTATCTCAGACCGTGCGCGCACTGGTTCTGGATGAAGGAGGCAACCCGCAGGCCCATCTGTTTGGCGGGGGGCTGGCTCCCGTCAGGGCAGCAGGTTTGGTTAACGGAACCATTTCCCACGCTTTGGATTATGATGACACGCATTTTGCGCATATCGGGCACCCTTCGGTCGCGGTTATGCCTGCGGCCTTTGCCCTTTGTGATTGGGACGACCGAATTCTTGTCGATGTCCTTGAGGCCGCTCTTGTCGGGATGGAGGTTTCGATCCGCGTAGGGCTTTGGCTGGGGCGTGCGCATTACCAGGGCGGGTTCCATCAGACCGCGACGTCAGGTGCCTTTGGTGCGGCGGTCGCCGCTGGCCGGGTGCTGCGGTTCGATACGGAAAAGATGCGCCGGGTTCTTGGTCTGGCTGCCACCCGCGCCGCAGGGTTGAAAGCTCATTTCGGCACGATGGGAAAGCCCTATAATGCCGGGCTAGCTGCCGCTGCAGGGGTTGAGGCTGCGCTGTTGGTGTCCAAGGGGTTTGATCCCAACTCGGATGCGCTTGAGGGGCCCTATGGTTTTGGTGCAACCCATATGGGGCAGTCCGAACAGGCCGCTGCTCTCGATGGAATTGGAGAGACGTGGCTGTTCAAAGATGTAAGCCATAAGTTTCATGCCTGCTGTCATGGGTTGCACGCCGCATTAGAGGCCGCACGTGACCTGGATATTGCAGAGCCCGAAGTAGCCGAGATCAGGATCAGGACCCACCCGCGCTGGATGACAGTGTGTAATCAAACCTCTCCGACCACCGGGTTGGGGGCCAAGTTTTCCTACCGGACGGTTATTGCTATGCAAGCGCTGGGATATGACACAGCCTTGCCAGACAGTTTTTCGGATAAGGTATGTGCGGATAGGCGCCTGCAATCGCTGCGGGACCGGATTTCAGTCGAAGCCGATGAGACGCTGTCTGAAACTCAGGCGGATCTGTCTTTGCTGCGCCGCGATGGGGCACGAAAACAGGCCAGCCACGATTTGCTTGGCCCAATGACATTGGCCGACAGGGAAGACCGGGTCAGAAGCAAGGCGGCCAAGCTGATCGGTGCCGAGGACGCAGACGCGATCTGGTCGATGCTGCGTACCGGTGGCCGCACCCGTGATCTGGCGAAAATGCTGGCGCGTTAGACGACGCGCCAGTGCAAGGGGAACCCGGGTTCGAATACTGTTACCGGGCCGTCGTCAGTTTCGATCTTGTCGGGGTATTCAACGGGGTCGCCCTTGGTAAGGGTGATGGTTTCTTTATTCACCGGCAGGCCATAAAACGCAGGTCCGTTCAATGATGTGAACCCTTCCAGCTTGTCCAGCGCACTGGCTTTGTCAAACATCTCGGCCACAAGGGACATTGTGTTTGTAGCGGTGAAACATCCCGCGCAACCACAGGCCATTTCCTTGTTCGCGTCTGTGTGCGGCGCGCTGTCGGTGCCAAGGAAGTAGCAAGACATCCCAGAAGTTGCGGCGCTCATCAAAGCCTGGCGATGGGTCTCGCGCTTGGCCACGGGCAGGCAGTAGTAATGCGGTTTGATCCCGCCCACCAGGATGTGATTGCGGTTGATGATCAGGTGATGGGCCGTGATTGTTGCAGCAAGATCATCTCCACCGGATTGCGCATAAATCGCACCCTGAGCCGTCGTGATGTGTTCCATCACGACCCGCAAACCAGGAGTCGCCTGGCGCAGTGGATCAAGTATCGTATCGATGAAAACCTCTTCGCGGTCGAAAATGTCGACCTCGGCATCGGTGACTTCACCATGGACACACATCGGCAGACCGATCTCAGCCATTCTCTCAAGCACCGGGCGGACCTTGTCGAAATCACGCACGCCCGAGGCGGAATTGGTGGTTGCGCCTGCGGGATACAGCTTTACGGCCTTGATCAGCCCACTTGCATGGGCTGCGGCGACATCCTCGGCGTCGGTGTCTTCGGTCAGGTACAAGGTCATCAGCGGCTCGAACGGCATGCCTTCGGGCAGGGCGGCCAGAATGCGGTCGCGATATGCGGCGGCCTGATCGCCGCGCACAACTGGCGGAACGAGGTTCGGCATTATGATCGCACGGGCAAAATGGCGTGCGGTTTCGGGCAGAACGGCCTGCAACATGGCGCCATCGCGCAAATGCAGATGCCAGTCATCGGGGCGGCGAATGGTCAGCGTATCAGTCATGCGCACCCGCTAGCACAGCCTCGGCCAAAGACCAACCAAACCGTGAGGATCTGGTGCAAAAACTTCACCTATTTGCGGCGATGGCGTCTGGGTGGCGGGGCCGGGGCCTTGACGCCCCCGCGCTTGCATGACCTGTTAAGCAACGAAAGAAAGAGGGTTCCATGACGCAGCAAGATTCCATTGATGCCGTGCAGCAGATGCTAGGCTCGCAAGGTTACGTTTGCGGTCGGGCCTTGGCGACAGTGGTGTTTTTGTCGCTTAAACTGGGCCGCCCACTATTTCTAGAAGGTGAGGCAGGCGTTGGAAAAACCGAAATCGCCAAAGCACTGGCCGCTGGTCTGAACCGCCGTCTGATCCGCCTGCAATGTTATGAGGGGTTGGACGCATCCTCGGCGGTTTACGAATGGAATTTCCCGGCGCAAATGGTGGCGATCCGAACCGCCGAAGCCTCGGGCGGCGCCGACCGGGGGGCGTTGCAGACCGAATTGTTTTCTGACGACTACCTGATCGAGCGTCCGTTGCTGCAGGCCATGCGCCCGGATGAAAACGGGGCTCCTGTCCTGTTGATTGATGAACTTGACCGCACGGATGAACCGTTCGAGGCCTTCCTGCTGGAAGCGCTCAGCGATTTTCAGGTCACTATCCCCGAATTGGGAACTGTCAAAGCGCCGGAGCCACCGATTGTCATCGTTACATCGAACCGAACGCGAGAGGTGCATGACGCTCTGAAACGCCGGTGCCTGTACCATTGGGTCGATTACCCGGATTTTGACCGTGAAATTGAAATTCTGAACGCCCGCGCCCCCGAGGTCGCCGAGGCGCTAAGCCGAGAGGTCGTCGCCTTTGTCCAACACCTGCGCACAGAGGATCTGTTCAAGAAACCAGGCGTGGCCGAGACGATCGACTGGGCCAAATGCCTGCTGGCGCTGGACGTCATCAACCTTAGCCCCGAAGTGATCGGCGACACGCTGGGAGCAATCCTGAAATATCAGGACGATATCCAGCAACTGCAAGGGTCCGAGGCGAAACGCATTCTGGATGAAGCCAAGGCGTCGCTGGAACCTGCCTGATGGCTGAACAGCTCCCTCTCGACATCCCCGACAACCCAAAACTGGCGCAGAATATCACTCATTTCGCGCGGGCTTTGCGCAAGGCCGGGTTGCCCATCGGCACCGGTCGGGTCGTGGATGCGATCCGGGCGGTTCAGGTTGCGGGCTTCTCGGAGAAGCGCGACTTTTACTGGACGTTGCACGCTTGTTTCGTGACCCGACCCGAGCATCGGGCAGTATTTGCGCAGATTTTCCGCATGTATTGGCGCGACCCTCGTTACATGGAACACATGATGTCCATGATGCTGCCCGCGATCCGCGGCGTTCAGGAAGAGCGCAAGGCCGAAGCTGCAGAGAAACGCGCGGCCGAGGCTCTGCTGGACGGCGTCGAACGGGACTTGCCTGACAGCTCTGACATCGAGGAAGAAACTGAGCTGGAGATAGATGCGTCGCGGACCGCGTCCTCGGAAGAACGGTTGCGCAATCTAGACTTTGAGCAAATGAGCACCGAAGAAATTGCCTTGGCCAAGCGCATTCTGGCACAGCTGAAATTGCCGGTAAAACCAATCGAGTCGCGCCGAGGCCAAGCCAGCCACCTTGGGCATCGGATCGACCGCGCCCGCACGCTGCGCGCATCCATGCGGCAGGGTGGTGAACTGCGGGACATCGCGTATTTGAAGCCGAAACAACGGTGGCCGAACCTTGTCGTTCTCTGCGATATCTCAGGATCCATGAGCCAGTACTCTCGTATCATCCTGCATTTCCTGCATGCGGTTTCAAACGTCAAGGGCGCGGGGTGGGCCAAGGTTCATGCGTTTACCTTCGGCACGAGGTTGACGAATATCACTCGGCACCTGCGCCAACGCGATGTGGATGCTGCCTTGTCGGCGGCGGGGGCCGAGGCGCAAGATTGGGAGGGTGGCACGCGGATCGGGGAATGCCTGCACGCTTTTAACCGTGACTGGTCGCGTCGGGTTCTGGGGCAGGGTGCGGTGGTGTTGTTGATTACGGATGGTCTGGATCGGGGCGAACCCGAGGTGCTTGGAAAAGAAATCCAGCGCCTGCATCTGTCAGCCCGCCGTTTGATCTGGCTGAACCCTTTGTTGCGATGGGATGGCTTTGCGCCAAAAGCGCAGGGGGTGGCGGCGATGCTTCCCCATGTTGACAGCTTTCGGGCCGGTCATTCCATTGCGTCGCTGGAAGATCTGGCCAAAGTCATCTCAAAACCGGATGACATGGGTGAGAAAGCGCGGTTGATGGCCGCGCTTTCGAAGTAGGTCTCAACCAAGCTGTTCTTCGTTGCACTTACGCGCCATTTCCATCGCTTTGTACGTACCGGTCAGATCAACGGTGAAGGCGAATTCCTTTTCGGGGAACACAACCATAACTTTCTGTTTGGCAAGGTCTTCGGCAAACTTGGGGTCATCCGACAGCACATAGCCACCCGAATAGCCTTTGGTGATGTTGCCCTTCATGCCGGTGGCTTCTCCAAGATACAGGTTTTCGCCCAGCAGGATCGCCACAGCCTCGGTTTCGCCACGCTTGATGTTGGTTTCAGCTTTGGTGAATACGCCAACATATCCCACGCCGCGGTCTTCGGTCAGACCCATTTGAACCACGTTTTCCGCGTCATCAACAGCTTCGATCAGGCAGGATTTCTTGTCTTCGTCGATGAAGATTTTCCATCCGTCCACTTCGCCATAGCGCAGGAAGGTATCTGCGCTGGCCACTGTCGCCGCTAGCATTCCCAATACCGATCCGAGTGTAATAATGTGTTTCAAGTCTCTGTCTCCTTTTGAAAATTATCTGCGTCACAGCTGCGCATGATCCGCGTTTAGGTCAGAATCGGGAGGGCTGGCAATCAATGCTTGGGATGTTCGGCTGAAACCCGCGGGGCTTTGCATAGCATTTGGAATTTCTTTCAAGGCCCATGAGTTAGCCTGATGGTTTACTTTTCATCCTGCCAAACCTGCCTATGTTGGTGCGGGAAACGCCAGGAGGGCGATATGGACAGATTCGACAATAGCCCCGAGACTGCTCTGGATTGGTATGAAACGGGAAAGCCAGTTGCGCTGGCTACGGTTGTTCAGACTTGGGGCAGTGCCCCCAGACGTGTTGGCGCTCAGCTTGTGATAGCAGGTGATGGCCGCTTTGAGGGGTCAGTATCGGGTGGTTGTGTCGAAGGTGCGGTTGTTGTCGAGGCGTTGGAAGCGATCGAAGAGGGTGAAGCGCGCCTACTTGAATTCGGGGTCAGTGACGAAGATGCTTTTGCGGTCGGGCTGGCCTGTGGCGGAACAATTCGGGTACTGGTCGAACCTATTGGATCGGTCCTTCCTGAAAGCATATTGCGCGATCTGGTCGCTGCACGCGCGCAGCGCGAGCCTGTGGCTTATGAGGTGAATATCGAATCCGGCCATCGTGCGTTGCAGCGCGATCGTTATCCCGAACGCATGCGCATGGACCGGTCCGGTTTCGAAGAGGATGCGAAGACATTTGTTTCGGTCCACAATCCGCCCTTGCGGTTGATAGTGGTCGGGGCCGTTCATATTGCTCAGGCCCTGGTCCCGATGGCGCGAATTGCGGGGTACGACCCTGCGATTGTGGATCCGCGATATGCGTTTGCAACCGCCGCAAGATTCCCTCAGGAAACCGTGCTGACGGATTGGCCGGATGAGGCCGTTGCAAAGCTTGGAATGGATGCGCGAACGGCTGTTGTCTTGCTGACCCATGATCCAAAACTGGATGATCCCGCGTTAGAGGCAGCCCTGAGAGCCGGTGTGTTCTATATTGGGGCGCTGGGGTCTAATCGAACGCATGCGAAACGCGTCACCCGGATGAAAGAAGCCGGATTTACTGAAAAGCAGATTTCACAGATTCACGGTCCCGTAGGCTTGGATATCGGCGCCGCCGATCCCGCGGAAATTGCGATTTCAATATTGGCCGAAATGACTGCAGTGTTGCGGGGCAAAGCATGAAGTTTGGCTCGGTTCCTCTGCGCGAGGCCGCCGGTGCAATTCTGGCGCATTCAGTAAAAGCCCAAGACACAAAGCTGCGTAAGGGCCTCTTGCTCACGCAAACTCATCTGGATGAAATGGCCGCCGCCGGGTTGACCTCGGTCACTGTTGCGCAGCTGGAACCCGGTGATTGTCACGAAAACGACGCTGCCCGGAGTTTGGCAGAGGCTTTGGCCCCGGACCCGGCAACCGTGGGATTGCGCGTCACCGAGCCGTTCACAGGGCGCGTTAACCTCTTGGCGAGAGGCCCCGGAGTCGCTGTTCTGGACGTACAGGCGCTGGAAGCGTTCAACTTGGTTAACCCGATGATTACCGTGGCCACAGTTCCCCAATATCAACAGATGGGATCAGGCGGGATGGTGGCGACAATTAAAGTCATTTCTTATGCCGTCCCCGGCGAAGATGTGGTGCGTGCCTCGGCGCTGGCACAAGGGGCGGTGCGCCTGTCTGGCCCGGTGTTTCGCAGTGCTGGCCTGATCGTCACAGACATCCCCGGAGGTGTTTCGAACGACAAGGGTATTGCCGCAATCCGAGGGCGAGTCGAAGCCCTGGGTATGGGTTTAATTGACATTCGGGTGGTGCCACATGAGATTCAGGCGCTGTCTGCTGCATTGACGGGCGTTAAAGGGGATATTGTCCTGATCTTGACGGGCTCAGCAACTTCGGATGCACATGATGTCGCGCCGCAGGCCGTTCGTGTTGCAGGCGGTCAGGTGGATCGGTTTGGAATGCCGGTAGATCCGGGCAACCTGTTGTTCACCGGTCTGCTGGACGCCAGACCTGTAATCGGTTTGCCGGGGTGTGCGCGTTCTCCCGCACTGAACGGTGCGGATTGGGTTTTGTCGCGCGTGGCTTGCGGGATTGAAACGACAGCGGCGCATATTGCAGGCATGGGGGTCGGTGGATTGCTCAAGGAAATCCCGACCCGGCCACAGCCACGCGCATCTATCAAACGGCAAGGCGTTTGACATCAATTTAAGGCCCAGATCAGGCCGCTTTGTTCGGCATTGTGATCTGTCCTAAACGGCGCCCTGCGAAATTTTTGTTCTCAAACAATAAGTCCCGTGTTTAACTCGACAGAGAAAAATATGACATGGGAGGAACTTATGACACAGGTCACCATGACCGTGAACGGGAGGTCTGTTAGCGGAGAGGTTGAGGGTCGGACGTTGTTGTCTGGATTTTTACGTGATCATCTGTCGCTGACCGGAACGCATGTTGGATGTGACACTGCGCAATGTGGGGCGTGTGTTGTTCATGTGAATGGCGCGGCGGTGAAGTCGTGCAACATGCTTGCGCTGGAAGCGGACGGGTCTGAGGTCGCCACGATTGAGGGCCAGGCCGCTGAGGATGGGTCTTTGAACGTGATTCAGCAGGCGTTTCAGGATCATCACGGGTTGCAATGCGGATTTTGTACGCCGGGCATGGTGATGAGCGCCGCCGCCTTGCTCAAAGAGAACCCGCGCCCGAGCGAAGCCGAGATTCGAAAGTATCTGGAAGGCAACCTGTGCCGCTGCACAGGCTATCACAACATTGTCAAAGCGATCATGGCCGCATCGGGTCAGGACGTAAGCGGCATCGCTGCCGAGTAATACCGACGTAAAGAATTTTCGACGAAAATTCTTTTTCAGGGAGGAGAACAAGCAATGCCCAAAGACAGTGGCATCGGAGCCAGTTCCAAACGGCGCGAGGACGTGCGCTTTTTAACCGGAGCAGGCAATTACACCGACGATATCAACGTGCATGGCCAGGCCTATGTGCATTTTCTGCGGTCCGACATCGCGCATGGCCGGATCAACAGTATCGACACTTCGTCTGCCGAGGCCATGCCGGGCGTGGTCAAAGTGTTTACCGGCAAGGATTTCGAAGGCGTGGGCGGCATGCCCTGTGGCTGGGAAGTGACCGACAAGCACGGCGCACCGATGCAGGAACCTCCGCATCCCATTTTGGCACAGGGCAAAGTGCGCCATGTGGGCGATCCGATTGCTGCTGTGGTCGCCGACAGCCTGGAACAGGCCCGCGACGCGGCTGAGGCGATCGAGCTTGATATCGAGGAGCTGCCCGCCGTGATCGACATGAAGGCCGCCGCGCAAGAAGGCGCAACGCTGGTCCATGACGATCTGAAGAACAACATCTGCTATGATTGGCAGCTGGGTGAAACCGATGATGCCAAGGTCAATGAGGTCTTTGCCAATGCGGCCCATGTCACCACGCTAGATCTGGTGAACAACCGTCTGGTTGCCAATCCGATGGAGCCGCGTGTGGCGGTGGGCGAGTACAGCCGCGGCACCGAAGAATACACGCTTTATACCACGTCGCAGAACCCGCATGTGATCCGCCTGTTGATGTGTGCCTTTGTTTTGGGTCTGCCCGAACACAAAGTGCGCGTGGTCGCGCCGGATGTGGGTGGCGGCTTTGGCACCAAGATCTTCCACTATGCCGAAGAGGCGTTCTGCACCTTCGCCGCCAAGGCTTGTAACCGCCCGGTCAAATGGACCTCGAGCCGGTCCGAGGCGTTCATGTCTGACGCGCATGGGCGCGACCATGTCGGACAGATCGAACTGGCGCTGGATGCGGACAATAACTTTATCGGTCTGCGCACCAACACCTATGCAAATATGGGTGCGTATCTGTCGACCTTCTCCAGCTCGGTACCGACATGGCTGCACGGGACGCTGATGGCGGGCAACTACAAGACGCCGGTCATTCAGGTTAACGTCAAGGCGATGTTCACCAACACGGTCCCGGTGGATGCCTATCGCGGCGCGGGCCGTCCGGAGGCGACGTTCCAGTTGGAGCGGGTCGTGGACAAGGCAGCGCGTGAACTGGGCGTCGATCCGATCGCCCTGCGCCGGCAGAACTTCATCACCCAGTTCCCCTATGACACACCGGTGGCGCTGACCTATGACACAGGCGATTATAATGGGACGATGGACAAGCTTGAGTCCGCTGCTGATCTGGCAGGCTTTGCCGCGCGTCGCGCTGAAAGCGAGGCCAAGGGCAAGTTGCGGGGTCTGGGCGTCAACTGTTATATCGAGGCTTGCGGTATCGCGCCGTCGAACATCGTTGGTATGCTGGGGGCCCGTGCGGGTCTGTATGATGCGGCGACTGTGCGGGTGAATGCCACCGGCTCGATCAGCGTCATGGTAGGTGCCCATAGCCACGGGCAGGGGCATGAAACGGCCTTCCCGCAGGTTGTGGCGGACATGATCGGTATCGACGAGTCGATGATCGAGATCGTGCATGGCGACACGTCGAAGATTCCGTTTGGCATGGGCACCTATGGCTCGCGGTCTTTGGCGGTCTGTGGATCGGCGATGGTCAAGGCAACCGAGAAAGTGATCGACAAGGCCAAGAAGATCGCGGCGCATCTGTTGGAGGCGTCCGAGGCTGATATCGAGCTGAAGGACGGTCAGTTCAGCGTGGCAGGGACCGACAAGTCGGTGGCCTGGGGTGATGTCACCCTGACGGCCTATGTGCCGCATAACTTTCCGCTGGAGGTCGAGCCCGGGCTGGAGGAGACCGCCTTTTATGACCCGGCCAACTTTACTTTCCCGGCTGGCGCCTATGCCTGTGAGGTCGAGGTTGACCCCGAAACCGGCCGGGTCACCATCGAAGCCTTCACTGCCGCTGATGACTTTGGCAATATCGTCAACCCGATGATCGTGGATGGTCAGGTGCATGGCGGCATCGGTCAGGGCATCGGTCAGGCATTGCTTGAAAACTGTGCCTATGACGAAAACGGTCAGCTGCTGAGCGCATCCTTCATGGACTATGCCATGCCGCGTGCCGATGATGTGCCGTTCTATGCGGTGGACCATTCCAGCCAGACGCCCTGTACGCATAACCCGTTGGGTGTGAAGGGCTGTGGTGAGGCCGGGGCAATCGGTTCACCACCTGCGGTGGTCAACGCGGTGCTGGATGCGTTGAATTCAGGCGGCAAAGCCATCGATCATATCGATATGCCGGTGAGTCCATCGCGTGTCTGGACCGCGATGCACGGGTGAGAGGTTGGGGTGCGAGGGGTCAACCCCTCGCGCTCCCCGAGATATTCATAGCCAGATGAAGGGCGGATCAGCGCCTTTCGGAAAGGAAGACGAAATGTACAATTTCGAATTTGAGAAACCCTCGACCATAGCCGACGCGGTTGCCGCTTTAGGGGCTGAGGATGCGCAGGCGTTGGGTGGTGGGCAAACCCTGATCCCGACGCTGAAACAACGATTGGCGGCGCCATCGGCACTCGTCTCGCTCAGCGGAATTCCCGAAATGCAGGGCGTCTGTGTTGGGGATGACGGGTCGGTTTCTATCGGTGGCGCAACGCCGCATGCAGTTGTTGCGCAAGAGGCAGCGGGATCATACCCGGCGCTGGCCGCTTTGGCCGGTCAGATCGGTGATCCGGCGGTGCGCAACCGCGGCACGATTGGCGGTTCGGTCGCGAATAACGATCCGGCGGCGTGTTACCCTGCGGGCGTTCTGGGATCGGGGGCCACAATCGTGACCAACGCCCGTCAGATTGCGGCGGATGCGTTTTTTGATGGCATGTTCTCGACCGCACTGGATGAGGGTGAGATCATCACATCCATCCGCTTTCCGGTGCCACAGGCCGCGAGCTATCAGAAGTTCTTGCAGCCAGCCTCGCGCTTTGCGTTGGTGGGTGTCTATCTGGCCCGGTTCGCCGACGGTGTGCGTGTGGCGGTCACGGGCGCCAGCGAGGATGGTGTGTTCCGCTGGTCCGAAGCAGAACAGGCGCTGAATACTGAATTCCGACCGGACGCGTTGATGGGGCTGAACATCAACCCGGCCAACATGATCGGCGATCTTCATGGCAGCAAAGCGTATCGCGCGCATCTGGTCAGTGTGATGACCAAGCGGGCTGTGCTGGCCTGCATGTAATTAAATCGGCTTTTAGTCGCAAAGCCCCGGGGTGTGCCCCCCCGGGGCTTTTTCTATTTTCGGCGAATTTTCGGAAGCTTGTTTGGCTGCCAATAGGCCCCAGTATCTTCGCGCGCCTTTTGATAGGCCTCAACGCGGTGCGCTGCTGTTTTGCCACCGGCGTCAAATAAATGGCCGATGAGACATTCCAACACAGCCATGACACCGGTAAAGCTCGAGGTGTGATGTTGTGACCTTGTGCTGACGGTAAAGGCGACATCCGGTTCAACGCCCGGCGCAATTACTTCGCTATCCGAGATCAGGATGACCCGAAGTCCTTTTTCCCGGGCGTACCTCACGGATTTTATCGTTTCGGCCGAATAGGGGCTTACGGTGATTGCCAGCAGGCAATCCTTGTCATCCGCGTCCAGCAGATCATCAGTGGCCGAGCCAATGTGGCGGGGGATCAACTGAATGCCCGGGTGCGCCATGCGCCCGTTATAGGAGAAATAATAGGCCAGCGCGTAACTAGCACGAGTGGCTGTTACGAAGCATCGGCGGGACCCGAGTATATGTTCAATGGCCAGATGCGCTGTGTCGGGCCTCATCAATCGCAGCGACCTGACAACGACATTCTGTTCGTTGCGGGCAAGCTTGGCTTGAAGTTTACCATGGGCTCCTTCAGCGTGCATGTGGGTTTGCCAGGCAGGGCCAAGGAATTCTTCGTTATCCGTCGCCAGATTTTGACGGAACGGAGAGCGAAAGGCCTGAAACCCACCATAGCCCATATACTGGGCAAGCCTGACAAGGACATTTGCACTGACACCGATCTTCTCGGCAGTTACCCGTATCGGGTCGAGGCCGAAATCCGCGGGGTGATCTACGATGTATTTGGCTGCCGCCTGAAGTCTGGGCGGCATCTGGTCGATGTTTTTCCTCAAGTTATCTGTCAGCTGGCGTTGGGTCTCTGTCATGAAAAAACATATGTTATGAAAGAAGAAGGTGTAAAACATAGGCCGCTTGCATAGATGCGGCAACAGGTAATCGGGGGCAGGGAATGTCACAGCATCGGTCGAAATCTGAACCCTACATTCTGGCGGCGCCCAATGGTGCGCGCCGAGGTGCGGCAGATCACCCAGCCCTGCCTGTCACAACCTCGCAAATTCTTGAAGCGGCCAGAGCATGCCATGAGGCCGGTGCGGCCGGTCTTCATCTGCACATTCGGGACACAGAAGGCCGTCACTCTTTGGACGCGGGACAGTATCTGGAAACACTTGCCGAACTTCGGCGGCGGGTTCCGGCTCTGGACATCCAGATCACAACCGAGGCGGCAGGGATTTTTGATGTAAGCAGCCAGTTCGAATGTCTGAAGAAGGTTAGACCGGCTTGGGCGTCGATCTCGGTTCGCGAAATCGCGCGCGATAACGATCTGGCTGACCGGATCTATGGTCTTTGCGCGGATCAGGGGACGCGGGTTCAGCATATTCTTTACGACGCTGAAGATGCGGCCCTATTAACACGGTGGCAATATCGTGGGGTTGTCCGCAAACAACAATCCGACCGTTTGCTTGTTCTGGGGCGCTATCGGACTGATCAGGAATCAAAGCCCTCGGATCTGGATGCGTTTCCGGACGGGGATTCGCCTTGGATGATCTGTGCCTTTGGAAAACGAGAGCATGACTGTTTAATACATGCGGCGTCCTTGGGCGGTGATGTCCGGGTCGGATTTGAAAACAGCATCGCAGACCGGAACGGAGACGCTTGGGACAATAACGCCGCCTCAGTCGCGGCCCTTGTCGCCAGATTGAAAGAGGATAGATCATGAGCCACGTTTTCCCACGCCATACGAAATCTCAGCTGCCGGTCGCGGTTGGCGGCGAAGGCTGCTATCTGATCGATGCTGACGGTAAGCGGTATCTGGATTGCGGTGATGCTGCTGTGTCCTGTCTTGGCCACTCAAACCGGGCGGTGATCGAGGCGGTTCAAAGCCAGGTTGAAAAGATCGCCTTTGCGCATACCGGGTTTATGACGTCCGAACCTGCCGAAGCCCTTGCGGACCTTCTGATTGATCATGCGCCCGGGGATTTGGATCGCGTTTATTTCTTATCCGGAGGGTCCGAAGCAACAGAGGCCGCCATCAAACTGGCACGGCAGTATTTTCTTGAGATCGGTCAGCCCGAGCGCCGCCATGTCATCGCGCGCCGCCAAAGCTATCATGGAAATACTCTGGGGGCCTTGTCAGCGGGGGGAAATGCCTGGCGCCGTGCGCAATTCGCACCGATGCTGATCGAAATGACCCATATCGCGCCCTGCTACGAATATGCCGAAAAGAAAGATGGTGAGAGCAGCCACGCCTATGGTCAACGGGTGGCCGATGAGTTGGAGGCCGAAATTTTGCGTCTTGGCCCTGAAACCGTCATGGCGTTTATGGCCGAGCCAGTCGTGGGGGCAACGCTGGGGGCGGTCCCGGCGGTCGAAGGGTATTTTAGGCGCATACGTGAAATCTGTGATCAATATGGCGTTTTGCTGATCCTGGATGAGGTCATGTGCGGAATGGGGCGCACCGGGCATTTGTTTGCCTGCGATCACGATGGAATTGCCCCGGATATTCTGTGCATCGCCAAGGGTTTGGGGGCGGGTTATCAACCCATCGGCGCAATGTTGTGTACGAGCCGGATATATAAGGCGATCCAAAATGGGTCAGGGTTTTTCCAGCACGGGCATACCTATGTCGGCCATCCGGTGGCAACTGCAGCGGCATTGGCGGTGCTGAAGGAATTGACGAGCCAACAACTGCCCCAGCGCGCCGAGTTTATGGGACAGAGACTGCAATCTGCGCTGGAAACTGCGTTCAGCGAGCACCCTAATGTCGGCGATATTCGGGGTCGCGGGCTGTTCCGCGGTATCGAGCTGGTCTCGGATCGGGCCGGAAAAACACCGTTTGATCCCTCACTTGGTCTCGCGGGCAAGATCAAGAAGGCGGCGTTAAACGCTGGTCTGATCTGTTACCCCATGTCTGGCACGCGCGATGGTCGAAGTGGCGACCATATTCTGTTGGCGCCGCCTTTCATTATCGAAGACGCACAGATTGAGGAATTGGTTGAAAAGCTGGAGGCCGCACTCAAAGCCGCGATCTGACGCTCTTTTGATCTGACTTTCTCTTTTTACTCAATAGGGTATCGACAAAAGGTCAATTCCTGAAGGAGCGATGATGATTGTCGACATCTGGAAGAGTTTTCGGGACTTGCCCGCTTGGGTACAGATCTGGTTGGTGGTGCTGCTCATCCCGACCAATCTGGCACCTCTGGCGTATCTGGATCAGCCAAATGGTATTCTAATCGCAGCACTCTCAATCGGTGGGATGGCATTGAATCTTCCGATCATGCTGGCGACACGAGGGATGAGCAAAGCGATGGCATTTCCGCATCTAATATGTTGGGTGCCAATGGTTTTCGTCGTGATTGCAGTATTTGCAAGCGAAGCCGAACTGGCGACTGGATATGCGAAATTTCTGGTGTTTCTACTGGTTATTGACCTGATTTCGCTGGCATTTGATGTGAATGACGCAAGGGTCTGGTTCAAAAGCCGAAGCGCAAAATAAAACCCCCTCAATCCGAGGGGGTTTCGAATAACTCAGTTGTCGCAAGGCTTACTTCTGCGGCAGCGGGCCGATCATCATGATCATCTGACGGCCTTCCATCTTGGGCATGTTCTCAACCTTGCCGATTTCCTTGGTGTCCACGGCAACACGTTCCAGCAGCTCACGGCCCAGATTCTGGTGTGCCATCTCACGACCACGGAAGCGTAGAGTCACCTTTACCTTGTCGCCGTTTTCAAGGAATTTGAACACGTTGCGCATTTTGACTTCATAGTCATGAGTATCGGTGTTGGGCCGGAACTTGACCTCTTTCACCTCAATGACTTTTTGCTTTTTGCGCGCTTCGGCCTCGCGTTTCTGCGTTTCGTACTTGAATTTACCAAAGTCCATGATTTTGCAAACCGGAGGGTTTGCATTCGGCGAAATCTCGACCAGATCCAGGCCGGCTTCGTCCGCGAGTTGCATGGCTTTGGCGGGATGAACCACCCCGACATTTTCACCTTCGGCGCCGATAAGGCGAATTTCGGGGGCACGGATCTTATCATTGACGCGCGGGCCGGTGTCTCTCTGAGGCGGCGCGTTGTGAGGTCTGCGAGCTATGGGTTCATTCCTTTGATGATTGCAGAATTTCAAGCCCGGAATTTAGACTGGGCTGCGGGACGTTTCAAGCGGCATAAGTGACCACCAGCGTGAATTTCCCATGATATTCCCGCGTTTTTGCCGATCTGATGTCGCATATCAGACCGGCAAACCGGATTAGCCAACAAAGGCCTTTTCAATGACGAATTCCTTGGGGTCAGAATTTGCGCCTTCGCGCAGTCCGAAATCCTCGAGGATTTTTTTGATATCCAGGTTGAAAGCCAATGATCCGCAAACCATCGCGCGGTCCGTATCCGGCTGGATGCCGCCCTCAATCGCCAGATCGGCAAATACTGTGCCGTCTTTCAACAGCTCGGTAATGCGGCCCATTTTGGGGCTCTGTTCGCGTGTGGTGGTCGGGTAGTAACGAATCTTGTCCGCAAAACCTTCGCCCATCAGCTCAGCCAGCATTTCGTCCTTACGGATGTCTTCAATCAGTTGGCGACCATATTCCAGCTCGGCCATTTCGCGGCAGGTATGGGTGATTATGACCTCATCATAATCCTCATAGGTCTGTGGTTCGCGCAGCAGAGAGGCGAAGGGTGCAAAGCCGGTGCCGGTGGCAAAGAACCACAGGCGCTTACCAGGCAGCAGGGCGTCATGGACCAGCGTGCCAACCGGCTTGGGCCGCAGGATGATCTGATCGCCTGGTTTGATGTGCTGAAGTTTCGAAGTCAGCGGGCCGTCCTGTACCTTGATCGAATAGAACTCAAGCTCTTCATCCCAGGACGGCGAGGCGATGGAATAGGCGCGCAGCAAGGGTTTGCCGTTGTCGCCCAGCAGGCCGATCATCACAAACTCGCCCGAGCGGAACCGCAAGGACGCGGGGCGCGACACTTTGAATGAGAACAGGCTGTCAGTCCAATGCTTGACGTCTGTCACAGTCTGGGCGTCCGGCAGAACGGGGGCCTTCACGGCGGTTGCTTCGGTCACGGGTTTCATCTCTGTCATCGTTTCACTGCCGGTGGAGTAAACCGACATCTCCGTTTAATCTTTGATCCAAGTCAGGAAAAGGGGGCTCTTGCCCCTACGTTCCTATTTGAGGCTGCGAAAGGCGGTTTTAGCCGCGCAGGCGGGCCTGATAGTTGTTGTCCTGCCAGTTGGCGCGAGCCACCCACTGATCTTCGGGCTGGCGATCGGCCAGAATGTCTTCAATCTCGACCTCATCAAAGCCGCTGCGCCGCGCCATGGCATACTGGTCGGCCAAGACATGGCCTTTGGCGCGCAAGCGACCGGTATAGCCTTTCAGGCGCAGGGTCCGCGCGATGGTAAAGCCGCGCCCATCCGCAAAGGACGGGAAATCGATGCGCACCATCTTGGCGCAGCCCAGCCGTTCGGCAAGCTCATCGGGATCCGTGTCCGAGCTGACATCCAGCGCGACCACATCATTGGCCGCGTCTTCCAGCGTGACATAGCCATCAGTCCAATCATCGGGGGCGAACCCCTCATCGGTTACGATAACGTTCATGTGTTCTCTCCGGCGCGCATCATCTTGCCATCTACAAAATGAATGCCGCATTCTTCCTTGTTCTGATCGCGCCAGCGTCCGGCGCGGGGGTCTTCGCCCTGTTTGACCGGCGAAGTACAGGGCGCACAGCCGATCGAAGGGTATCCTTTGGCCACCAGCGGGTGCCTGGGCAAGTTGTTCTCTTCCATATAGGCGCGCACATCTTCGGGCGCCCAATGGGCCAGCGGGTTGACCTTGATCCGGCCTGTGCCGTCCTCGACCTCAAAGAAATCAAGCGTGGCGCGGGACCCTGCCTGAAACCGTTTGCGCCCGGTGATCCAGCCATCATATCCCAACAATGCCTGTTGCAGCGGGAAGGTCTTGCGCAGGTTACAGCACGCATCCATGTCCCGCAGACGCAGCGCGCCATAGGGGTCGTCGCGTTGAACATCCTCGTCATCCGCGCGGATGATCTTGACGTTTCGCAACCCCAACCGCTCGCTCACCTCCTGCTGATACTCCAGCGTTTCGGTGAACAGCATCTGCGTGTCGATGAACAGCACCGGGGTCATCTTGTCGACCACGGCCGCCATATGCAGCAACACCACCGATTCCGCACCGAAACTTGAGACCAGAGCGAGATCATCGATATCTTCCATTGCTCCGTGCATCACGTCATGCGCACTGTGGTGGCGGAACCGGGCGTTCAACTCACTGACCCGTTCGGTCAGTTCACGTCTATCCCGGCCCAGTTCAGTCTGGATCAGATCAAGCGGCATTCGCTCGCGCCTCGGGGTAGAGGGCCGCCTTGAACGGAGTCATTCCGACACGGCGATAGGTCTCGAGGAAGGTTTCTTCGGCACCCTCACGCTGCTCCAGATAGGTTTCGACGATGCGCTCAACGGCCGGAACGATCTCATCATAGGCAAAGCCCGGACCCGTACGATCACCGATTGCGGCGTTTTCCGTGCCGTCACCACCCAGAGTGATCTGGTAGTTTTCGACGCCTGCACGATCCAGACCAAGAATGCCGATATGGCCGACATGGTGGTGACCACAGGCGTTGATGCAGCCCGAGATCTTGATCTTCAGGTGGCCGATATCATGCTCCAGTTTGAGGTCTTCGAACCGGGTGGCGATTTCCTGTGCAACCGGGATCGAACGCGCCGTTGCGAGCGCGCAATAGTCCATGCCAGGGCAGGCGATGATGTCGCTGATCAGGCCGATATTGGCGGTGGCCAGCTCGTATTCTTTCAGTTTGGCATGGATCGCGGGCAGGTCCGATTTATGGACATGCGGCAGGATCACGTTCTGCTCATGACTGATGCGCAGCTCGTCATAGGCGAATTCTTCGGCCAGATCGGCCATCACGCGCATCTGTTCGGCAGTTGCATCACCCGGCGTTGCGCCGTGTTTCTTGATCGAGATGGTGACAATCGCGTGGTCCGCATTCTTGTGCGGCGCGATGTTAGTATCGACCCACGAGCGGAAGACCGGGTCGTTGGTGTATGCACCTTCAAACGACGCAACCGACGCTTCGCGGAAGGTGGGTGCAGCGAAGTGGCCCTTGATCTGTTCCAGCAGGTTCATATCCGCGCCTTTGAACTGCGGGCGGACCTGCAGGAAACGCTCGTTCACCTTGGCGCGGATGGCGTCGATGCCGTGTTCATGCACGGTGATCTTGATGCGCGCCTTGTACTTGTTGTCGCGGCGGCCGATTTGATTCCAGACCGAAACAGTGGCTTCTAGGTAAGCCAGCAGGTCGTCAAACGCGACGAAGTCAGACAGTTCTTTGCCGATCATGGGCGTACGGCCCAGACCGCCGCCTACGATAACACGGGCACCCAGAACGCCGTCACGCTCGACCAGTTGCAGACCGATATCATGCGCCTTGATCACGGCGCGGTCATTTTCGGACCCGGTGATGGCGATCTTGAATTTGCGCGGCATGAACTGGAATTCCGGGTGGTCGGTCGACCACTGGCGCAGCAGTTCCGCATAGGGGCGCGGATCGGCGACCTCATCCGCGGCGGCACCGGCGAAATGGTCGGCGGTCACGTTGCGGATGGTGTTGCCGCTGGTCTGGATGGCGTGCATGCCAACCTCGGCCAGCGCGTCCAGCATATCCGGGACGTCCTGCAACTTGGGCCAGTTGTACTGGATGTTCTGACGGGTGGTAAAATGGCCATAGCCCTTGTCCCACTTTTCAGCCAGCAGGGCCAGTTGGCGCATCTGCGCACTGTTCAGCGTGCCGTATGGAATGGCGACCCGCAGCATATAGGCGTGCAGCTGCAGATACAGGCCGTTCATCAGCCGCAGCGGCTTGAACTCATCCTCGGTCAGCGATCCGTCAATGCGGCGCTCGACTTGGGCGCGAAACTGTCTGTTGCGTTCTGCCAAAAATGCTGTGTCGAACTCGGAGTAGCGATACATGATTAGCTGTCCTTAAGTGCAGCCCCGAACCTGGGGCCAATGTAGGGGAGAGAGAGGGCCAGGGATCAGGCCCGGGGCTGCGGGGAAGTTTCCTGTTTGCCGTGGGCATAGTTGGACGGACCAGTCCGGCGGAAGTCTTCCCGAAAATGAGTTGGTTCTGGGCCTTCGTCGCCAGCTATGGCATCCGCCAGATAGGCACCGACAATCTTGCCTGCTTGGCGTTCGGCATCCAGAAGGCGGATCTGTGCGTGGGCTTCGTCTGTGATCAGCTCTGCCTCGGATAATTCACGTGACCAGCGGTCGTCCTCGGTCAGATAGATGACGTCACCTTCCAACAGATCGTTGGCGGTTACCACTTTGGGGGTAAAAGCGCGGGCCATCAGGCGTGCTCCTTTTTGAATTCAGTCAGGGCCTTGGCTGCCTGGCGGGGGGCAAGGCCGTAAAAAGTAAGGGTGGGGCCGTCCATGTCTGAGGCGTTCAGATCGGCAGACATGTGATCCAGCGTCGTGGTCAATATGCGCTGATCGGGACGCGACGCGTTTTCGATCAGCGTCACAGGTGTGGCCCGGTCGGCGCCGTGCATGATCAGGCGGCCCTGAATAAACCGGGCAGACTTTTTGCCCATATAGATCGCCGCAACCGAACCGGGCTGCGCCAGGGCGCTCCAATCGTGATCGGCGAACCCCTTCATGTCGTGCCCGGTCAGGAAACGGATCGAGGAATTGCGCCCGCGGCGCGTCTGGCTTTGCCCGATGCCTGCAACAGCGGCCGAGGCTGCGGTGATGCCAGGGATAATCTGCCACGAGATGCCAGCGGCTTCGACAGCGTCGATTTCTTCGTCCAAACGACCAAATACGGTGGGGTCACCGGATTTCAGGCGTACAACGCGTAGACCCTTCAGAGCGTACTCTACCAGCAGCGCGTCGATGTCTTCCTGTTTCCACGACGGGCCAAACCCGGCTTTACCAACATCGACCAGGTCGGCCGTTTGCCCGGCAAGGGCCAGCACCTCGGCGCTGATCAGCCGGTCATGCAGGACTACATCCGCGCGCTCGAATGCGCGCAGGGCCTTGAGCGTCAGCAATTCGGGATCACCAGGGCCTGCGCCGACAAAGTCGACATGGCCTGCGTCCTGATATGTTTGCGTCACTTGCATGTTTCGGTCCGGGTTGGTTTGACTTGACCCTCAATATAGGAAATATTCCCGGTACTGCGCCATATGTGCGCATAAATAAGAACAAGTGTTTCGCTGTATTGGTCAAGCGATACGAAAGTTTCGAAACGAGGAAGAAATTGGAATGTCAGTGCGGATTGATGACACGGATCGGAAAATTCTGGTTGAGCTGCAGCGCGACGCCAGCCAATCGCTGGACGAAATAGCAGCCCGCGTCGGCAGTTCCAAGACGCCTGTCTGGAATCGTATCCGCAAGCTGAAAGGGGCCGGGGTGATCGGTCAGCAGACGGTATTATTGGATGCCGAGGCGCTTGGTTTTGAGGCGACGTTCTTCGTGCTGATCCGCACCTCTGAACACGAGGCAGATTGGCAGCGCAAATTCCTGAAAGCGCTGCGGGACCGCCCCGAAGTGCAAGAGGCGCACCGGCTGGCGGGGGATATCGACTATATCCTCAAGGTGCGGGTCAAGAACGCGCGCGCCTATGACGTGTTCTATCAGACTTTGATTTCCGAGGTGCGCGTCCACAATGTGACGGCTCTGCTGTCGATGGAAGAGATCAAGTCGACGACCATGCTGCCGCTGAATGCCCTGATCGAGAACTAGCGGTCAGACCTGAACCATCAACCGCTTTAGCCCGTGAAAATGGTAGCTGTTGGAATATTCCGGTTCCGCGCTGAGCGCTAGGTTGGGACAGCGTTCGAACAGTGCCGCCAGCGCTATTCGCATTTCGAGTCGGGCCAACGGTGCTCCGACGCAGAAATGCAGACCCGCGCCAAAGCTGCTGTTGGTCAGGATGGGGCGGGTTGGATCGAACTTATGAGGTTCGGCCCAGACTTGGGGATCACGGTTCGCGGCTCCAAGCAACAAAGCGACTTCGTCACCGCGTTTAAAACTGTGCCCGAACTGGTCGATCTCTTCATAGGCATAGCGCGTGAACATATGCAGCGGCGGGTCAAAGCGCAGGATTTCTTCGACGGTGGCGTCAATGGTTTCAGGCTGAAAGGCATCGGCTTTTACACCTTGTTGCAATACGGTCCTGAGCCCATTTCCTAGCGAATGAACCGTGGCTTCATGACCGGCGTTTAAGAGCAGAATGCAAGTTGCAACCAACTCGTCACGTGACAGTTTTTCACCATCTTCTTCAGCGGCAATCAACCGGGTAATCAGGTCATCCCGAGGGTCAGACCGGCGCTTTTCGACGTAAGATGAGAGGAATTCGGTGAACTCTTTTGCCGAGGCCGCGGCGGTATCTTCTGTCTGGCGCGTGCGACTGGCCTGGTACATAGCCACCATGTCATGCGACCAGCGCAAAAGCTGCGGAGACATCTCTTCGGGAACGCCAAGAAGGCGGCAGATCGTGACGACCGGAACTTGCGTGCAATAGGTGTCCAGCAGATCGAACGGCGCATCCGTAAAGGCGTCGATCAGCTTGTGGCTGAGGTCATGGATCGTTGGTTCCAGTGCCGCAATGGCACGTGACGTAAAGGCGCGCATGACCAGGCGTCGAAGCCGGGTGTGGCGCGGCGGCTCTGCTTCTAACAACGAATGAGATTCGACCATCAGCCAGGGGGCTAGATGCGCAGGACCTGGACCCTGCATTTCCGGCGGCACTTCGCGACCGAAACGACGGTCCTTCAGCAAGGCCTGAACCGCCCGGTGGGATACAGCAGCGTGCATCCGGTAGTCGGCCCAATACACAAGGTCGCCAT
Organism: Ruegeria sp. YTSA226; assembly: GCF_059609905.1. NCBI lineage: Bacteria > Pseudomonadati > Pseudomonadota > Alphaproteobacteria > Rhodobacterales > Roseobacteraceae > Ruegeria > Ruegeria sp. YTSA226. Next base: position 327,534 of record NZ_JBXWMQ010000001.1, read on the forward strand.
GCGCGCGGGCCGCATCATAAAACGGATAAGGGTTCTGGACAAAATTCGGGTCAACAGGGGATTGATGCAAAGTCTTCATGGCGGGCACACTTGCCATGAGGCGCGTTGAATGCAAGACCCAATGTCATGCAAAGGGTATGGTTAATTTCGACATTTCTGATTGCTGTTGGGCTGCTCTCTGTTGGAGTGTGGTCATACGGCTTTCGTCAGGCTTTGTCGCCGCTGAGCGATAAGGCTGAGGCCGATCTGGAATTGGCCGCCGACCGCCTTAGCACACAAATGCAGGTCTATCAGGAACTGGCTGTCTTGATGGCCAGCCACCCGGCTGTTCGAACGCTTGTCACGCCGAGCGATCGCGCCATCGCGCAGGCTGTGTTGCTGGACGTGGCAGACAAAACTGCCGCCGTTAACATTGTCTATCTGGACCGTCTGGGCAGGGTACTTGCAGCCGCCCACCCGGTGCCTGAATTGACGATGGCAGACCACCCCGCATTCAGGCGCGCCATGCAGGGTGCTATGGGCAGTGCCCACGGGGTCGAGTCCACAAGCGGCGATCGAACCTATTCCTATGCAGCTCCTGCCTTTGGTCCCACCGGTATAGTCGAAGGCGCATTGATGGTTATAGCCGATGTGCAGGATGTCGAACAGACTTGGCGGGGCAGTACCGAGGCCATTTTCTTTATTGATGGGGAAGGTGTGGTGTTCATCTCGAACCGATCCGACCTGTTGTTCTGGCGTCGGACCGAAGGTCAACCGGGGCTGGTGCCGCCCGAGGGGCAGGCGGTTGATTTCTCGTCGAATCTGATCGGACGACACGAGCTTTGGACCTTGAATTGGGGCCGGTATCTGCCACGGCATGCGTTACACCTTACGCTCGATCTACCGGTGATAGACATGACAGCAGAGGTGCTGGTGGATGTGGCCCCGGCGCGCCGTCTGGCGAATTTGCAAGCAGCGGCGGTCGCTGCGATCTGTCTGGCCTTCGGGGCGCTTTTGTACATGGCAACCGAACGCCGGCGCGCGCTTGCTGAGGCCAATGCGGTGCTGGAAAGCCGCGTGACGCGCAGAACCCATGCGCTTACCGCCGCGAACACGGCCCTGCGGCGCGAGGTTCATGAACGGGAAGAGGCCGAGGTCGCGCTGAAACATGCGCAGGAAGAGCTTATACAGGCCGGGAAGTTGAGTGCGCTCGGGCAGATGTCGGCGGGCATCAGCCATGAGTTGAACCAGCCGCTGATGGCCATTCGCCAATTCGCCGAGAACGGAACGGCTTTTCTGACCAGAGGTGACGAGTCAAAAGCCGCCGAGAACCTCACCAGAATTTCCGATTTGGCCGCGCGAATGGCGCGAATTATCAAGAACCTCAGGGCTTTTGCCCGCAATGAAAACGAGCCCATGGGCAGAGTTGATCTGGTTCAGGTAATAGAAACGGCGTTGGAACTGACCGAGGCCCGGCTGAATTCGGAAAACGTTCGTATGGAATGGCAGGCTCCAGATGTCCCTATCTATGCTTGGGGTGGCGAAGTGAGATTGGTACAGGTGTTCGTAAATCTGATTAACAATGCCGCCGATGCCATGAGTGAGCAAAACCAACGCATGATCAAGATCGCGATAAACAGCGGCCAAACCCTGACGGTCACGGTCAGTGACACCGGTCCGGGGATCGAAAACTCGGAAAAGCTGTTCGAGCCGTTTTACACCACCAAAGCCGTCGGTTCGTCCGAGGGTATGGGGCTGGGGCTGTCGATCTCATATGGTCTGGTTCAGAGTTTTGGTGGTAACATTCGGGGCACCAACGCTCCGACAGGTGCGGTATTCACTGTGGAACTGGAACATTTCAGGGAAGTAGGGGCAGCATGACCCGCAAAGTGCTTTTGGTCGATGACGACTCGGCAGTGCGCGAAGCGCTGGCCCAAACGTTAGAGCTTGCCGATTACGAACCTGTGACAGCAGGGTCCTTCGTGGCGGCGAAGGATCATATCCGGGAGGATTTCGCGGGAGTGATCGTGTCGGATATCCGGATGCCTGGTCGGGACGGGTTTCACCTGTTGACCTACACCCGAGATATGGATGCTGATCTGCCTGTCATCCTGTTGACTGGAGAAGGCGACATACCAATGGCAGTGCAGGCCATGGGGCAGGGCGCGTTCGACTTTCTGGAAAAACCCTGCGCTGCGGCTGACCTGTTAAAGGTATTGGGCAAGGCCTCTGAGGCGCGAGAACATGTCCTACAACAACGGGCGATGAAAAGCGAGCTTGAGCGCGGCGATCCAGCGGCACGCCTGCTGTTCGGTCTCTCATCAAAGGCCGAAGAACTGAGGGAAAGGGTTCGTACAGTAGCCCAGACAGGGGCCGAAGTTTTGGTCACCGGACCGGCTGGCAGCGGAGTGTCCAAAGTTGCCGAGGTCGTTCACCTAATGTCGCCGCAAAGTCAGGGCCCATTTGTCAAACGTCCATCCGCCGGTTTGTCGACCAGCGATCTGGTTCATGTCTGCGAAGATGCAGCCGGTGGTTCCCTTTTTCTGGACGAAATCTCGGCCATGCCCGAGGCCACGCAATATGCAGCACTGGAGATGGTTGAACAGGGTGTAGGCGCCCGAATTCTGGCGGGCACGACCACTGACCTGGCCGAATTGTCTTCGGATGGACGGTTCCTTGCGGATTTGTTCTATCGTTTGGATGTGATGCGCGTTCGCATACCGTCGCTTGCCGAGCGCCCCGAGGATATACCTGTAATCTTCCGCCACTATGTAGCACAGGCAGCCGAACAGGCCGGGATAAAGGAACCGGAAATCACGTCGGACCATCTGGCATCGCTGATGACCAGAGACTGGCCGGGCAATGCACGGTCGCTGATGTCAGCCGCAATGAGGTTTGTGCTGGGAATGCCCGAAGATGTCTCGCAGGCCGCAGAACTGGGGTTGAGCGAGCAGATGGCACGGGTCGAAAGATCTCTGCTGATTGCTGCCCTTGGCCGGCATAACGGCAAAGCATCAGAAGCCGCAAAGGCGCTAAAGCTGCCTCGCAAGACCTTTTACGACAAACTGGCGCGATATCACATTCGTCCGGAAGACTACCGTAGGTGAAAGCTCCTGCCAGCTTTTCCCGCATTGTCATGCGGTTAAGCTGTTGGGTGTAGCAGTCCGCTGACGCGGACCGTGGGAAGAGCCAAATCCCGGTAAACGATTCGCGTTCGGCGAATCGCTATTTGTGCGGAAATCCACACAATGGGGCATTTATATGTGCGGATTCTCGCACGGGTTCCCGAATGGCTCAAATGGATACCAGACAGGAAGTGCGTAACACTCAGTAAATAAATGAAAAAATACTACCCGATAGTGAAGCCCACAATAAGTTGAGGGCTTGACCCCGATTCGGTTCACTCGCCGCCATGGGACGGCTTCTGCGCGTCCGGAGACGTAGTGAAGTATCTGGGAGAACTCGACTGATGAAATTTTTGACAACGGCAGCGACGGCCGTCGCTCTAACCGTAACAGCAACCGCAGGCATGGCCGCTTGTGAAGACGGCGAAATCGTCGTGAAATTCGCGCATGTGACCAATACCGATAAACATCCCAAGGGTATTGCAGCCTCGTTGCTGGAACAGCGCGTTAATGATGAGATGAACGGCGTGATGTGCATGGAGGTCTACCCGAACTCCACGCTTTATAACGACGATAAAGTCCTTGAGGCGATGTTGCAGGGCGATGTGCAACTGGCGGCCCCGTCATTGTCCAAGTTCGAGAAGTTCACCAAGCAATTCCGCCTGTTCGACCTGCCGTTCATGTTCAAGAACATTGACGCGGTAGACGCATTTCAGGCTTCGGCTGACGGTCAGGCGATGAAAGACAGCATGCAGCGCCGTGGCCTGCAGGGGCTGGCATTCTGGCACAATGGCATGAAACAGATGTCGGCCAACAAACCGCTGGTCGATCCGTCGGATGCCAATGGCCTGAAATTCCGCGTCCAATCCTCTGACGTGCTGGTCGCGCAGATGGAGGCGATTGGCGGAAGCCCGCAGAAAATGGCTTTCTCAGAGGTTTATGGCGCGTTGCAGCAAGGTGTCGTCGACGGACAGGAAAACACTTGGTCCAACATCTACGGCAAGAAGTTCTTTGAGGTTCAGGACGGTATCACTGAAACCAACCACGGTGTCATCGACTATCTGGTCGTGACATCGGTTGACTGGCTGGACAGCCTGGATCCTGCGGTGCGCGAACAGTTCCTGACCATTCTGGGCGAAGTGACAGAACAGCGGAACAAAGAATCCTTCTCGGTGAACGAGGAAGCCAAGGTCTCGATCACAAATGCGGGCGGTATCATCCGTGAACTTAACCCTGAACAGCGTCAGGCCTGGATCGACGCCATGAAACCTGTTTGGGAACAGTTCGCCGGTGACGTGGGTCAAGAAAAGATCGACGCCGCACAGGCTATCAACGCCGGGTTCTGATCCTGGTATACGCCGCGCGTCCGGGGACTGGGGAGTATTCGACGCGCAGGCAGGGTGGGCCGATTTGGCCCGCCCAAACAGCACTTATCTCAAAAAAATGTGGGGACAGATAGATGTCTGGTGCGCAATCCGGCCAAGGCGGGCTGGTCGACCATATCGAAGAAACCTTGATCGCGTCGTTGCTGGGCCTGATGACGGCTGTGACATTTGCCAATGTGATCGCAAGGTATTTCTTTAATTCCAATATCCTATGGGCACTGGAGCTGACGGTATTCGCCTTCGGCTGGTTGGTGCTGCTTGGGGCGTCTTATGCCGTCAAGAAACACGCCCATCTGGGAGTGGACGCCATCCTGAACATGCTCAGCCCGGCGCCTCGACGGATTTTGGCTCTGATCGCAGTAGCCTGCTGTCTGGTGTTTTCTCTGCTGATGCTAAAAGGCGCATATGACTATTGGGCCGTGTTCGCGGATCTGCCGCCCACATCGGGGCGATGGTTCCCAACCGGGTTCAACTTCGATGCGCGCAGTCAGAGCTTTTATGAGGTCGACGACATTCCGATGGTCGCCCCGCTGCGGTTTCTTGAGGATCTGATCAACTATGGCGAGGGCTATGAAAAACTGCCCAAGGTGGTGCCGTATCTGGTTCTGCCCGTGTCGATGCTGCTTTTGGTGATCCGCTTTGCGCAGGTTGCGGTACAGATTTGGCGCGGCGAAGCCGACCGTATGGTCGCTAGCCACGAAGTCGAGGACGAGATTGAAGAAGTCCGCGCTCAGCAAGGAGAGCACAACTGATGGATGTCATTCTTCTGTTCTCGATGGTGATCGGCCTGCTGCTGATCGGTGTACCGATTGCGGTGGCGTTGGGGCTCAGCTCGACGCTGTTTCTGCTGATCTATTCAGACAGTTCGCTGGCCTCGGTCGCAGGCACTCTGTTTGAGGCGTTCGAGGGGCATTTTACCCTGCTGGCGATCCCGTTCTTCATTCTGGCCTCATCCTTCATGACCACGGGCGGCGTGGCCCGGCGCATCATCCGTTTCTCGATTGCCTGCGTGGGGCACTTGCCCGGAGGTCTGGCGATTGCGGGGGTGTTCGCCTGTATGCTGTTTGCGGCCCTGTCGGGGTCGTCTCCGGCTACGGTGGTGGCCATCGGGTCGATTGTGATCGCCGGGATGCGGCAGGTTGGTTATTCCAAGGAGTTTGCCGCCGGTGTGATCTGTAACGCCGGGACGCTGGGCATTTTGATCCCGCCATCGATCGTGATGGTGGTCTATGCGGCTGCTGTCGAAGTTTCGGTTGGCCGCATGTTCCTCGCCGGTGTGATCCCCGGCCTGATGGCTGGGCTGATGCTGATGATCACCATCTATGTGATGGCCAAGGTCAAGAACCTACCCAAAGGTGAATGGAAAGGCTGGGGCGAAATCTTAGTCTCTGCACGCGAAGCAGGTTGGGGTCTGTTCCTGATCGTGATCATTCTGGGTGGCATCTATGGGGGTATCTTTACCCCGACCGAGGCCGCTGCGGTGGCCGCAGTCTATGCCTTTTTGATAGCCAGCTTCGTCTACAAGGACATGGGCCCCCTCAGCACCGAGGGTGAGGAAAAGAATATCTCTTTGCTCAGAAAGCCTTATGCGCTGATCACAGCGATTTTTCACCCCGACACCAAGCAGACGTTGTTAGAAGCTGGGAAACTGACCGTTACTCTGCTGTTCGTTATCGCCAACGCCTTGATCCTGAAACATGTTCTAACCGATGAGCAGGTTCCGCAGCACATAGCAACTGCCATGCTGTCGGCAGGTCTTGGGCCGGTGACTTTCCTGATCGTGGTCAATGTGATCCTGCTAATCGGCGGCCAGTTCATGGAGCCTTCGGGCCTGCTGGTGATCGTAGCACCACTGGTGTTCCCGATTGCAATCGAGCTGGGCATCGACCCGATTCACCTGGGCATCATCATGGTTGTGAACATGGAGATCGGGATGATTACCCCGCCGGTCGGCTTGAACCTGTTCGTGACCTCGGGCGTGGCGGGCATGCCGATGATGGGCGTTGTCCGGGCGGCCCTGCCATTCCTGGCGGTCCTGTTCGTCTTCCTGATCATGGTGACCTATATCCCGTGGATATCCACCTTTCTGCCCAACACTTTCATGGGGCCGGAGATCATAACAAACTAGCGGGTCCAGCCGCTGAGAATAAGACCGGGCAGGGGATCTCTGCCCGGTTTTTGCGTCTTGAACGGGGCGCCAAGGGGATTATCTAAAAGGGCAGAGGACGACCTCTCCATCACGGGACAGCATCCGGGACGACCCGGACTGATCAGAGGTCTCTTCTATGCCCTGGATTATCCTGTTGTTTGCCGGCCTGCTCGAAATTGTCTGGGCCGTGGCGATGAAACAATCTGCCGGGTTCACCCGGTTCTGGCCGACCGCCCTGATGGCGGTTTCGATGCTTGGTTCGTTCACATTGCTGGCACTGGCCATGCGGACGCTGCCTTTGGGAACAGCCTATGTCATCTGGACGGGAATAGGAGCGGTTGGCGCGTTTACCTTTGGTATTCTTTTTCTGGGCGAAGCCCTGACCGCCACGCGCATCTGCGCGGCGGTCTTGATCATAGCCGGGATGGTGACGATGAAAATGGCCTGATCAGGCCTGTTCCAGAGCCTGAATGATGCCCGAGAAATCGTCAGCCTTCAGGCTCGCCCCGCCCACCAATGCGCCATCCACGTTCGATACGGCGAAAATCTCGGCGGCGTTTGATGGCTTTACCGAGCCGCCATAAAGCAGCCGGACCGAACGCCCAACGCCTTCGCCAAAGCGCCGTTCCAGCCGCGCGCGGATAAAGTCATGCACCTGACCGATTTCATCCAGAGTGGGCACTTTGCCCGTGCCAATGGCCCAGATCGGTTCGTAGGCGACTATTAGGTTTTCGCCCGTTGCCTGATCCGGGATCGAGCCAGACATCTGGCCGCCGATTATATCCAGGGTATTGGCGGCCTCGCGTTGTTCCAGGCTTTCACCGACGCAGATGATCGCCTTTAGCCCACCATTCATAGCGGCAATAGACTTAGCACGAACATCTTCATTCTGTTCACCATGATCTTCGCGGCGTTCAGAATGGCCAAGAATGACGGCTGACGCTCCGGCGTCGGCCAGCATCTGGGCGCTAATGTCACCTGTATGCGCGCCCGAGTTTGCCGCGTGGCAATCCTGACCGCCTATCTGGATGTTTCCGCCCGGGACCTTCTCTTTGGCCCGATGGATCAAGGTGGCAGGTGGGCAGATCAGAATATCAACTGCCGGGGCAGCAAGCATGTGAGAAAGGGCCTGAAGCTCTCTCAAGTCGGCAGCATTACCATTCATCTTCCAGTTTCCAGCCGCCAGTTTGCGCCGCATATCGCGTCCCCTTGAAATTAATCGGTTTTCTGGTGACCGGATATCATTGCCAGTCAGGTCTGACAATTCCGGTTGCAGAGCCCGTTGCAAAACGGCAGTTTCCGCCGCGATGAGGAATGAGCAATATGATCGAACATCTTGATCTTGAAAAACTGGATCGGTGCGACACGGCGGAATTGGCCAAATTGACCCGCGCCGTCGGTGAAGTTGGGTTTCTGACCGTGTCCAATACTGGTATCTCCGCCTGTCGGGTGGAACGGGTCATCTCGGCATATCACGCATTCTTCCGGCTGCCAGAGGCCGAGAAACGGCGCGTTGATATGGCTGTGACCGGGTCCAACCGCGGGTGGGGCGCCTCGCGCTCGGAACAGGTAGATCCCGCTGCAAATCCTGACTTCAAAGAGGTGTTCGATTGCGGATACGAGCTAGCTGAGACCAATAGGTACTTTGGCAAGAACCTCTCGGTTTATGCCCCGAACCAATGGCCGGAAGCTGTGCCCGAGTTTCGATCAATCATCGAGGCCTATTATGGTGACGCCTGTTCGGTTGCCATGCGGGTGTTGCGCGCCATTTCGGTGGCATTGGGCAAGGATGCCAACAGCTTTGACACTGCCTTCGACACGCCCATGGCCCTTTTGCGCGGCAATTATTACCCGCAACGTCCAGTCTGGGCAGGCGAAAAGGATTTCGGTATCGGAGCGCACACTGATTATGGCTGTCTGACCCTGCTGGCCACCGATGGTCGAGCCGGGTTAGAGGTACAGATGCCGGACCAGAGTTGGGCTCAGGTCCAAGCGCAGCCCGGAACATTCATTATCAATTTTGGGGAGATGCTGGAGTTCTGGACGGCAGGGGCGGTCAAGGCAACTCTGCACCGTGTGATCGGTGGATCTGCTGAAAGGCTGTCGGTTCCTTTGTTCTTCAACCCGTCTCATGACACCAATGTTGCCCCGCCACATTCAGAGAATGTCATCCAGGCAGGAGAGCACTTGACGCGTCGTTTCAACGAGACCTATGTGCACTTGCAGGCAGCGTCTTAAGGCTGAGTTGCAATGCTTTCGTCGAACTTGATGGATTCTCCGCAACCGCAGGCATCTACAACATTCGGGTTGCGGAACTTGAAACCGGATTCAAGCAGCGAGACCTCATAGTCGATCTCTGTTCCAAACAGGAACATCTGTGCCATCGGGGCGATCATGATCCGCGCGCCGTGCTGCTCGACCACTTCATCATTGGTGTCAGGCTGGTCGACATAGTCCATGGTGTATTCCATCCCGGCACAGCCGCCTTTCTTGACGCCAATACGCAAACCAGCATGGCCGCCCGAAGTCATCAGGCGGGCAATCTGCTCTGCAGCCTTTGGTGTCATTGTTACGGCCTGTTTGCCGGGGATGCCGAACATCATGATCTCCGTCGTTGTTCGTTGTTGCTAATGTAGTGCCGCGAGGCATCAGGCTCAAGACATAGCAGGTTTTCTTACCTAACTTTTACTGTCGGATTAGATTTCCCGCCTGAGTCGGTAAGCAAGGCTTGCTTTGCAAATTACACTCGTCATAGCCTGACCCATGATCCACTTTTGGAAAGTAATTGAGGCTGAATAGCATGAAAAGACTTTGGTTTAGAATAAAAGATACTCTTACAATTCCTTCTCTGATGCTGTCTGTGTTTTTGGCTCAGACGGCGATCGCAGAAGAAAAGCAACATCCGGTAAACTGTGCAACGGCAGAAGGTGATTTGCGCGCGATTGCAACCGAACGAAAACATGCAGAGGAAGAGCAGGCCAAAAGTGTAATTGCCATTACACCTGCTGGGGCGCTTCTAGGCCTTGTGACTGGAACCGAAAAGAAAAGACTAACTATGTTATCAGGAGATTACATAGAGAAGCTTAACCAGAGGTCGGACGAAATCAAATCGACCTGCGGAATTCAATAACAGCAGACCTTCGCACTTGGACTTACATAAATCCAAGTTCCAGGCGCGCTTCGTCTGACATCATTTCCATGCCCCAGGGGGGCTCCCAGGTCAGTTCCACGTCAACTTCTTTAACGCCGGCCACGGGTTCGATTGCCTCGACGATCCACCCAGGCATTTCGCCGGCAACCGGGCAGCCAGGCGCGGTCAGTGTCATGATGACCTTGACCGCGTTTTCCTGGGTGATGTCGATCGTATAGATCAGACCCAGATCATAGATATTTACAGGGATTTCGGGGTCATAAACCGTTCGGCAGGCGTCGACCACCGGCTCATAAAGAGGGTGTTCAATCGTTGAAGGGGCAATAAGAGGTGTGCCTTCAAACTGTTCGCTCGGATGAGTCATTCGTGCCTCGGGTTTGTTACCTGACGAATTATATAGGGAAAGCCTCGGGCAGCGTCCAGAGGCACAATGACACTCCCTTAAGGGGTGCCATAAGAGTTTAGTCGTTTATGTCATGCCTGAACTTCTTCACCTGGCCATGGGGCAGAGCAAAGACGCGGCGTAGGATCAGCCAGGCAATCAGCGACAAAGTCGCAAAGATCATAAGCAGGATCGGCAGCGACGGTGCTATTCCAGGGATTGCCAGCAGAATACCCGTCAGCCCGGCTCCGATGGCGAAACCCAGAAAGATGAACCCAGGTAGGACTATTTCGAGGATGCCCAAAGCCAACGCGCCAGCCAGCCATAGCCACCATGTTAACCAAAAGGGATCAGCCATTATGTACGTCCTTTCAACATGTTGAAGGCGTTTCCGAAAGCTTCAAGCGCATTGGCAGGTACAACGATAGTCTGCGAGCCATTGCCGGTGCCCAGCGTGTTCAATGCCTCAACCTGTTTCAATGCAACCTGGTACTGAGCCGCCTCGATACCGTTTTCCTTAATCGCCTGGGCAACAACACTGGTTGCATAGGCTTCGGCTTCGGCTTGAATGCGGCGCGCTTTGGCCGTTTGTTCTGCCGCATAGAGTTCGGCGTCGGCCTGAAGCTCAACAGAGCGTTTCTTGCCCTCGGCCTCGGTAACCTGCGCGCGGCGTGCGCGTTCGGCATTCAACTGTTGCAGCATCGCGTCACGGGTCGCCTGATCGAGGTTAACGTCCAAAATCTCGGCGCGCGTCACTTCGATCCCCCAGTCATCCACTGCGGTTTCGACGCTTCCTTGAATCTGAGTGATCAGTTGAGCACGGTTCGACTGAACTTCGTCCAGGTCCATCTTGCCGATTTCCGCCCGGACGATACCGGCAACGGTCGTCGCGATAGCACCATCTACATCGCGGATGCGGTAGACTGTCTTTTCCGGCTCTAGGATGCGGTAAAAGACCGAAGTGTCGATTTGGACCAGAACGTTATCTTTGGTGATTGCGTCCTGCGTTGCATTGGGAAGCTGGCGTTCCAGAATGGATATCTTGTGCCGCGCAACATCCAGTAAAGGAACGATAAAGTTGATCCCAGGGCCGAGCACCGAATGCAAACGCCCGAACCGTTCGACCACATACTTTTCCGATTGCGGCACGATTTTAATTCCTTTTAGCGTGATGATGACGATCAATGCCGCCGCGAGCAGGTAAATTATGTTCGAAGAAAGCAATCCAATGATTTGGTCTTCGGTCATATCCGTCCTCTTTTATTGTGTACGATAGTATACATTTGGGGGTTGAATCGCCCTTTTTCAACTCTGGTATGGAGGGATTGTGCTTGGATTCAAAACGCTGATCCATGGATTTTGGTTAGTTTTTGCTATTGTGACCGCTTTGCATCCCCTCGCGTTTGCGCTATCGGGCTGGGATGAAACTGATTATTGATACAGACCCCGGCATCGACGATGCGATGGCCATTGCATATGCCGCTGCAGCCCCCGAGATTGACTTGATCGGCCTCACGACCGTTTTTGGCAACACCCACGTTCATCAATCCAGCCGCAATGCACGGTTTTTGGTGGATAAACTTGGGTTGGACATTCCCGTGGCCCAAGGCGCGGCCTACCCACAGGGAACAGGGCACCACGCACCGTCCGAACATGTTCACGGTCCCGAAGGTTTTGGGGATATTACCGATATCCCGGAAATCGGGGCGAACCATGATTTGAATGCCACGGAATTCCTGGTGGAAATGGCGCGCCGCCACAAGGGAGAGCTGACGGTTTGTGCAATCGGCCCCTTGACTAATATTGCTGCGGCGATGCGTTTGGACCCTGAGTTTTCGCAGAACATCAAACAGTTGGTGATCATGGGTGGGGCGGTTTTCTGCCCAGGAAACATCACGGAACATGCCGAAGCAAACATCTATCACGATGCCCTTGCCGCAAATGAAGTGTTTGCAGCACCCCCGGCGACCGTTGTGGTTGGTTTGGATGTCACTTTGAAAACGCTGTACAAAAGTGCGGATTTTGACGGTCTGGCCCAACGCTCGCCCGATATGGGGGCTTTCCTGCGTGACATCTCGGTATTTTACCTGAAATTCTACAAGGATATCGGCGGGTTGGAGGGCTGCGGCCTGCATGACTCGACTGCTGTGATCGCCTGCACCCATGGCACGATGTTCGAGATGGTCGAAACCGGGGTTGAGGTAATTGTGGGTGGTACGGAATCCGGCGCTACGCGTCCGGTCTCAACGCGACCGGCTGTGCTGGTATGTCGGGATGTTGACGGGGCAGGGGTTGTTGATCTGTTTACCCGGCAGGTTGCCTCTTTACCCTGACAACTTGCAATGGCTGAGCAGATCGGGCAAATCCTGCCCGGTTCAGCGACCCAAGGATGCCCAATGACAGACCGTTTCTCATTTGACCTGAAGGCCACCGACGGCAAGGCCCGCGCCGGAGTGATCCACACGCCGCGTGGCGAGGTGCGTACCCCGGCGTTCATGCCAGTGGGGACTGCTGCGACGGTCAAAGCGATGATGCCGGAAAGTGTTCGTGCAACCGGTGCCGATATACTGTTGGGAAACACCTATCACCTGATGCTGCGCCCTACGGCCGAGCGCATTGACCGTTTGGGTGGGTTGCACAAGTTCATGAACTGGGATCGCCCGATCCTGACCGATTCTGGTGGATTTCAGGTCATGTCCCTGGCTGGTCTGCGCAAGCTGACCGAAAAGGGCGTGACCTTCAAATCTCATGTTGATGGGTCCAAGCACGAGCTGACCCCGGAACGCTCGATGGAGATACAGCGCTTGCTGGGTTCAGACATCGTGATGTGTTTTGACGAATGTCCAGCCCTACCCTCAGATCGAGATCGAATTGCTGAATCAATGCGCCTGTCGATGCGATGGGCCGATCGATCGCGACAGGCTTTCGGCGACCGTCCTGGACATGCGTTGTTTGGGATCATGCAAGGCGGGCTGGAACAGGATCTACGCGAAGAAAGTGCCGAGGCGCTGAAAGCGATCGGATTCGAAGGTTACGCGGTTGGCGGTCTGGCCGTGGGCGAAGGTCAGGAGGCAATGTTTGGTTGTCTCGACTACGCTCCTGACTTTCTGCCAGCCGACAGACCGCGCTATTTGATGGGCGTTGGAAAGCCTGACGACATTGTCGGAGCTGTCGCCCGCGGGATCGACATGATGGATTGTGTCTTACCCTCACGGTCCGGTCGCACAGGACAGGTGTTCACTCGTTACGGCGTGGTCAACATAAAGAATGCCCGCCACGCCGATGACCCGCGCCCGCTGGATGAGGCCTGCTCATGCCCGGCTTGTTCGAACTATTCTCGCGCCTATCTACACCATGTGTTCCGCTCGAACGAGATGATCTCGGGCATGCTGCTGACCTGGCATAATCTGCACTATTTTCAGGAAATCATGCAGGGTATGCGCGATGCCATTGCGGCTGGTACATTCGATGCCTGGCAGGCGACCTTCCATGCGCAGCGCGCGCAAGGGGATATTGAACAGATTTAGGTTCAGCGCCTTTTCAGTCGACCTAACAAGACACCAGATTGAGGGCGCTTTATCTGCGTTTACCGAACAGCCAGCGCTTCTTTTGTGGTTTTGCATCGAGGTCGTAGCCAAACCCTTCGAAAAAGCTACGAACTTCTGGGGTCAACATCCCACGACCACTTGCATATTGAGGCAGGTCGAAGCCACCGCCATAGTTCAGCTCGACAACGACCGGACCAGACTCGGTTATAGCAATGTCGGTCGACTGATATCGAATTGGCTGAAAGGTTCTTGCAGCACGGTCATTTATTTCGATCAATTCGTCCCAAAAAGGCAGTTTCAAGCCCATTAAACCGGGGTTGTCAGGATGGTCATCCAGGAATTCTGTTTCCATCTTGGCGCGGCGCGCGACGGTTTCGATAACGCCGGTTTTGATATTGATCGAACAAGCAAGGTTCCCCGGTCTCCAGAAGGCGTCCGCAATATTGGGGCCCTGCGGAAGTTTAATAACGGCAACTGGGCAAAAGACGTCGTTTTCTCTTACCAGCGTAACCATTCGCACCGTTGCAAGGGCTGAAGCGTAGTCTTGGATTGCAGAGTGATTTTTGAGCAAAGGTTGCACGACATATGAATTCTGCCCAACGAACTCGTCTAGGAATGCCTCATAGGCGATCGGCGGTTGGCCTGCACAAGTGATAGTGGATTGATCCGCGTCCTCGATCAAAAAGGCCCCAAAGCTTACCATCCCCTCGACGATCTTTCCAAAAAGCCCACCTTCCAGATGGTTGCAAACGAGATCGCGCAACGCCTCAGGAGTGTTGATTTTCGTAACCCCGGGGTAGTGTCGGTTCGAACGGTCGATGACGCCAACGGTTTCCGGGACAGGTACACCTGCTGTTTCAAGCAAAGTAGAAGCCAGTATCTTGTCTTCTGCGGCACTGTTCCAACCATGATGGTTACACTTGTGGGCGATGGGCCAATGGAGATCATTGGAGATGTATGCCGCGCGTTCGGCGTCGGTAAAGCGGTCTTCGTGATGAAGGCCATTGCGCACATACTCAACCATATTCAAACGGCTGGGAGGCTTTGCCATTTGATTGAAGCTCCGTTGGACTTGTAAAACAGAGCGCCCAGAGCTTTTGGCGGCATGCGCTAAAAGCGTCGCATGATCGGAGTCGCGGGCAGATAGGTACCGTTGATGGTCGGATTCCGCAGCATTGATATTTTTTGGATTTGTCATCTCTACGACTCACAGTAATCGATCAGAAGTTGGGGTATGCAATCATATTGTTTGCGATGATGGCAGGCTTTGGGCAGCTGCCTGTTAGATAGTGTTGTACTTTTGCTGTTGGTTTCTGAATTTCCAGGCAGGCAATCGCCGAAGAAACCAAGCGGGGTCAAATTGAGAATTTGACAAGACCGATCATGTTATCGTCTTGCGGAGGCGCAACCTTCCGGTCATTGTTAGGTCCACTACAGGTAAGGTTGAAATAGGACGCTTGGCGCACCACCTTTACCTTCCAGACAGGAGACGGCCGGGGGTTGCCTAGATGAGGGACCAGTGCCGTCTTGCCAAAGATAAGGATTGAGCATGCAAGAGCCCCTGAATTCCTCATACCCAGTACTTCCGCTACGCGACATTGTGGTTTTTCCTCATATGATCGTGCCTTTGTTCGTGGGTCGGGAAAGGTCTGTCCGCGCACTTGAGGAAGTGATGCAGGACGATAAGCAAATTCTGCTGTCTAGCCAGATTGATCCAGGTGATGACGATCCGGAAATCGACGGTATCTATCGCTCGGGCGTGCTGGCGAATGTGCTGCAGCTGCTGAAGCTTCCAGATGGAACCGTGAAAGTTCTGGTCGAGGGGCAAGCGCGCGTACAGATTACAGAATACCTTGATAACGAAGATTTTTTTGAGGCTCGTGCAGAATATCTGACCGAGATTCCGGGTGATGTGACCACTACACAAGCGTTGCTTCGCACCGTCGCGGATGAGTTCGAACGCTATGCCAAAGTCCGCAAGAACATCCCCGAAGAGGCTTTGACCGCTGTTGGTGAAACCGCCGAGCCCGCCAAACTGGCCGACCTCGTGTCGGGGCATCTTGGTATCGAGGTCGAGCAAAAGCAGGAACTGCTGGAAACACTGTCGGTCAGCGAACGGCTTGAAAAGGTCTATGGCCTGATGCAGGGCGAGATGTCGGTTCTGCAGGTCGAGAAAAAGATCAAGACCCGTGTCAAAACTCAGATGGAGAAGACACAACGTGAATATTATCTGAATGAGCAGATGAAGGCCATTCAGAAGGAACTTGGCGATGGCGATGACGGCTCGAACGAAGTGGCCGAGCTGGAAGAGAAAATCGCCGAAACCAAGCTGTCGAAAGAGGCGCGTGAAAAGGCCGAAGGTGAGCTGAAGAAGCTGCGCAATATGAGCCCGATGTCGGCTGAAGCTACTGTTGTGCGCAATTACCTCGACTGGATTTTGGCTCTGCCTTGGGGCACCAAGTCCCGCGTTAAAAAGGATCTGGGCCGCGCACAGGAAATTCTGGATGACGATCACTATGGGCTTGAGAAGGTCAAGGAACGGATCGTCGAATATCTGGCGGTTCAACAGCGTTCGAAAAAGCTGAAAGGCCCGATCCTGTGTCTTGTTGGCCCTCCGGGCGTTGGTAAAACGTCGCTGGGTAAATCCGTTGCCAAAGCCACTGGGCGCGAGTTTATTCGCATCAGCCTCGGCGGCGTGCGTGACGAGTCCGAGATCCGCGGTCACCGCCGGACCTATATCGGCTCAATGCCCGGCAAGATTATCCAGGCGCTGAAAAAGGCGAAAACCACGAACCCGCTGATCTTGTTGGATGAAATCGACAAGATGGGGCAGGATTTCCGCGGTGATCCGGCCTCGGCCATGCTGGAAGTGTTGGACCCGGAACAGAACAGCACGTTCATGGATCACTACCTTGAGGTTGAATATGACCTGTCCAACGTGATGTTCCTGACCACCTCCAACAGCTATAACATGCCCGGGCCTTTGCTCGACCGGATGGAGATCATTCCTCTGGCGGGCTACACCGAAGATGAAAAGAGCGAGATCGCCAAGCAGCACCTGATCAGTAAGCAAATCAAGAACCACGGTCTGAAAGCCAAAGAGTTCGAACTATCCGATGAGGCGCTGCAATCGATTATCCGCACCTACACCCGAGAAGCTGGCGTGCGGAACCTTGAACGCGAAATCGCCAAGGTGGCGCGGAAGTCGCTGACCAAGATCATCAAGAAAGAGGCGGAGTCGGTCACGGTGACGCCGGACAATCTGGATGAATTCTTGGGCGTGCCCAAGTTCCGCTATGGTTTGGCTGAACAAGACGATCAGGTTGGGGTTGTAACAGGTCTGGCCTGGACCTCCGTTGGCGGCGATCTGCTGCATATTGAGGCGCTGAAACTGCCCGGTAAGGGGCGGATGAAGACCACGGGGAAGCTGGGCGATGTGATGAAGGAATCCATCGATGCGGCCTCATCTTATGTGCGGTCAATCTCACCTAAGATCGGGGTGAAGCCGCCCAAATTCGACAACCTGGACATCCACGTCCACGTACCGGACGGGGCAACGCCCAAGGATGGTCCTTCGGCCGGTTTGGCAATGGTGACCTCAATCGTATCGGTTCTGACGGGTATCCCGGTGCACAAGGATATTGCCATGACAGGAGAGGTTTCCTTGCGCGGCAATGCGATGCCCATCGGTGGTTTGAAGGAAAAGCTGCTGGCGGCTCTGCGCGGCGGGATCAAGACTGTTCTGATTCCGGAAGAGAATGAGAAAGACCTGGCCGAAATTCCTGACAACGTGAAGGAGGGGCTGAAAATCATCCCGGTCACGCATGTTTCGGAAGTTCTGAAACACGCTCTGGTTCGGGATCCTGAACCTGTCGAATGGGACGAAGCCGCAGAAGAGGCCGCCGCGGCTGCGGCCAAAACGGCTGAGAACACGTCCCCGTCCGCCAGGGCGCACTAAAGGTCAGAATATGGCAATTAGGGGCGGGGTTAGCACCTCGCCCTTTTTCTTTGGTCAGACCAAATAGTCAGCCAATTACTGGCTTTGCATGTCGGATCGCAGATTGTGAAATGGTGGGTGATAAGAGATTTGAACTCCTGACATCTTCGATGTGAACGAAGCGCTCTACCACTGAGCTAATCACCCGTGAGCAGGGGTCTTATAAGGAGTTCAGCAAAGCCGCAAGAGGTCTTTGCGCCTTTTGGGCCCCGGGGATTACCCCGCAAATGCCCAGTCGAGGTGCCCATAAACGGGCGGCCTTGTGG
Organism: Ruegeria sp. YTSA226; assembly: GCF_059609905.1. Taxonomy (NCBI): domain Bacteria; kingdom Pseudomonadati; phylum Pseudomonadota; class Alphaproteobacteria; order Rhodobacterales; family Roseobacteraceae; genus Ruegeria; species Ruegeria sp. YTSA226. The sequence continues at coordinate 345,516 of NZ_JBXWMQ010000001.1, forward strand.
GGCCGCCCTTTCACTTTTTTGATGTCAAAGAATGAAATCGTCCTGGGTCAGATCGTGCAAGCCAGAGATCTTGATAACCATCTCAGGATTTTTGTCGCCGTCAGTATCCACAAGAACAAGTGTGAAGTCGTTCTTGGTGCCTGCGTTGTTTTTCTTGACGTAATAGATTTCGCCTTCGTCCGACGTCTGGGCCGGTGTTGTACCGTTGAAGACAAATGAATCATCGCCGTCAATTACGGTGCTTGCGTCGATCGCACTTAGGTCGATCTTGTCTTCACCCTGAGTGAAATCGGTAATCCGGTCGGCATATTTTGCTTTGCGCGAACTTTCGGTTGTTGACGTGAACACAAACTCATCGGCCCCTTCGCCGCCGGTCATGGTGTCCCTTCCGGCACCACCGATCAAAGTATCGCTGCCTGCGCCACCATTCAGGGTATCTTTGCCAAGGCCCCCGTCCAGGCGGTCAGACCCTCCATTACCCTGCAGGATGTTTCGACCGTCCGTACCTGTAATGTCGTCATTTTGCTCGGACCCATCGACGTTTTCGACACCCGTAATGGTATCGGTTCCGTATCCGGTTGCCTGTGCATTGGTGTCAGACAAATCAACGGTTACGGCGCTTGTGCCGATATAACGCAACCAATCAAGGCCCTCTCCGCCGTCAATGATATCGTCGCCGTCGCTGTCCTCGGCTACAAAGTTGTCCGTGCCCTTGTGGCCGTACAGTTCGTCGTTTCCAAGACCTCCGGTCAGGGTGTCATTGCCGCCACCCCCAAGAACAATGTCATTACCCTCGCCAGCAGAAATAACATCGCTACCGCCAAATCCTTCCAACCGGTTATCAACTTCATTCCCGACGATGATGTCGCCCTTGTTGCCGCCCTGCGCATTCTCAATGACGACCCCATTTGCGATCGTAAATCCACCGGTTACGCCTTTGGCATGGGAAGGAGTGCCACCTGCATCGCTGCCATCAAGATCCGCGTCATTGAGGTTGATCGTGACGCTGCGATCAACACCCTTTGCCGAAATTGTATCGATTCCATCTGTATCCCAGATGGATGTCCAGAATGTTCCGGCGCCATTCTTGCCTTTGATTTTATAGACGTTGTCGTCGGTGTTGTGGTCCGTCGTTCCGTAGATGGCCTGCAACGCAGCTATATCAAGGGCCATAGGCGAGGCAGTGCCGCCAGCCTTATATGTCTTCAGAGGAACAACTTCGGGATAGCCCGAGTTGTAGGACATGATGGTGTAAACACCCTGGTTCTGCCCATCTGTCCCGTAGTCGTCGAAGGGCTGCGTAACCCCCGGAAAAATAGTCGAGCTGCCGCCTTCATCATGTGGGTGGGCTAGGCCAAGGCCGTGAAGAATCTCATGAATGATTGTCGCGAAGCCTTCACCGCCTTTGCGTAAGGCCTCTTTGCTAAATAGAGGCGTATCATAGGCAAAGATGCCGAACAGGGCGTCGATGCCAGAATCCTGCAGCAGGGGGTCGTCACCCGGAACTTGATGGACACCAAGAGATCCGGGTCCGCCAAGATCGTTTTGGGTCAGCAAAGCGTAGGTGATGTTAACGTCATTAATCTCGCCTGCTGGTGTCAGAAAGCCGACTTCGTTGAACTCGATCGGAATGATCGTTTCGATAATTGCAAATGCTTTGCGGATTGCTTCCTTCATGTAGGAGGCAAAGCCACGGCGACCTAACGATCCATCATCGAAGGAGTATGTGATTGTGCCCGGAGCACTGACGCCTCCGGCGCTGGTGTCCCAAGACGTGCCCCAAATCAGGCTGTCTACATAAACATGGCCGGTAACATTTGCACCCGGAGAAGTTGTGCTGGCAACTGACATCTTAAATTTCTTCCTTGTCTAACACGCCGTTTGTTCCCGGTTTTTCCGGAATACAAAATTGGCGCCGTATATATTGACCGGTTCTAGAATCGGTAATTCTTCCTTTGGCATCAGAAATTTCCAACGTTTTGGCCCGAGGATCAACCGAGCGTATGAAGTCTCTTTTGGCAGAGGTGTTTGTAATCGTCTTGCAGACCATTTGTGGTTGAAATGAGGCAGAACGCGGCAAGCTTTGGGTAACTCTCTGCCAGTAAGTTGATATGACTGTTCGCTTTGGGTTTATGCCAGAATAAGCTTGGGGAAGAGTTTGGGGGCTGTCCTGAGATCTGGATCTAGCGGACCCGTGCCAGGTGATGTGCTGCGCAAGGTTTCAGAATATTTTTGTCTGGCCAAAGGCAGCGGGTCGTGAATTATCGGCTGGTTTCTATTTGGCCATTCGTCGTGTGACGAGAAAACATCTCTAACAAAAATTACGTTCTGAGAAAAAACTTCAATTCGCCGCTTGACGATGTCCGGGCGTGGCCATAATACACCCCAACGTTCAGCAACGAACGGGCAGCGGGCGGTTGTAGCTCAGTTGGTTAGAGTACCGGCCTGTCACGCCGGGGGTCGCGGGTTCGAGCCCCGTCAACCGCGCCATTGCTGCCATCCTTGGTCCAGGGTAAAGGCCACGAAATAGATGCGCGGTTGTAGCTCAGCTGGTTAGAGTACCGGCCTGTCACGCCGGGGGTCGCGGGTTCGAGCCCCGTCAACCGCGCCATTTTCCACTAGTTTTCAGAAATCATACCGTTTACCGGGTGACTCTATTGGTTTTGTTGTCAGTAGGTGGCGGCAACATCTCTCTCGTTCACATTTTGTTCTAACTTTTCTGTTGGAGACTCAGTGTGGCTCGCTTATCTCTAGGACACTTATGTGTTGGGGGCCAAACATGGCTGAGCTGAAGAATATCGAGGTGCGCGGCGCGCGCGAACATAACCTCAAAGGCATTGACGTGGATATTCCGCGTGACCAGCTTGTGGTTATCACTGGTCTGTCAGGCTCGGGCAAGTCGTCGCTTGCCTTTGACACGATCTATGCGGAAGGGCAGCGCCGGTATGTCGAAAGCCTGTCGGCCTATGCCCGGCAATTTCTGGATATGATGGAAAAGCCAGATGTGGACCATATCAGTGGTCTATCTCCGGCTATTTCCATCGAACAGAAGACGACTTCAAAGAACCCACGGTCTACCGTGGGAACCGTGACCGAGATTTACGACTATCTGCGTCTGCTGTTTGCCCGCGCTGGTACACCGTTCAGCCCTGCCACGGGCAAGCCGATCGAAGCCCAGCAGGTGCAGGATATGGTCGACCGGATCATGACGATGGAGGAGGGCACGCGCGGGTATCTGCTTGCCCCGATCGTGCGAGACCGGAAGGGCGAGTATAAGAAAGAGTTTCTGGAACTGCGCAAACAGGGCTTTCAGCGCGTCAAGGTTGATGGCGCGTTTCACGAGTTGGACGAGCCTCCGAAGCTAGACAAGAAGTTCCGCCATGACATCGACGTCGTGGTCGACCGATTGGTGGTGCGCGAGGGCATGGAAACGCGGCTGGCGGACAGCCTGCGCACAGCGCTTGATTTGGCCGATGGCATTGCGATTTTGGAAACCGCACCGCCTGAAGGCGACCCGGAGCGGATCACCTTCAGTGAAAATTTCGCCTGTCCTGTCAGTGGCTTCACCATCCCCGAGATCGAACCGCGCCTATTTTCCTTTAATGCGCCCTTCGGGGCCTGTCAGGCCTGTGACGGGCTGGGGGTCGAGCTGTTCTTTGACGAACGCCTCGTAGTGCCGGATCAGACGCTGAAACTGTATGACGGCGCCTTGGCGCCCTGGCGCAAGGGCAAGTCGCCCTATTTCCTGCAGACTATCGAAGCCATCGCGCGACATTATGAGTTCGACAAGAATACGCCGTGGAAAGATCTGCCCGCCAAGGTGCAGCAGGTGTTTCTGCGCGGATCGGGCGAGGAAGAAATCCAGTTCCGCTATGACGAAGGTGGCCGGGTGTATCAGGTAACCCGCAGTTTCGAAGGCGTTATCCCGAATATGGAGCGCCGCTATCGCGAGACTGACAGCGCCTGGATCCGCGAAGAATTTGAGCGTTATCAAAACAACCGCTCCTGCGGCAGCTGCGAAGGCTATCGCTTGCGGGCCGAGGCGCTGGCCGTCAAGATTTCCGGAATGCATGTCGGGCAGGTGGTCCAGATGTCGATCCGCGAGGCGCTGGCTTGGGTTGAGGATGCTCCAAACCATCTGAGTGATCAGAAAAATGAAATCGCGCGGGTGATCCTCAAAGAGATACGCGAGCGGCTTGGTTTCCTGAATAACGTTGGTTTGGAATACCTTACGCTGTCACGTTCAAGTGGAACTCTGTCTGGCGGTGAAAGCCAGCGTATCCGTCTGGCCAGCCAGATCGGGTCGGGTCTGACCGGGGTGTTGTATGTACTGGACGAACCTTCGATCGGGTTGCATCAGCGCGACAATGACCGCTTGCTGGGTACTCTCAAAAACCTGAGGGATCAGGGGAACACGGTCATCGTCGTAGAACATGACGAGGAAGCCATCCGCGAAGCCGACTATGTCTTTGACATCGGACCGGGCGCAGGCGTGCATGGCGGACAGGTCGTCAGCCATGGTACCCCGTCCGAGATCGCGACCGATGCAGCCTCGATCACCGGCCAATACCTGTCAGGCACACGCGAAATCCCGGTGCCGTCCGAGCGGCGGAAGGGGAACAAAAAGAAAGTGACTGTGGTCAATGCCACCGGGAACAATCTGAAGAAAGTGACCGCTGATTTTCCTCTGGGCAAGTTCGTCTGTGTGACCGGCGTATCCGGCGGTGGCAAATCGACCCTGACGATTGAAACCCTATTCAAGACAGCCTCCATGCGGCTGAACGGCGCGCGGCAGACACCCGCGCCGTGCGAGACGATCAAGGGGCTCGAGCATCTGGATAAGGTGATCGACATCGACCAGCGGCCCATCGGGCGTACACCACGCTCGAACCCGGCCACGTATACGGGGGCGTTCACGCCGATCCGTGACTGGTTCGCCGGTCTGCCCGAGTCCAAGGCGCGCGGGTACAAGCCTGGCCGGTTCAGCTTTAACGTCAAAGGCGGTCGGTGCGAGGCTTGTCAGGGCGACGGCGTCATCAAGATCGAAATGCACTTTCTGCCCGATGTCTATGTAACCTGCGAAACCTGCAAAGGCGCGCGGTACAATCGGGAAACCCTTGAGATCAAATTCAAAGGCAAGTCCATCGCGGATGTCCTTGATATGACAGTGGAAGATGCACAAGAGTTCTTCAAAGCCGTGCCGTCGATCCGCGATAAGATGGACGCGCTGGCGCGGGTCGGTCTGGGGTATATCAAGGTCGGGCAACAGGCGACGACCCTGTCGGGCGGTGAAGCGCAGCGGGTGAAGCTGTCAAAAGAACTCTCCAAACGCTCAACTGGTCGGACGCTTTACATTCTGGATGAGCCGACGACCGGTCTTCATTTCGAAGACGTCCGCAAGCTGTTGGAAGTGCTGCATGAATTGGTTGATCAGGGTAACACGGTTGTTGTGATCGAACACAATCTGGATGTTGTCAAAACGGCCGACCATATCATTGATATCGGGCCCGAAGGCGGTGACGGTGGTGGTGAGATTGTCGCCACGGGAACGCCCGAAGATGTTGTTGCTGTGGAACGCAGCCATACGGGCAGGTATTTGAAACAGTTGCTGAACCCCGAGCGGGTCGCGGCGGAATAACCTCCGTCGCGGCAACTTCAGTATCTGGCGTATCGCAGCATCTGCCAGTGGCGCAGTATTGGCGGAAAGAACAGGAACACGAAGCCGAAGCTGATATAGGCAAAGATCATCATCGGGATCCACAGCAAAACGCCAACCAGCCCAACAAACCCGGAAACACGTGCGGCTGAGTTCGCCGACATAATGCGCGTGAGCAAAGCGAAGAGCAGACGCCCCCCATCGAGCGGCATCAGGGGCAGCATGTTAAACAGCGCCAGCCACAGGTTTAGCTCTGCCGTCACCATCAGAACCCAGCCAATTTCAGGCGAGTTGGAAAACGGTTCCAGCAATGAACACACCGCCCACAGGGTCAGGTTCACAATCGGCCCCATAGCCACAATCAATTCGTCTTCATATGCCGAGGTCGACCGGCGATGTTCGCAGAATCCGCCGCCCCCATAAAGGACGACTCGATTGACGGGCACGCCCTGCACAAGACAGCCCCATGCGTGGCCCAACTCGTGCAGAAGAATCGAAATCAACTAAATCGCCACGAAGGCGAGCGCATAGGGCAGGTTGACCGGATCGGCGTTAATTCCGACAACGATCAAAACCAGAAAAATAAGGCTTTGGCTGAAATGTATCGGTACGTTCCATGGGCCGCGGAGCTCAAATAGCACGTTTTCAGTATTCATAATAAAACCTCGAAATGGTGAGGTTTATGATGATGTTAGATTGCGTCAAAATTTAAAACAGGCCGGAAAATGCCCGAGCCTGCTTACTTTCTCAAATCGACAGAGGTTGCTTTTCGACCGCTTGAATTCAGGCCGCGCTTGTCAGTTCAGGATGTCTGCAACCGCGCCGATCAGGTTCAGAACTTTGCGTGTATCCGGGTCGACACGATACACGTAGTCGCCTGCGCGGACATAGCTTCCCCTATTCAGGCCATACCGAAACGGATCATCAATCCAGCGATAGTCGCCATTGATAAACTCGCCATTTCTATACAGCTTATTGGCCTGTCCCGGAGGGACACAGGGTACGTTTTTCTTGGCCAGACCCGGCGGGCAGTGGCCGGCGTTTCCAGTTGCAACAATACCGCCCTGAGGCGCTATGCGGATGACCTTATTGTCATTCTTGTTCTTGCTGTTTCCTTTCCCGTTACCGGCCATGGCCGCCACCGGGGTCACGACCAGAGCAAGAACAGTAAGCGCTTTAACCAAATTATGCGTCATCGTAGCCCCAAGAATCGATGCTGAACCTCAGTCTTAGATGGACATCGGCAGGCAATGGGTCAACCCAATGGGCAGGAAGCCGCCCAAGGGCATCCTAGTTCCGACCGCGCTTTTCAAATCGCGGAAGCATGGCCGAGAAGTCCAGCCCCAGCCCATCTTCGCTTTCGACGAATTGCTGATACAGCTCGGTCGCCATCATCCCCATTGGGGTGTCGGCATCCGAGCTTTCCGCTGCCTGCTGACTGAGACGCAGGTCTTTCAACATCAGTTCGGCGGCAAAGCCGGGTTGATAACCATTGTCGGCCGGGCTTTGCGGACCGATGCCTGGGGCAGGGCAGTATGCGTTCATCGTCCAGCTATAGCCCGAGGAGGTGCTGACAACGTCGAACATTTTCTGCCGGTCCAGCCCCAATTTGTCGGCCAGCGCGAAGGCCTCGCAGGTTGCAATCATGGTGACGCCCAAAATCATGTTGTTGCAGATCTTGGCCGCCTGACCCGCGCCCGCGTCTCCGCAATGCACTGCCTTTTGCCCCATGATGTCGAACAAGGGCCGGGCTTTTTCGAATGCCTCGGCGCTTCCACCTGCCATGAATGTCAGCGTCCCAGCCGAGGCGCCTCCGATACCGCCCGATACGGGCGCGTCGACGGCCAAAACTCCCGCAGCCAAAGCCATATCGGCAACAGCTCGAGCGCTGTCGACATCCACTGTCGAACAATCGACCCAGACGGCCCCTTCATTCATCGCTGGAATGATCTCATTTGCGACGGATCGAAGTATCTGGCCATTCGGAAGCATGGTGATGACGATGTCTGTGTCTTTTGCAGCGTCGGCCCCTGACCCAGTCAAAGTAACACCGGAAACCGACACCTCGGCCATATCAAACCCAGCGACTTCATGCCCGGCATTGGCAAGATTGACTGCCATTGGATTGCCCATGTTTCCAAGGCCGATAAACCCGATTTTCATTCTTTAATCCTCCTCGAATGTCAGGGCGACGCTGCCCAGGGGCCGCAGCATTGCGGAAATATCCACGGCGGGAACAGGTTTGCCATGGTGACGCCAATTAGGAGAGCGATCCTTGTCTATGATCTGCGCGCGGATACCTTCCAGAAAGTCTCCGTGTTCCATGGCGCGCGCCGTAAAGCGGTATTCCATCTCCAGGGCTTTTCGGATCGACAGATCCAGCGCCTTAAGCCGATGAATCATTTCAATGGTACAAGCCACCGATAGTGGAGAGTTGCGGCCCATCAACTTTTGCGCCGCGTCAGAGAACGGGGTTTCGGAGAAGCGCAACGCGTTGAGGATGTCGTTCAACCCCTCGCCATTGAAAAGCACGTCGATTTCCGCCTGGACCTTTTCAAGTTTACCTGTGGGTGGCGTCTGGGAATGCTCGACCAACAGGTCTGTGCTCCCGGAAGCTTCGAGCAGTTCGATCAAGCCGGGCCATTCTTCAATGGGGATAAAATGGTCGGCAAAGCCCGCATAAATGGCGTCCGCAGGGCCCATTCGGTGACCTGTTGTGCCCAAGTATTCTCCCAGTCGACCCGGAGCCAGCGCGAGCATCAGAGAGCCACCAACATCCGGCACCAAACCGATAGAGCACTCGGGCAGGGCAATCTGAGATGTTTCACAGACTATGCGGTGGCTTCCGTGGCACCCAATTCCGACGCCGCCACCCATAGTAAACCCTTGTAGGAAACTGACCACGGGCTTGGGGTATTCGAAAATCAGTGCATTCAGCCTGTATTCATCGCGCCAGAAAGTCTGCCCATAGGCAAAGTCGCCTTTGCACCCGGTATCATAAAGCTCTGCGATATCTCCCCCGGCGCAAAATGCTTTATCGCCAACGGCGTCCAGTATGATCAGGTCAACTGACTCGTCCTCGCGCCAGTTGCGCATGGCCGTATCTATCGCCATGCACATGTCATAACTCAGCGCGTTCAAAGACTTGGGGCGTGTCAGAGTGATGCGTCCTGCGCGGCCGGTAGTGTGAATTTCAATATCTGGCATCGGGGTCTCAGCGTTGGGCAAGCATCTGACGAGAAACAATGACGCGCATGATCTCGTTTGTGCCTTCCAGAATTTGATGAACGCGCAAGTCGCGGACAAGCTTTTCGATACCGTAATCGGCGAGATACCCATAACCGCCGTGCAGTTGCAGGCATTGGTCGACCACTTTTGATCCGGTTTCAGTCACGAATTTCTTGGCCATTGCACAGAACTTGGTGGCGTCCGGTGCGCCCGTGTCCAGTTTCCAGGCCGCCTGACGCAAGAACGTCCGGGCCGCCTGCAATTCTATTTCCATATCCGCAAGCCTGAACTGCAGCGCTTGAAACTGATCAATCGACTTCCCGAATGCCTGACGCTCGGACATATACTGAAGCGTCATGTTCAGACCTGCTTGTGCCGCCCCCAAAGAACATGAGGCAATATTCAAGCGACCGCCATCCAGGCCCATCATCGCATATTTGAATCCGTCACCTTCTGTACCCACCAGATTGCCCGCCGGAACTTTGCAGTCGTCAAACTGAACCTGCGCCGTTGGTTGGCTTTTCCAGCCCATCTTTTGTTCAAGCGCGCCAAAGCTAAGACCTGGAGTGCCATCTTCGACATACAGGGTTGAAATCCCTTTGGGACCATCCTGTCCGGTGCGCACCATACAGACATAAGCATCTGAGTATCCGCCGCCCGAGATGAAGGCTTTTGTTCCGTTCAGCGTATAACCTTCGTTCGTGCGTTCGGCGCGAGTTTTCAGCGCGGCTGCGTCCGAGCCTGATCCGGGTTCGGTCAGGCAGTAGCTGAGGACTGTGTTCAGGTTAAGAATATCCGGCATGATCCGCGATTTCAGCTCATCCGCGGCAAATGTGTCCAACATCTTGGCGCACATATTGTGGATCGTCAGGAAGGCCGCGACTGAAGGGCAAGCCATCGAAAGGGCCTCGAACACCATCGTCGCATCCAGCCTACTAAGACCGGAACCGCCACTATCTTCGGACACATAGAGACCGCCAAAGCCAAGCTCCCCTACACGGGGCCAAAGGTCTTTGGGAATAGTGCCATCTGCCTCCCATTGCCGGGCGAAGGGTGCGATATGCTCCTGCCCGAACTCATAGGCCATATCGAAGATAGCAGTTTGCTCTTCGGTTGGTGCAAAATCCATTGGTTTCCTCCCACGTCGCCGGATGAATTGAACGAGTGTTTATTTCCAGATTCTTACAGAAATTTTGCACGCCCAGCAATTCCTGACAGGGATATTGCGAAAACGATTAGATCATACTTTGAGGCAGGTCATAAATCCTGATGGAATTCTTCGATCAGATGCTGAACCACAGCCCTGCCTGCATCCGCACCTTTGGCCGTCGCTTCGGCGTGAACACGTCGTTGCCGCGTGGCAGATGTGCCGTTTTGTGCGATTTGCTGTAGCCGGGCAAGTTCAGTCATGGTGCCCAGTGCTTCGGCATCTTCGGCCAGCATACCCATCAGTTCACCCATAAGTTCCGGCATGGGCTTGATGGATCGATCCCCGAAATCAATCATGCCTTCGCCGACACCGTAACGCTGCGCCCGCCACCGGTTTTCACCAATCAGGAACCTGTCATATTGCCGCCAACGCAAATTGCGGTCTTTCAGACGGCACAACATTCGGACCAGCGCCTGTACCATTGCAGCCAGTGACAAAGTGTGCTCCAACCTAGGCTGCACGTCCATTATGCGTGTTTCGAGCGTTGGAAAGCGATGAGACGGTCGCAAATCCCACCAGATTTTCGAGGTATCCTCGATCACGCCAAGTTCGACCAGAATGCCTGTCGTACGTTCATATTCCGACCAACTTGCCAGGACCGGTGGTAATCCGGTGCGGGGCAGGTTGTCGAACACGGTCAGACGATAGGAAGACAGGCCGGTATCCTCTCCGTTCCAATAGGGCGAGGATGTGGAGAGCGCCAACAGATGCGGCAGGAAATAGGAAAGCTGCGGCATCAGGTCGGCCCGCAATGACGGTTCTTCAACACCGACATGCACGTGCATCCCGCAGATCAGCATCCGTCGCGCGACACCGCCCAGGGCATGCTGCAAGGCGTCATAGCGCTCTCGGCGCGTGTGGTGCTGTTTCTTCCAGTCCGCAAAGGGGTGGCAGGACACAGCAATCGGAGCCAGATTGTATTCGGCGGACCGATCCGCCACACCCGCCCTCAGGCGCTTCAAATCTTCGCGCGCCGTGCGGATCGTTGCATGGGGGCGGGTGCCAACCTCGATCTGGCACTGCAGAAACTCGGGGCTGACCTGGCCCTGAAAATCGGCCTGGCAGGCTTCCATCAGTGCAGCGGGTGCTTGGGCAAGTTCAAGGCTGTCGCGGTCGACCAGAAGATACTCTTCCTCAATGCCCAGCGTGTATTCCTGCTGCATGGCGGCCCTCTTTCTAGCTTTATGCGAAACAGTGAATACGGAAATACGCTTTTTGCCAAGTGTTTACCGGCAGAGTCCTTGCGGTCATCGGGCTAGCAACGGTAAGGAACGGGTCAAAGTTCAGAAGAACCCCGGAGCCATTGTGTGAAACCCAGGAAATTCCCCCGGCTGAATGCCGTTCTCGACCGATTTGGTGTCAGGCTGATTGACAAAGTCACGGAACGGGACGAGCGTGCCCGGCTGGAGGCGTTCGAAAGGGCAGGCGGGCTGACCCGTTCGGCTTATTCGTTGTCACCGGGAATGGCCGATTTCGACATCTCGCAGCTGGTAGCCGAATATGGTGAACATGCCGCCGCTTTGGCTGCATTGAAAGATCCGTCCCGCAATCAAACCGGGTATAGGATCGGCAACGGGTATTATGACAGCCCAGATGCGGATGCGTTGTATCTTATGGTCCGACGTTTCAAACCCAAGCGGGTGATTGAGGTTGGCTGCGGTAATTCAACGCGCGTGACACGGCAGGCTGTATTGGATGGCGGGCTGCAGACGCAAATCACCGCGATTGATCCTTATCCGCGCGCGGACATCGCGCATGTAGTCGATCAATTCGAACAGAAACGGTTGGAAGAGGTCGATCCAGCCATCTTCGAACAGCTTGAAGCGGGTGACATCCTGTTCATCGATTCCAGCCATGTTGTCCGGATGAGCAATGATGTCGCGCATCTGTTCTGTCGCATCATACCGGCCTTAAAACCAGGCGTTGTGATCCATGTGCACGATGTTTTTCTACCCTACGAATACCCCAAGCGGTTCTTCTATGACTGCCCGGGATGGGGCGAGCAATATATGTTGCATGCATTGTTGCAATCTAGTGCATATTCAATGCTTTGGCCTGGATACTTCTTGCAACAGGATCGCCAGGATGCGGTCGAGGCACTGCCGTTTTTGAAAGATGGGCGCGCGCAAAGTATCTGGGTTCAGGTCAAATAAATCTGAGACCAAATTGATCCGGCGCAGCGAAACGCCCGTACCCCTTTCCATAACAAACTGGATAGGAGATCTCAAATATGTTTCGCCGTACTTTCCTGAGCGCCGCCGCCGCAATCGCACTTACCTTGCCGGTTCAAGCGAAGGCCGCCGATATCGTGGATACCGCCGTATCTGCTGGATCATTCACCACACTGGTCGCAGCGGTTCAAGCGGCGGGTCTGGTCGATACGCTGAAAGGGGACGGTCCGTTCACCGTTTTTGCCCCCACGGATGAGGCCTTTGCCGCACTGCCCGAAGGGACAGTGGAAACGCTGCTACTGCCCGAGAACAAAGACCAACTGGTCGCAATCCTGACTTACCATGTGGTTCCGGCCAAAGTCATGTCTGGGGACATCGCTGGCAAGCGCGCCAAAGTTCTGACCGTGCAGGGTGATCGCTTGAGTGTGAATGGTAAAAACGGCGTCAAAGTGAATGGCGCCAAGGTTGTGCAGGCCGATATCGAGGCCAGCAATGGCGTGATCCACGTCGTCGATGCGGTGATCCTGCCGGAATAATTGGCAACCACCGTGATCAAGCAAAAACCCCGGCCGTTATGGCCGGGGCATTCTGTCAGACCAATCTGACCTTGGTGCCAACCTGAACCAGCGGATATAACTCTTCAACATGCTGATTATAAAGGCCAATACATCCAGAAGAACTTTGGCGTCCAATCTTGCGTGTATCGTGCGTGCCGTGCACTAGATATGCTGGCCAGCCCAGATACATCGCCCGCGTACCCAGCGGATTTCCGGACTCGCCACCTTCAATTCGGATGGGCAGGTTCGGGTCGCGCTCGCGCATTGAGGCGGTCGGAGTCCAGCTCGGGTTTTCGCGCTTGCGTACTACTTCGGTATAACCACGCCTTGTGAGTTCTTCGCTCATAGGGACTGAGCTGGGGTACAGTTTGTACGTCCCGTCAGCCCCCCAATAGTGTACAGCGCGGCTTGTGATATCTGCCAGCAGGCAGCCGACACCTAACTGATCGAAGTGATCCTGCCAATTTTGGTGCGAGAATGAGGAGACATTCCGCCGCACAGCTAGCTGTGTGCTGATCGCTTCTTCGTCGAGTGGGAAAGCATCGGCGCTGCTTTGTGCGCGCACCAGTGCAGGTGTCATCAACAGAGACGCTGCACCTAACAATGCAGAGCGACGGGTCATGCGGGGATCTGACAAATTGGCCTCCGGTTCAGGAACTGCTCGCGCGGAACTGCGTGTAACTTATGTTTTTCTGATCAGATTTCCTAGGGAGTGTTGAGTGAATTTATTGTGAAGCGAACATCACAAGCGAAACTTGGCCGTGTATTGAAAAAGCCCGGCCAGTGGTGGCCGGGCTCTGTGGATCCACAGCTTTCGTTTGGATCAGTCCATGGCTTTGAAGTTGAACTCGCCGCCTTCTTTGATGCCTGAAGGCCAACGCGCGGTGACCGTTTTTGTGCGTGTATAGAATTTGAAGCTATCCGCACCATGCTGGTTCAGGTCACCGAACATGGATTTCTTCCAACCGCCAAAGGTGTGATAGGCCAACGGAACCGGGATCGGAACGTTGATACCGACCATGCCGATATTGATCCGGCTGGCAAAGTCACGCGCGGTATCTCCATCGCGGGTGAAGATCGCCGTGCCATTGCCGTATTCGTGGTCCATAGCCAAGCCAATCGCTTCTTCGTACGATCCTGCGCGGACGGTCGACAAAACCGGACCAAAGATCTCTTGCTTATAGATGTCCATGTCGGGCGTCACGTGGTCAAACAGGTGAGGGCCGACGAAGAAGCCGTCTTCATAGCCCTGCAGGCTAAAGTCGCGATTATCGACAACCAGTTTGGCACCCTGTTCAACGCCCGAGCTGATCAGTCCCAAAATGCGCTCTTTGGCAGCACCGGTCACGACCGGTCCCATGTCAACATCATCGCCGGCAGTGTAGGGGCCGACCTTCAGTTTCTCGATACGCGGAATAAGCTTTTCGATCAGCGCGTCGGCGGTATCCTCTCCGACCGGGACGGCAACCGATACGGCCATGCAGCGTTCGCCAGCCGCGCCGAAACCGGCGCCAACCAGGGCATCTGCTGCCTGGTCAAGATCGGCGTCGGGCATGACGATCATGTGGTTCTTGGCGCCGCCGAAACACTGCGCGCGTTTGCCGTTGGCCGTGGCGCGCGAATAGATGTACTGCGCGATAGGGGTCGAGCCCACAAAGGAAACGCCCTGAATGATCTCGCTGTCCAACAGCGTGTCCACGGCCTCTTTGTCGCCATTGACCACCTGGAACACACCTTTGGGCAAACCTGCCTCAACGAAAAGTTCCGCCAGCATCAAAGGTACTGAAGGATCGCGCTCGGACGGTTTCAGAACAACAGCGTTGCCACAGGCCAGGGCAGGGCCCACATGCCACAGAGGCATCATGGCCGGGAAGTTGAACGGCATGATCGAGGCCACAACCCCTAAAGGCTGGCGCATAGAATACATATCGATGCCTGGGCCCGCACTGTCGGTGAATTCGCCTTTCAACATCTGCGGAGCACCGATGCAGTATTCGATCACTTCTAGACCGCGCTGCAGATCGCCTTTCGCGTCTGGGATCGTCTTGCCGTGCTCGCGGCTCAGCGCTTCGGCCAGCTTGTCCATGTCGCGGTTCATCAGGTGAACCATCGCCATCATCACGCGCCCGCGTTTTTGCGGGTTCGTTGCACCCCAGGCCGATTGTGCGGCTGCGGCGCTAGCAATGGCTGCTGTGGTCTCGGCAGCACTTGCCATCGGGCATTTGTACTGTACCTCGCCGGTAGCGGGGTTGAACACGTCATCATATCGGCCGGACGTGCCGGCGACATTCTCACCGTTGATGAAATGGGACAGTTCGTTCATTGCGAATTCCTCCGAAGGTCTGCGCGCAGAATAGGCTTGCATAAATGGCTTGAACAGAGGCAATGTCCCAAAGGTGTTTTGCAAAATTGCAAAGGTGAAGCGTGACACCTAATTGGGATGATATGAGGGTCTTTCTGGCCGTAGCCCGCGAAGAAAGCCTTTCGGCGGCGGGACGATTACTTCGGATTGACCCGGCTACGGTCGGACGCCGTGTTGCGCGGTTGGAAGCGTCTCTGGATGCGCCGCTGTTCACCAAATCGCAGCAGGGATATGTGCTGACCTCAGCTGGTGAGCGTTTGATGGACCACGGTCTAAAAGCCGAAGAGGCGATGCGCGCTGCTGCAGGCGCCATGGCAGAACCATCTGAGAGGTTGAGCGGGCAAATCCGGATCGGCGCACCGGACGGGTGTGCGAACTACTTGTTGCCGCAGGTGTGTGGCAAGATTTGTGACGCCAATCCCAATCTGGACATACAAATTCTGGCCTTGCCGCGCGTCATCAACCTTTCACGCCGTGAAGCCGATATGGCCGTGACCGTCAGCGCACCGACCGCTGGAAAACTGCTTGTACAGAAAATTACCGATTACAAACTTCATCTTGTCGCAACGCAGGAATACCTTGCCGATCACCCTGCAGTTCATTCCATCAGCACGTTAGGGGGGCATCGTATGATCGGATACATACCTGATATGATATTCGACCGCGAACTGGACTATCTGGTCGATCTGGGTGTTGACCGTGTCGCGCTGGCCTCGAATTCGGTCTCTGTCCAACTGCGGCAGGTTTCCCAGGGATCAGGGATCTGCATTGCGCATGATTTCACACTGCCATTTCACCCGAAGTTGAAGAAAATATTGGTTGATCAAGTGAGTTTGACACGCAGTTTTCATCTGGTTCGACATCAAGGTGACCAACGAAACGAGCGGTTGAATCGGTTCGCGCAGGCCCTGTCCCAAGGGATTCGCGATGAAGTTGAGCGGCTTGAGGCTGAAGCTTCACCTTGACAGGCTATTTCATTCCGGCAACGCTTTGGAAAACACGAAGTTATTTCGGAGGTTACGTCAATGCTTGTTCAGGCCATTCTGAAATCCAAAGCCACCGGAGGCGTGGTGACAGTTGCTCCTTCGCGCACAGTTTCAGAGGTTACAGGAATCCTTGCAGAAAAGCGCATCGGAACGGTGGTTGTATCAGAAGACGGCGGTAAGACCGCATCAGGCATCTTATCAGAACGTGACATTGTGCGCGAACTGGCCGCAAGCGGCAGCGGATGCCTATCAAAACCTGTAAGCGCTTATATGACCCGCGAGCTGGTGACAGCGACGCAACAGGATACTGTCCAGGATATAATGTCGCGGATGACCGAAGGGCGCTTTCGCCATATGCCGGTTGTTGAGGACGGTAACCTCGTTGGCATTGTTACCCTAGGCGACGTTGTCAAAGCACAGCTTTCCGAACTGGCAATGGAAAAAGACGCATTGGAAGGCATGATCATGGGCCATTAAGCCCATAGAAACGCGACGCAACTACTTGCACCCATAGCCAAGTTATGTTTGCTTGCGCAGAAATTTCGTTGCGCAGGAGGCGGCAATGAGGGTTGGATTGTATCCCGGAACATTTGATCCGATCACCCTGGGTCATATTGATATCATCCGTCGCGCGGCCGCTCTGGTTGACAAGCTCGTGATTGGGGTGGCGATCAATCGGGAAAAGGGGCCGTTATTTTCGTTGGAAGAACGGGTCGAGATGATCGAAGCCGAATGTTCCTTTCTTTCCGAACAGACCGGAACTGAAATTGTCGCCCATCCTTTTGAAAACCTGCTTATCAACTGTGCCCGCGACGTAGGTGCTCAGGTCATTGTCAGAGGCCTGCGTGCTGTTGCGGATTTCGAGTATGAGTTCCAGATGGTCGGTATGAACCGCGCTTTGGACGACTCGATCGAGACGGTGTTCCTTATGGCTGAGGCCCGCCATCAGGCGATTGCCTCGAAACTGGTGAAAGAGATCGCGCGATTGAACGGGGACGTGTCGAATTTCGTCACGCCCCGCGTAAATGACGCGCTGCGTGCGCGCTTAGGATAGCGCGCCCATCGCGGCCGCCGTGTCCAGCATCCGGTTAGAAAAGCCCCATTCATTGTCGTACCAGGCCAGCACCCGGACCAACGTGCCGTCTGTCACCTTGGTTTCAGCCAAAGAGACGGTCGAACTGTGTGCGTCGTGATTGAAGTCGATCGACACTAGTGGGCGGCTTTCCGCAGCCAGGACACCGCGAATATTGGCCGCGGCATCAATGAACAACTGGTTGACCTCTTCTTCGGTTGTTGGGCGCGACACCTCGGCCACCAGATCCACAACCGAGACGTTCGGAGTGGGAACACGGATTGCCTGTCCAGTCAATTTACCTGCCAACTGGGGCAATACGAGACCTACGGCTGAGGCTGCCCCCGTAGTGGTGGGAATCATCGACAATGCAGCCGCGCGTGACAGATACGGGTCTTTTCCTGCGGTATCGTGAACTGGTTGGCTGGCTGTATAGGCATGAACGGTTGTCATGTTTCCGTGGACAATGCCCAAACCCTCGTCCAGCGCCGCAGCAACGGGCGACAAACAGTTGGTCGTGCAGGATGCGTTCGAAACGATTGTATCTTCGACGGTCAGTTCATGGTCATTTACCCCGAAGACGATGGTTTTGACCGCACCATCCCCGCGGGCAGGAGCAGAAATCAGAACTTTTTTGGCGCCGTTGTCAAAATGGCGCGCCGCGGCTTCGCGCGTGCGGAACACGCCTGTGCATTCGAGAACAACGTCAATATCGGACCAATCGAGTTTCTCAGGCTCGCGTTCGCTGGTTAGGCGGATCGGGCCTGCACCGACATCCAAACCGGCGTCGGTCAGGGAAACGGGCTTTGTATAACGTCCATGCACACTGTCGAATTCAAAGAGATGCGCGTTAATTTCGGGCTTGGCCAAATCGTTTATGGCCACGATCTGAACGTCGGTCCGCCCAGATTCCATCAATGCCCGCAAAACACCGCGCCCGATCCGTCCAAATCCATTGATTGCCAACTTGAGTGTCATGGTCTGCTCCGTCTGGGTGTCTGTTATTGCAAAGTTAGCGCTAACAAAGCTAGATCAAGGAAAAAGTCAAGAAAAACCTCTGTCAGCGCCAGAAGGCGAGCCAGTCCAGGAAGGTGTAAAGTTTCTTTCCCAGGAAGATCAGGTTCTCAGAGCCGAACATTGCGTAATCGACTAGCAGACAGCCAAGTATTAGAATGCCAAGCCAGATAGCAATTTGATTGGTCATGTTGGCCCCGAATGAAAACACCCGCCCAGATAAACTGAGCGGGTGTAAAGGTACAACATTTCTACGGCGTTTTAGTTAAGCCGTCCCATGGCAACGGCGACGTCTGCCATACGAACCGAGAAGGCCCATTCGTTGTCATACCAAGCCAGAACACGAACCATGCGGTTGTTAACGACCCGTGTCTGGTCTGGTGCGAAAATCGAGCTTTCTTCGGTATGATTGAAATCGGTCGAAACCAGCGGCGCGGGCTCATAGCCCACGACGCGCTGCATTGATCCCCGTGATGCTTCACGAACGATGGCATTAACATCTTCGACAGTCACGTCACGCGCCGCATGGAAGGTCAGGTCGACAGCAGAAACGTTTGGTGTTGGTACACGGATAGCCGAGCCGTCCAAACGACCCTTCAGGTTCGGCAGAACTTCGCCCAGAGCTTTGGCTGCACCTGTTGAAGTAGGGATCATGGACATTGCCGCAGCGCGCGCGCGATACAGGTCACTATGACGGCGATCCAGTGTCGGCTGGTCGCCGGTATAGGCATGGATCGTAGTCATGATACCGTGTTCGATCCCGATACCTTCGTCCAGTACCTTGGCAAGCGGAGCAAGGCAGTTCGTGGTACAAGAGCCATTCGAAACCATTCTATCTTCAGTAACCAGGCTGTTGTGGTTCACGCCATAGACAATGGTTTTATCAACATTCTTGCCTGGCGCAGACAAAAGAACCTTCTGAGCACCGCGTTCCAGATGCGTTTTGGCTTTCAGGCCATCGTTGAATTTTCCGGTGCATTCCAAAACGACGTCACAACCTTCCCAATCAAGCTCGTTCATATCGTAAGTCGAGAACACCTCCATTGGGCCGCGGCCCAAATCCATGGTGTTGCCTTCGATCGAAACATCGCGGGGAAAGCGGCCGTGGATGCTGTCGTATTTCAGCAGGTGGGCGGTAGTTTCCAATGGGCCGGTCGCGTTGACCTTGATCACTTCGATGTCGTTGCGGGCCGATGCCGCAATATGCGACAGGGTGCAGCGGCCGATACGGCCAAATCCATTGATGCCGACCTTGATGGTCATCTGACGTCTCCAAAAATGCGCTTGCTCTGCGGGGCATATAGCGGCACAGACGCTTTCTCAAAAGGGCAAAAGTGACATATTCTTAACGTGTTAGCGCAAACCTTCGCCGGTTGCGCTAACGCTTGCGCTAGCCGTCGGATCGGGTAGGGTCCCCTGGCGACAGGTGAGATGAGAGGAAACACGCATGAGTGGTTTGTTGGCACTGTTGGATGATGTTGCTGGCATAGCAAAGGTTGCTGCAGCGTCAGTGGACGATGTGGTCGCTGCCGCCGGCAAGGCCGGGGCCAAGACTGCGGGCGTGATCATCGATGATGCAGCAGTTACTCCGAAATATGTGCAGGGCTTTGCCCCGGCGCGGGAATTGCCGATCATCTGGCGCATTGCGCGCGGCTCGATTTTCAACAAGATTATACTGCTGTTGCCAGTCGCCTTGTTGCTGGCCAATTTTGCACCCTGGTTGATAACGCCCTTGTTGATGCTTGGCGGGTCCTATTTGTGCTTCGAAGGGGCAGAAAAGATATTTCACCTGCTTTTCCCTCATGGCAGCCACGTTATAGACGAAGATATGAAGGTCAAAGACCCGGGCCATCTGGAAGAGCAGAAGGTCAAGGGGGCGATCAAAACCGATTTCATCTTGTCCGCCGAGATCATGACAATCGCCCTTGCCGCCATCGAAGCACCGAATATCTGGATGCAGGCGGCAACGCTGGCCGTTGTTGGACTAGGTGTGACCCTGGCCGTTTATGGCTCGGTCGCCTTGATCGTGAAGATGGACGATGTGGGCCTTTTCCTGGCGCGAAACGCACCAACGCCGATCGGGCGCGGATTGGGGCGTGGATTGGTTAAGGCGATGCCGGTTGTCATGAAAGTGCTGTCGATTGTCGGCACAGCTGCGATGCTGTGGGTTGGCGGCTCGATCATCATTCACGGGCTTGAGGTTCTGGGTTTTGGCTGGTTGGGACATCAGATCCATGACATGGCCTATGCAGCCGGGCATGCGGTTTCGGCGCAATGGGAAGGTGCCGTGGAGTGGATTTCCAAAGCCACGATGGATGGCATTTTCGGACTGGCCTGGGGGTTCGTGCTGATCCCGATTGCAACCAAAGTGGTCGCGCCGATTTTGTCTCGGAAATCTGAAACGCATTAATCAGAAAACGAAAAGGGCGGCGCATGGCCGCCCTTCGCTTGATGTTTGAAATTGGGAATTACAGCTCCAGTAATTCCTTGACCTTTGCAACTGTGGCCTCGGCAGTGATGCCGAAATGTTTGTACAGTTCATCAGCGGGGGCAGACGCGCCAAAGCCCGACATGCCGATGAAGCCTGCCTTGGCGTCACGGCCGCGTTCACCCAGCAGCCAGCGGTCCCAGCCTCCGGCGCGGACGGCGGCCTCGATGCCGACACGGACGGCTCCACCGGGCAGAACCCGCTTGCGATACGCTTCATCCTGCTCGGCGAACAGTTCCATGCATGGCATCGACACGACGCGCGTGCCAATGCCCTCGGCCTCGAGCATCGCCTTGGCTTCCATCGCCAGCGACACTTCCGAACCGGTTGCGATCAGGATTGCCTGACGCTTGCCTTCGGCTTCGGCTAGAACATAGCCGCCTTGTGCAGTCAGGTTTTTGGTTTTGTGATCCTTGCGTACGGTCGGCACGCCCTGGCGGGTCAGAGACAAGACCGAAGGGCTGTCCTTGAAGGTCAGCGCCAGTTCCCAGGATTCCGCTGTTTCAACGGCATCCGCCGGGCGGAACACATAGGTATTCGGTGTCGCGCGTGAGATTGCCAGATGCTCGACCGGCTGGTGGGTCGGGCCGTCTTCGCCCAGACCGATCGAGTCATGGGTCATCACAAAGACCGTGGGTATCTTCATCAGCGCTGCAAGCCGCATCGAGGGCCGCGCATAGTCGGTGAACGCCATGAAGGTACCGCCATAGGGGCGGATGCCGCCATGCAGCGCCATACCGTTCATCGCGGCGGCCATGCCGTGTTCGCGGATTCCGTAGTGGATATAGCGACCCTTGCGGTTTTCCGGCAGGAACACGCCCATATCGGCCGATTTCGTGTTGTTCGAACCGGTCAGGTCAGCAGACCCGCCAATAGTTTCCGGCATGATCGGATTGACCACGTTCAGAACTTTTTCGGACGAGGCACGGGTGGCCAACTTGGGCTGATCTTCCGACATCTGCTTTTTGAACGAGCGGATGGCACCGGCCAGTTTTTTGGGTGCCTCGAACGCATAAGAGCGGTTGAACTCGGCCTGTTTGCGTTCAGAGATTTGCGCGAAACGCTCCTCCCACGCAGACCGCTCGGCCGCGCCGCGGGAACCGATTGCTTCCCAAGAAGTTTTGACATTTGCCGGAATTTCGAACGCGCCATGCGGGGCGGCATAGGCCTCTTTGGCCGCTTTCAGCTGTTCCTGATCGGTCAGGGCGCCGTGGCCTTTCGAGGTATCCTGCGCGGCGTGACCCAAAGCAATATGGCTTTCACAGGCGATCATGGTCGGCTTGTTTGACGATTTCGCCTTGGTGATGGCCTCGTCGATCGCCTGCGGATCATGGCCGTCAATCTCGATGACCTGCCAGCCCGAGGCGGCAAAACGTTTCACCTGATCGGTCCGGTCAGCGATGTCGACCGTGCCGTCGATGGTGATGTTGTTGTTGTCCCAGAACACGATCAGTTTACCCAGCTCGTGACGGCCGGCCAGCGTCATGGCCTCTTGACTAACGCCTTCCATAAGGCAGCCGTCGCCCGCGATGACATAGGTATAGTGATCTACGATCTTCTTGCCGTAATGAGCGCGCTGAATTTCCTCGGCCATGGCAAAACCAACGGCGTTCGAGATCCCCTGACCCAGCGGGCCGGTTGTGGTTTCGATCCCGTTGACAAGGAAGTTCTCGGGGTGACCTGCAGTTTTTGCGCCCAGCTGACGGAAATTCTTGATCTGTTCCAGCGTAACGTCAGCGTTCCCAGTGAGATACAACAGCGAATAGATCAGCATCGAGCCGTGCCCGGCGGACAGGATGAACCGGTCGCGGTCGGGCCAGTTTGGGGCCGAGGCGTCGAATTTCAGGTGCTTTTCGAACAGTACAGTCGCGACATCGGCCATGCCCATTGGCATACCGGAATGGCCGGAATTGGCGGCGGCGACGGCGTCGAGGGTCAATGTGCGGATGGCCGCAGCTTTGTCCCAGTGTTCGGGGTTGGCATTGCGCAGCGCAGTCAGGTCCACGGGTGTTGTTCCTTTGGATTACAGGCAGATGGCCGCTCAATACCATTCAGCCCTCAAAGTGCAAGTAGAACTGGGTGCTGCAGGGTTTTGCTGGATCAAGAATGTGACCCAAGTCGTTGAAAGCAAACAGTGGGTATTTTCGATGCCATTGGGTTAGACTAGGCCAAGACGCGTACAAGGTTGATTCGGATAACCTCGCGAAACAAGGAACCTTGATAAAAAGGTGGCAGGGGCATGAGCCAGATCGAAGAACTACAACGCCGTATTGTGGCCGCGATGGATCGGATTGGATCCGGCATTGCGACAATGGCGGAAGTTGGCGCAGGCAGCGGTGGAGAAGATAGCACTCTGCGTGTAGCTCTGGATGATGAGAGGGTTGCGAATGCTCAACTTGAAGAGCGTCTCAGATCATTAAAAGAAAGACACGATTCCGAAGTCGATGCCATGCGCCTAGAAATCGAAGGCTTGCGTAATACCCCGTCCGATAATCAGGAAAGTGCAGCGCTGCGCGAGCAACTCGAAGATGCCAGGGCACAGCTTACCTCGGTCGAAGCCGCACGGGCCGAGTTGGCAAGCGCAAAGGCAGCATTGGAAGATCAGGATGTTGTCGAAGAACTGAAAGCCGAAAATGCCCGTCTTCGTTCGGAATTGGCGGATAGTGAACGCGTGGCGGAACTCAGCGCTGAGTTAGAAATGCTGCGCGCCGAACGCAGTAGCCATGGCTCGGCGATGTCGCGTCTGGATGATGATCTGCAGCGCATGCGCAAAGCCAACGAACAACTACGAATGTCGGTCGAAGAGCTGCGCGCAGCTGCAGAAGACGGAATAACCGATGCGGATCTGTTGAATCGTGCCACAGCTGCCGAGCTTGAGGCAACGCGCGCAGCGCAGGCCACCGATGCGGCCGAAGCACATGCCGTGCTGGCCCGGTTGGAACCGTTGCTGTCTCAGGCGAAACTGGCCGAAGGAGAGGTGGAATAATGCCTGAATTGACCATTCAAATCGGGGGGCGCGGCTTTGAGGTTTCGTGCCAGGAAGGCGAAGAGGTTTTCCTGCAAGCTGCTGCTAAATTGCTGGATGATGAAGCGCAGGTATTGTCGGATCAGATCGGTCGGATGCCTGAATCCCGGATGCTTTTGATGGCTGGATTGATGTTGGCAGACAAAGCCGCCGCCACAGGTGACAAAATCAACTCGCTGGAAAATAAGCTGGCGGAGGCCGAATCCGAGCTTCGGAACCTGCGCAGCATGCCACAGACCGAGCCGGAAAGAATTGAAGTTGCCGTGGTTCCACCTTCGGTCACCGACACCTTGGCAGAATTGGCTGCTCGGGCCGAGGCAATGGCGGCATTCATAGAAGAAAAGTCAACGAAATGATAAATATGCGTACTATTGCTATTGCGACTTTCATGTCTGTGTCAGCGCAGGTTTCCTGGGCTGGGATCGATATTCTGCCCGTCACATTTACTTGTGATAACGGCGTGCCTCTTGAGGTTGCCTATTTCAATGCCGAGGATGGATCCAGCGCGGCAGCCATGATGGTCGACAATAAGCTGGTGACTTTGCGCCAAGCTCAGAGCGGCTCTGGTATTCGCTATGAATCCGACGGAACAACTGGCACTTACATCCTGCGCTCCAAAGGCTGGGACGCCACGGTGAGCTTTCTGGCGACAGGTGCAGATGCCGCCAGCGAGCAGGTCTTATTGGGAAATTGCGTCAGTCGCTGATCAGGCGTTTGCTTCCCTGATTTTATCAGCGGCTTCCTTGTTGTAGCCGACACCGTTGTCATCAAACAAGGTGTCCAGCTCACCTGACAGGGTCATCTCGGTGATGATGTCGCATCCGCCTACGAACTCGCCTTTGACATAGAGTTGCGGAACAGTCGGCCAGTCAGAATAGTCCTTGATCCCCTGACGCAAGCCTTCGTCGGCCAGTACATTCACGTCAGCAAATTCTACGCCCATGTAGTTCAGCACGCCTGCCACGCGCGAGGAGAATCCGCATTGCGGCATTTCCTTGGTGCCTTTCATATATAGCACCACATCATTGGCTTTGACGGTCTCGTCGATCTGGGTTTTCACGTCGGTCATGTTACTTTTCCTTGTCATCCGCATCCGGGGCGGTCGTTTCATCCTGTGATGGGGCGGCGACCCATCCTTCCTTTTCCAGCCGTCGGTGTTCGGCCTGCGCCAGGGCCAGCGGATTCAGCCCGTATCTCTCGATGCCGTCAACCTTGCTGATTTTGTCCGGGTTTGGACGCATGTTGACCAGTTTACGCTTTCTGTTTCGCTTCACATAGGCCTCGATCAGCGCGGCGGCAACTATCAAAGCCGCGATTGCTGATATCCAAGCCAGCCATGTACTCATTTTTTTGGAGCCATGGCTTTTGCGTATTGCTGCGGATATCGGGTCACCCTCGCCATAGCCGTGTATCCGCCGCCCGGGCCGCCCGTATGCACGCCATAAGTTATTAGTTGATCTCCTCGGCCGGGTTCGCTTCCGCGAGCTTTCTTATTGGTACCGGGTAAAGAAGTTGATTGAACAACCAATATGCACCCAACCAGCGTCACCAAAGAGCAAATCCCGTAAATCCAGAAAGTCGTGCTCACTCAGGCACTTTCGTCGTCAGCGCCAACGCGTGCAAGTCGCCATCCGGGCCGTCCATCTTACCTTTGAGGGCTGCATAGACTGCTCGTTGCTGTTGCACCCGGTTTTTGCCACGAAAGCTCTCATCCACAACCATGGCCGACATATGTACGCCGTCGCTGCCGCCGACCTGAATGTCCGCATCGGGAAACGCGTCGCGCAGCAGGTTCTCAATCTCGTGGGCGCTCATCGGCATGTAGGTTTCTCCTGAAAGTCTTTCCCAAGATGTAGTGCGCCGGGGCGGGGCGCGCAAGGGTCAGATAAACGCCCCGAAATGACAAAAACCTGCACTTGTCAAAGTGCAGGTTTTCAGAAGCGCAGGCCCCAAAATCAGGCGACGGCTTCGGCGAAGCTGTTGCGGAAAGTGGCAGTCAGTTCATCAAGCAAGGCCTCAGAAGAGCCGATGCGGACGCTGTCGCCCGTGAACCGCCCGACCGATACCAGTGGAACGCCAGCCTGACCTGCGGCAATCATCAGGGCTTCGGCCTGGTCAAAGTTGCAGGCGACCAGATAACGGGCCTGATCCTCGCCAAACAGGAATTCGGTCGAGGCGTCGTCAAGCGTGATGCCGACGCCGGTTGCCTCGGCCAGTTCGAAGGCCGCCAATGCCAGACCACCATCGCCAAGATCGGTGCAGGCTTTGATCATCTCTCGGTTTGCGCGGATGAACTCTCCGTTGCGCTTTTCGGCGTCCAGATCGACATGCGGCGCGTCGCCATCTTCGCGGTTGAACACTTCGGCCAGAAGGGCGGATTGGCCCAGATGCCCCTGCGTTTCGCCGATGACCAGAGCCACGTGGCCGTCGCGGACCTCATTACCTATGATCTCGTCCGTGTGCGCCAGAAGGCCGACCGCTCCGATTGTCGGGGTCGGCAGGATCGCTTGACCGTCGGTTTCGTTGTAAAGCGACACGTTGCCGGACACGATGGGCATATCCAATGCTGCGACGGCCTTACCAATGCCTTGGATGGCACCGACGAACTGGCCCATGATCTCGGGCTTTTCCGGGTTGCCAAAATTCAGGTTGTCAGTGGTCGCCAGCGGCAATGCCCCGACGGCGGTCAGGTTGCGGTAGGCTTCGGCAACAGCTTGCTTGCCGCCTTCAACAGGGTTAGCTCGCACATAGCGCGGGGTCACGTCACTGGTGAAAGCAAGAACCTTGTCGGTGCCGTGTACACGAACCATGCCGGCGCCCAGACCAGGCGTACGCACGGAATCGGCCATAACCATGGTGTCATACTGCTCGTAAACCCATTGCTTGCCCGCATAGTTGGGCGAAGCGAGCAGGGCGCGCAGACCGTCGATTGGGTCGATCTGAGGCACGTCGGCCAGATCTTCTGCTTGCGGTGTAGGCTCCCACGGGCGATCATATTCGGGCGCGGTTGAGGAGAGTTTGGATAGAACCAGATCGGCTTTGACCTCACCATTATGCATGATCAGAAAGCGATCTTCGGCGACGGTTTCACCCACGATAGCGAAATCCAGATCCCATTTATCGAAAACGGCGCGAGCCTCGGCCTCAAGCTCGGGTTTGAGAACCATCAACATGCGTTCTTGGGATTCCGACAGCATCATCTCATAGGCTGTCATGTTCTCTTCGCGCTGGGGGACGTTTTCCAGATCAAGCCGAACGCCCAGACCGCCTTTGTCCCCCATCTCAACTGCGGAACAGGTCAGGCCCGCCGCGCCCATATCTTGGATCGAGATCACTGCGCCGGTTTGCATCAGCTCCAGCGTCGCTTCCATCAGGCGTTTTTCGGTGAACGGGTCGCCAACCTGAACGGTGGGGCGCTTTTCCTCGATCGTGTCGTCAAATTCGGCGCTGGCCATGGTGGCTCCGCCCACGCCGTCGCGTCCGGTCTTGGCTCCAAGATAGACAACCGGCATGCCGACGCCCGATGCGGCTGAGTAGAAAATCTTGTCACTGTCAGCCAGCCCGGCTGCGAAGGCATTCACAAGGCAGTTGCCATTATAGGCCGGGTGAAAGCGCACTTCGCCGCCAACGCAAGGCACGCCGAAACAGTTGCCATAGCCACCGATACCTTCGACCACGCCATTGACCAGCTGACGGGTCTTGTGGTGGCCGGGTTCACCAAAAGACAGCGCGTTCATCGAGGCGATTGGGCGCGCACCCATGGTGAAAACGTCGCGCAGGATACCTCCAACACCTGTGGCCGCACCTTGATAGGGTTCGATGTAAGACGGATGGTTGTGGCTTTCCATCTTGAAGACCACGGCCTGACCATCGCCGATATCGACCACACCTGCATTTTCACCCGGTCCGCAGATCACCTGGGGTCCAGAGGTGGGCAGGGTGCGCAGCCATTTCTTAGAAGATTTGTAGGAACAATGCTCGTTCCACATGGCCGAGAAAATGCCCAACTCGGTAAAGGTTGGCTCGCGCCCGATAATCTCCAGGATCATCTCGTATTCTTCGGGTTTCAACCCGTGCGCGGCAATCAGATCCGGTGTGATGGCGGGCTCTTGCATCGTTTGTCCTGTATCCATGGTGGCCGAGATTGCGGGCCTTGTAGGGCAAGGGCGCGTCTGTGGGAAGGGCCAAGTCAGCGCAGGGTCGAATAACGTAACCGGCATATGCCAATTTCGAGCTTTTCTGCGCTTTGTGTACCCAGAAAAAAAACGGAACCGCGCCAGTGGCCGGTTCCGTCTATAGTATTTCCTGCCAGACGGCCCAAAAGCCGCGTGGCGTCTGTATCTGGTCTTTAAGCTGGGGTTTCTCCCTTGTTGATCGAGTCCGCCGCAGCGGCCCCAACAGCAGCTTTTTGTTGTTCGGTAAGGTTCTCGGCCTCTTCCAGACCAGGAATTGCTACGCGAACTTCGCGGCGGGCAAAGTCGATGCCATTGGCATTGAACTCGGCCTTCACCCGGTTGAAGATTTCCTTGCGAAGCGTGAACTGCTTGCCCGGCTTGGCCATGAACTTGCCGCGGATGATCATGCCAACATCGTCAAAGTCGAAAACACCTTGCGATTTGAAGGGCTGCAAGAAGCCTTCTTTGTGGGTTTCGTCCGCCATCATCTCGGCGCCGATCTTCTTGAAGATCTTCTTGACCTTGTTGGGATCAGTGTCAAACGGCACGGTGAACTTTAGCTTCATGATCACCCAGTCACGGCTGAAATTGGTCAGCTTTTGAATCTCGCCATAGGGGATCGTGTGAACGGGCCCACGGTGATGGCGGAGCTGCATCGAACGGATCGAGATTTTCTCGACGGTGCCCATGGTGCCGCCGACATCGACATATTCACCCACGCGAAACGCATCGTCGATAAGGAAGAAGACACCGCCGACGATATCTGCCACCAGCTTCTGAGCGCCGAAACCGATCGCAAGACCAAGGACACCAGCACCTGCCAGAAGTGGGGTGATGTTGATGCCCAGCGCGCCCAATGCGAGCAGGCCGAAGATGACCGCAATCGTGACTTGCGCCGTGATCCGCAGCAAGGGAAGAACCGTCGCCAGACGTGAACCGCCTGCGCCGCCACCCTCGCCACCGGCCTCTTCATCCAGCTCTTCTGCCGTTGTCTGTTCCTTGGCAAGACGACGGTTGATCCATAGTGAGACGACCTCGTTCAAGATGTATCCGACAGCGATGATCATCAGGAATTCGATTACCGTACCGCCAACGTCGGTTCCGATCCCGGCAGAGGCGACGTGTCGAAGATCAAGCTGCCAGACCCGCGCGATCATAAAGACCACAAACAGGCCGGCCAGCACGCGACCAATCCGGATATAGCTGCGCTTGGCTGATTTATAGGCGCGTTCGGCCAATGGTCCGTCGCCCAACATTGGGGGTTGAAGATGGCGCACTAGGCCACGGATCAGCGTATCAAGCGCTGGTGCGATCAGCAGCCAGAACATCGTCGTGAAATGTGGCCCTTTGCCAAGCAGGGCAAGTGTTCTGGGATCACGCTGTGCGATCAGGAATTCGACCAGGAACCATATCACCACCGAAACGCCGATAGCGAAGTAGGGATAGTAATGAGCGACCTTTTCATCGAATTTGGTGTGGTCCGGATCCGTGCCCAACATCATCTGAGACAACCCTTCGCGCGCGGTCCAAGCGATGATCCCAATGTATATATGGATGCCAGCGTTCAGCCAGAAACCGATACGCGTATCGGCCGGGGTGATACCGTTAAGCAAGTTGAACCGTACGATAAAGAGCGTGAGGCCGATCAATAGAAGAAGGCCAATCAGGTTGCGATGCAGATATTTGGCCCAATGATCGTCTATGTTGACCAACCGGTAATGTGGCTTTTTGGGCGCCAGCACAAAGCGTGAGGCGGCTGCGCCCAGACGCGGAATCCAAATCAGGTAGAAAACGAATGGGGCGGCATAGGTAAGCTGTTCTGTCGTCAGCAAGCCCCGTCCAATCGCCCGGATAACAACATAGAACACAACAAGTCCTGCGATTTCCCGGCAGAATCGGCGGAACAAGTAACGTACCGCGCTCCAAAGATCGGCATCAGAATTCCCATCGGGCTCTTCGTGCCATTTGCGGGTGAGAAACCCAAACAATTTCTCAGCAGCGTATCCGGCCACCAGAACTGCTAGGATCAACCCAAACAGGCCAAACACCCCGGTAGATCCGAATTTCGCTGAGAAATTGCTGAACGCTTCAACCTGGGCGCTGACGATATTTGGCAATGTGGTCAAAACCTGCGTCCAAGAGGTAACCATCTCGGCCCAGATTTCACTGATTTCGGTAAGCGGATCTTCATGGTTTTCGTTTGCTGCCGCCTGCTTTTCTGCAACCGCGTCGAGCCGTTCCAACAAAATGGCGCGAACCTGATCGTCGGACATACGTGCCACCAAGCCATCAACCTGATCGGGCGTCAGGTCCTCTGGAATTGTGACCGTAGACGACGCGGTCCCACTGTCTTGTGCGTGTACTGGTACCGCAAGAAGAATGGCGGAAATCAACGCCAGTAATAGGCGGAGTGGATGGTGCATGAATTTTCCCTCGAACACGAATTTTTGATCTTTTACGGGATCATAGGCGCGGAGGTGGAAATTTCCCAGCAGTTTTCGGCTGTTCGGTGTCACCGATTAAGCCAGGACCAAAAAAAAGGCCGAGCACTAAGCTCGGCCGTAGTCCAACAGGGAGGTATGAAGATGATGAGCGTTACAGCATCACCGCCTTCGAGTGCTCATTTAGGCATCAGTTTGATAACGATCAAGGCGTTTCAGTGTGATAGTCCGTCATGTCCGCTATGACGTTGACGCATAGCTATAGTTTCCCCATTTTCTTCAGGTGTTTACGCTGCGCGATGATCTCGTCCTGCACAAAATCGCGGAAGGCTGCCACGCGTTTGGAATGGCGTAGTTCTTCGGGGTAGGCGAGATAAACAGGAACGTCAGCCGTTTCGATGTCTGAAAGTACCGGCAGCAGATGCGGGAAATCATGCGTGACATAATCGGGCAGCAAGCCAATTCCCAGATTGTGCAGTACGCCCTGTAAGACACCGAAATAGTTGTTCACTGTCAGCAACGACGCCGGGTTATAGGTCATCAGATGCCGTACCATTGCCGCACTGGCCCCTACTTGGGGGGCTGAGGGGGTCTGACAGATAAGTCGATGGCTCGAGATTTCTTCGAGGGAGGCAGGTTGACCGCTTTCCTTTAGATATTCCGGGGTAGCATAAAGCAGCATCTGTACTGTCATCAGGCGCTTGCGCACCAGATCAGCCTGGCTAGGCTCTTTCATACGGATGGCGACATCGGCCTCGCGCATTGGCAGGTCAAGAACGCGTTCCTCAAGCATGAGGTCGATATTTAGGTCCGGGTATTGTTCATACAGCTTTGGCAACCTCGGAGCGAGCCATAGGGTCCCAAAGCCAAATGTGGTTGTGACCCGCAGCACACCAAAGACTTCTTCTTCGCTGTCTCGTATGCGCGCCGCTGCCGCGTCCAGTCGCTTGGACATTGCCGAGGTGGCGTCGAACAGCAGCTCACCCTGTTCGGTCAGAATCAGACCGCGGGCGTGACGATGGAACAACGTCGAATCAAGTGACTCTTCCAATGCCCGAATTTGTCTGCTGACTGCCGATTGAGATAGGTTCAGCTTATCGCCTGCATGTGTCAGGCTGCCCGCATCTGCAACCGCGTGAAATATCCTAAGCTTGTCCCAATCCATCGCCGCAACTTTCGTTATCCTGCCGAACGCCTATATGAAATAGGTGACAACTTCCACATTCAAACGGCGAAATCCTTGCGTTTCAGAGGATAAGCTCTAGGCAGGTCAGTTATTATGACCTAATATGGAAGCAGATGAAGCACACTGATCTGACGAGGGGAGGCGTTTGATGAGTAAGCCACAAATTTCTTTGAACGACCGTTTCGACTTAAGCAAAAACACGGTTCTATTGAACGGCACTCAGGCGCTTGTGCGCCTTATGCTGATGCAAAAGGCGCGCGACACGAAATCGGGTCTGAACACTGCGGGATTGGTGACGGGATACCGCGGATCGCCTCTTGGAGCGGTCGACCAGCAGATGATGCGCGCGCAGAAACAGCTGACAGAAAGCGATGTCACTTTTCAATACGGTCTGAACGAGGATCTTGCGGCAACCGCGCTTTGGGGCAGTCAGCAGGCCGGGTTAAGGGGTGACGGCAAGTTCGATGGCGTCTTTGGTCTGTGGTACGGAAAAGGACCTGGTGTAGATCGGTCAGGCGACGTGATGCGCCATGCCAATATGGCAGGGACGGCGGCACATGGTGGCGTTCTGATGGCCATGGGGGATGATCACACGGGCGAAAGCTCGACCGTTCTGCATCAGTCCGAGTGGTCGCTGGTTGATATGTACATGCCAGTGGTCAGCCCGGCCGGAGTACAGGAGATACTCGACTACGGCGTTTACGGATTCGCGCTCAGTCGGTTCGCCGGTGTCTGGGTCGGCCTCAAGACCATGAAGGACACGATCGAGGTGACCTCGGTCGTTGATGGCAACCCTGATCGCATGAAAGTCTTGGTGCCCGAGTTTGATATGCCCGAAGGAGGGCTGAACATCCGGCTTGGCGATACGCCTCATCTGCAGGAAGAGCGCATTATTGATTACAAGCGTTTTGCGGCTGAAACGTTTTCACGGGCCAACCGGATGGACAAACGTGTCTGGGGCAAACCCGGCGCAAAGATAGGTCTGGTGGCCGCTGGCAAGAACTGGCTGGACCTTACCCACGCGCTTTCCTTGTTGAATATTGATGAGGCCGAGGCCGAGCGCCTTGGCATCACGACCTATAAGGTCGGACAGACGTTCCCTCTGGATATGTCCGGATTTCATGACTGGGCAGAAGGTTTGGACCTGATTGTAATCGTTGAGGAAAAACGTAAACTGATCGAGGTTCAGGTCAAAGAAGCGATCTTTGACGACCGCCGTGGTCGACGAGTCTATGGCTGGTACAAGGGCGGTGCTGGGACGCTGCACCGGGAAGAGCTGTTTCCCACCCGCGGTGCCCTTGATCCGAACATGATCGCTGAAAAACTGGGCGGTATTCTGATTGAAGAAGGCCGCGATACCGACGGGGTCCGCGCAGGTTTGACCAAGCTGACCGAAGCGCGCCGGGCGGACAATGCCGAGGAAATAGCCTCGCGCCTTCCGTATTTCTGTTCTGGATGCCCGCATAACAGTTCGACCAAGGTACCAGACGGAAGCCGGGCCTATGCGGGCATCGGATGCCATTACATGGTTCAGTGGATGGATCGAAGCACATTTGGCTTTACTCAGATGGGTGGCGAAGGGGCAAACTGGATCGGGGAAGAGCCGTTCTCGACCACCAATCATGTGTTCCAGAACCTCGGAGACGGCACCTATAACCATTCCGGTGTTCAGGCGATCCGGGCAGCTTTGTCGGCGGGTACGAACATCACCTTCAAGATTCTGTTCAACGATGCAGTCGCAATGACGGGCGGGCAGGGCAATGAGGGTGATCTGACCGCCGAAAGGATCGCGGCCGAGGTCAAGGCTATGGGCGTCACACATGTCGCGCTGGTCTATGACGAAAAAGAAGATGTAAACTTCAAAGCCTTACCCGCAGGGGTAGAGAGCTTTGAGCGTGCCGAACTGATGACTGTGCAAGAGAAATTCCGCACCTATGAGGGCGTCTCGGTCATCGTCTATGTCCAGACCTGTGCCGCTGAGAAACGCCGTCGCCGTAAACGCGGAACCTTTCCCGACCCGGACAAAAGGGTCTTTATCAATACGGATGTCTGTGAGGGCTGCGGTGACTGCGGCATCCAATCGAACTGTGTTTCGATTGTTCCCAAGGAAACCGAACTTGGCCGGAAGCGCGCGATTGACCAATCGAGCTGTAACAAGGATTTTTCGTGTCTGAGTGGGTTCTGCCCCTCCTTTGTAACGCTGGAAGGCGCGAAGATTCGCAAAGAAGCGACGACCGAACTTGATCTGCCCGATCTTCCGATGCCCGAGCTGCCTGAAATCATGGGCACACATAATGTTGTCATTACCGGCATCGGTGGGACCGGAGTTGTCACGCTCGGGGCGATCCTGGCACAGGCGGCCCAGATTGACGGCAAAGGCGCCGGAATGATGGAGATGGCAGGCTTGGCTCAGAAAGGCGGTGCGGTTCATATTCATTGCCGTATAGCCAACCGGCCAGATGATATCAGTGCAATACGTGTGGCAACGGGTGAAGCCGACACATTGATCGGTGGTGATTTGGTTGTTTCCGCCGGGGCCAAAACACTTGGCCTGACACGCTTGGGTCAGACCGGAGCGGTGGTCAACAGCCACGAAACCGTTACCGGTGATTTCACGCGCGACACTAAGTTTAGGATTCCTGGTGAGAGGCTGGAACTGGCGCTGCAAGCACGATTGAAAGAAGACGTTTCCCTGTTTGATGCCACTGAGCTTGCGCGCGCAGTGATGGGAGACTCAATCTATTCGAACATGATGGTTTTTGGGGCCGCATGGCAGCGCGGGCTGATACCCGTCAGCCTCGATGCGGTGATTGCAGCCATTGATCTGAACGGAACGGCGGTAGAACGCAACAAAAGAGCCTTTGAGATCGGTCGTTGGGCGGTTTTACACCCGGAAAAAGTCGATGAGATTCTACGGCCAAGTGTTTCCGACCTCCCGAAATCACCAGAGCAGGTCATCGCGTTCCGCGCCGATCATCTGACCCAGTATCAAAGCGCTCGTTTGGCGAAACGCTACCGCAAAATCGTTGACTCGTTTGAGGATGCAGAAATTCGTGATGCTGTCGCAAAAGGGTATCATAAGCTGTTGTCTTACAAGGACGAATACGAAGTGGCCCGGTTGTTACTGTCCAGTCGGGAGAAAGCCGCCGCCGAATTTGATGGCGAATTCAAAATGACTTTCCACCTTGCCCCACCGCTGCTTGGTGGCAAAGGACCAGATGGCCGACCCCGCAAACGGAGTTTCGGCGAATGGATGCTGAAGCCGCTGAAATTCATGTCTCGGCTAAAAGCTCTTCGAGGTACTCCGCTGGATATCTTTGGCTATAGTGTCGAACGTCGAATGGAGCGCGCGCTGATCAAGCAATATGAGCGTGATCTCAGAGAGATCACTCCGCTGATTTCCATCCAAACAAAGGATGCCGTAATTGCGCTCGCTAAGTTGCCCTTGGATATCAAAGGTTTTGGACCCGTCCTTAAGGCGAATGAGGCGAGCGCCGCCAAACGCAGAGAGGAATTGTTGACCACGATACGGAACGGAGGACCTGAATTACAGGCCGCCGCCGAGTAATTCGTCACAACCGTGTCACGACAGCTAGGCAAAATTGTTACTTGCATCTAAAATGCAGGTACAAAACCGGAGACTTCCATGCCCTCGCGACGCCATGTTGCACGTGACATTTCTTATGCCTATTCCGCTGAAACCAAAAGCGGACGGATGGTCATCAAGCTTATGGAGAACACCACAGGCCGCCTGCGCCTTATCAGGCGTGCTGATGGGTACGAAAAAGACGTGGCCAACGGGCGAGATTTCTGGTCGGTCATGGTTGAGAGATACGGTTTGTCTCTGGATGTGGTTGGCGGGTCATTGTCTAATATTCCCCGTGATGGCCCTCTGATTCTGATTGCCAATCACCCATATGGAATTCTGGATGGGTTGATGATGGGGCACATGTTGTCCAGTACGCGTGGGGATTTTCGCATTCTGGCCAACCATGTGTTTCGTAAGGCAGAGGATCTGAATCGGGTCGTTCTGCCGATTTCATTCGACGATACAAAAGCTGCGATGAAGCAGAACCTCGAGACCCGCAAGAAAGCTTTGAACTATCTGGGCGAGGGCGGCGCGATTGGCATATTTCCCGGCGGTACCGTCAGCACAGGGGCAAAGCCTTTCTCGTACCCGATGGACCCGGGCTGGCGTGGCTTCACAGCGCGGATGGTTGCCAAATCAGACGCGACAGTTGTGCCGGTCTTTTTTGACGGTCATACCTCACGCCTGTTTCAGATCGCCAGCCATCTGCACAATACATTGCGCATGGGATTGCTAATCAAGGAATTCAAAAAACGCGTTGATACCCCGGTCCAGGTGGTGATCGGAGAGCCCATCGGCCGCGACGTTCTGGACCCGTTGGCCAAGGATACGCGCAAGATGATGGATTTCTTGCGCAAAGCAACGTATGAGCTGTCTCCAAAGCCACTAAAGTCTTATGACAATGGCTATGAATTTGAGGAACGGCATCGCGCCTAAAGGGGCAAATGGCAGTAGGCATTTTTGATTCTGGTTTGGGCGGTCTGACCGTTCTGAACGCCGCGCAGAAACGTCTTCCCGACGTTGATTTCCTGTATTACGCGGACAGCGCACATGCGCCTTACGGGGTGCGTGATGTAGAGAATATCTATGAGCTGACCCGGGGTGCGGTGAACGACCTCTGGAACCGGGGATGTGATCTGGTGATTCTGGCCTGCAATACGGCCAGCGCTGCTGCTTTGCGGCGGATGCAGGAAGAGGGCGTGCCTCAAGGCAAGCGCGTCTTGGGCGTTTTTGTTCCATTGATCGAAGCGCTGACTGAGCGGCAATGGGGTGACAACAGCCCGCCGCGTGAAGTCGCGGTCAAACACGTCGCTTTGTTTGCGACCCCGGCCACCGTATCGAGTCGCGCGTTTCAACGCGAGTTGGCCTTTCGTGCGATTGGCGTAGATGTTGAGGCGCAGGCCTGCGGTGGGGTCGTTGATGCCATCGAGGAAGGCGACATGATCCTGGCCGAAGCGCTGGTTCGAAGCCATGTGGACGCCCTGAAACGCAAGATGCCAGAGCCTCAGGCCGCAATTCTGGGCTGTACGCACTATCCCTTGATGGCTGAGGCGTTTCAGAAGGCCTTAGGACCCGACGTTGAGGTGTTCAGCCAGGGTGATCTGGTTGCCGAAAGTCTGGCAGACTATTTGCAGCGGCACCCGAACATGCAGGGTGCGGCGAAGGGCGGTTATCTGACCACTGGTAAGCCAGGCGTTGTCAGTGATCGCGCCACCCAGTTCCTCCGACGACAAATTACTTTCGAGGCTGTCTGACTTTGGTCAAAGACGCGGCCTGAAAGAACCCGTAATCCCATGACCGTCACAGTGACGGGCATGAACAGTGGCATACAGTTTCAAGAGGTCCAAGATGACCCACAAAATCGCAATTCTGGGCGCTTCGGGTTATACCGGCGCTGAACTGGTTCGGTTGATCGCCGAGCATCCGAATATGGAAATCGCTGCACTTTCTGCCGAGCGGAAAGCCGGACAGCCGATGGCGCAGGTATTTCCACATTTGCGGCACCTGGAATTACCGGTTCTTTGCAAGATTTCGGAAATCGACTTTTCAGGGATCGACCTGTGCTTTTGCGCGCTGCCACATAAAACCAGCCAGGAAGTTATCCGCGATCTGCCGAAGGACCTTAAAATCATCGACCTGTCCGCCGATTTCCGGCTACGCGACCCTGAGGAATATGAAAAATGGTATGGCAACCCTCATGCGGCTTTGGAGCAGCAGGAGGAGGCCGTTTACGGCCTGACCGAGTTTTATCGCAATCAAATTCGCACGGCCCGCTTGGTTGCCGGAACAGGCTGCAACGCCGCCACCGGACAATATGTTTTGCGCCCCTTGATTTCGGCTGGTGTCATTGATCTGGATGACATCATTCTGGACCTCAAATGCGCGGTGTCTGGTGCCGGGCGGTCGCTGAAAGAAAACCTGCTGCATGCCGAACTTAGCGAAGGGTATAACGCATATGCTGTTGGCGGTACGCATCGGCATTTGGGGGAATTCGATCAAGAATTTTCTGCCCTTGCAGGGCGCCCGGTCCATGTTCAGTTCACTCCGCATCTGGTTCCGGCAAACCGGGGTATCCTAGCGACTACATATGTCAAAGGTGACCCCACGAGCGTTTATGAAGCGCTTGTGAAAACCTATGAAAGCGAACCATTTATCCAGATGCTGCCATTTGGCGAAACACCCTCGACCCACCATGTGCGCGGCTCAAATTTCTGCCATATCGGCGTGGCCAGCGACCGGATCGAGAGGCGCGCCATTGTGATCGGAGCACTGGATAACCTGACAAAAGGTAGCAGTGGCCAAGCCTTGCAGAACGCTAACCTGATGTTAGGTGAAGCTGAAACTGCGGGTCTGATGATGGCCCCACTTTTCCCATGAGGAACAAATGAAAACGCTCAAGAAACGTCGTCGCGTTCAGATCATCCTTCTGTCAATCGTTGCTTTGGCAGTGTCTACGGCGTTGATCGGATACGCTATGCAGGACGGCATCAATTTCTTCCGCTCACCCAGTGAAGTAATGGCAGAGCCACCAAAACCGACTGAAATATTCCGGATCGGTGGTCTTGTCGAAGAGGGTTCGATCGTGCGGGGGCAAGGGGAAACCGTGCGTTTCGTGGTGACGGACGGTGGCGAAAGTGTGCCGGTCACGTTTACTGGGGTTTTGCCTGATTTGTTCTCGGAAAACCAGGGTATGATTGGTACCGGAAGCTACGTAAACGGAGTCTTTGAAGCCTCAGAAATTCTTGCGAAACACGATGAGACCTATATGCCAAAAGAGGTTGTGGACGCGTTGAAAGAACAAGGTATTTACAAGGAGGCCGGCGAGAGCTGAGCCATAGGCTTTGAGATCGGAATTCGGGCGTTGCGTGGATCGACATGCAGCGCCCTTTCTATTTTAGCTGTATTAACAGAATTGTCCGAGCGTCTGTCTGTCCCAAGTTGGAGAACAGTACATGCAGACGGTTCGGCAGATCGCGGAACAGATAGTTACGCGTGAAGGTGGTTTTGTCGATGACCCCGACGATCCGGGTGGAGCGACAAAATTCGGCGTAACAGTCCATACCATGCGCAGATTGCAACTGGACCTGACGCAGGACGGGATGGTTGATGTATCCGATGTAAGGCGGCTGAGCCGGTCGCAGGCCGTTGAAATCTTTATCCGCCACTATTTCTCAAAACCGCGATTACACCTACTGCCTAACATTCTGCAGCCATCTGTTTTCGACATGTACGTGAATTCAGGCGTTCAAGCTGTTAAAATTATGCAATATTTGCTGCGTGAAATGGGGTATCATGTCGTCGTAGATGGCGTTGTGGGCCCGCAGACGGCGCAGGCTTGCAGTGCTGCGTCTGAACCGGACCCTGTCGCGCTGCGGGATGCTTATGGCGTTGCCAGGAGAAACTATTATTTCCGGATAGCGGAACGGCGTCCAACCTCTCGCAAATATGCTCGGTCCCGGTCTGGGGCAAAAGGTGGCTGGATACGACGCGCCGAGGAATTCCTGTCACCGACCTATCATCTTAGCGACGCAGAGTTTCAAAGGAGGGTTTCTGAATGGGGCTGATCTCGGGAATATTTGCGTTCTTGTTTGGCGAGGGTCGGAATGTCGTGCGTGAAACAACCGAAGTCTTTCGTGAAAATGCTGAGCAGGGCGCTAAACGCGACCTGACGCGACAACAGGGAGTACTGGAACAGTATAGGGCAGAGTTCGAGCGGGTTCAAAAAAGTGCATTTGACCGTTTTATGGATGGGCTCAACCGGCTGCCGCGCCCCGCCATGGCCTTGGGAACATTGGGGCTGTTTATCGCCGCTATGGTCGATCCGCTTTGGTTTGCCGCTCGGATGCAGGGGATTGCGTTGGTACCTGAGCCCTTGTGGTGGTTGTTGGGCGTGGTCGTCTCGTTCTATTTCGGCGCAAGACACCAGACCAAAGTGCAGGATCTGCAGCGTGAAATTTCGGCAACGATGACACGTACTCCGAAAGTTATGGAAAACATCGAAACACTGGCAGAGATGCGGGAACGTTTGATTGGGGTCGCTGATACTGGGACAGATGCAGGCTTGGCCGATGAGGTCCTAAAACCCGATTTCAACCCTGCGCTCGAGGATTGGCGGCGGGGTCGGTCCGCCTGACCCGCGACACTATGTGCGTCCGGCAGAGGCGAAAGTGATTGGTGATTGTCCCTCAACAGGAATATATGCGGGACCATGATTACAGAACTTGGTCACTTCGCGCTGATACTCGCCTTTCTCGTCGCCATCGTTCAGACGGTCATTCCGCTGATAGGGGCGGCGAAACGGTGGACTGGCTGGATGTCCTTTGCAGAAACCGCCGCTATTGCACAGTTTCTGTTAGTCGCCTTCTCTTTCGCGGCGTTGGTCTGGGCCTTTACCACCTCTGATTTCTCATTGCGGATAGTGGTTGAAAACAGCCATTCCGCCAAACCGATGCTGTATAAAATCAGCGGCACGTGGGGCAACCACGAAGGGTCAATGTTACTGTGGGTCCTGATCGTCGCAGTTTTCGGGGCCATGGCCGCTTTTTTTGGCGCAGGGTTACCTCCGACGCTCAAAGCGCGCGTGCTGGCGGTTCAGGCGGCCGTAGGGGTGGCGTTTTACGCTTTTATCCTGCTCACCTCGAACCCATTTGACCGTCTGATTATCGCCCCGTTCGATGGGCGCGATCTCAACCCATTATTGCAAGATCCAGGTTTGGCATTCCACCCGCCGTTTCTGTATCTGGGCTATGTCGGCCTGAGCATGGCATTCAGCTTTGCAGTGGCCGCGCTGATCGAAGGGCGCGTGGATGCCTCTTGGGGGAGGTGGGTGCGTCCCTGGACGCTGGCCGCATGGATTTTTCTGACTATTGGGATCGCGCTTGGATCCTGGTGGGCCTATTACGAGCTGGGCTGGGGCGGGTTCTGGTTCTGGGATCCGGTCGAAAACGCTTCTTTCATGCCGTGGCTATTGGCGGCAGCCCTGTTACATTCTGCTATCGTGGTCGAAAAGCGTGAAGCGCTGAAGAGCTGGACCATCCTTCTGGCGATTATCGCCTTTGGCTTTTCGCTGATCGGGACGTTCATTGTGCGATCGGGGCTTTTGACTTCGGTACATGCCTTTGCCAATGATCCTGAACGCGGCGTGTTTATCCTGATCATTCTTGTGGTCTTCATTGGCGGTGCGTTGACACTCTATGCGGCACGCGCGCAAGCGATGGAGGCCAAGGGCGTGTTTGGTATGGTCAGCCGCGAAAGCGCCCTGGTGCTGAACAACATTCTATTGGCGGTCAGCTGTTTCGTTGTGTTCTTCGGAACCTTGTGGCCGATGGTGGCCGAGATGGCATTTGATCGCAAACTCTCGGTCGGCGCGCCGTTCTTTAATGCGGCGTTCACACCGTTCATGGTTGCGCTGGGGATTGTATTACCGCTTGGTGCAATGCTTCCGTGGAAACGTGGAAAGCTTGGCAAGGCGGCGCATTCGTTGCGGTTCGCATTCCTTCTGGCGGTTGCGCTTGGCTTGCTCGTTTGGGTCATGCAGACCGGTCGCAGCGCATTGGGACCCGTGGGGCTGTTTCTGGGGGCCTGGATCACATTTGGCGCTATTGTGGACCTTTGGAGCCGTACTGGAAGAAAAAACAACCTGCAGCGTCTGTTCAGACTGCCCGGTGCCGATTGGGGCAAGGCTGCAGCCCATACCGGACTGGGGGTTACGATCTTTGCCATCGCCGGGCTGACCGCATGGGAGGTCGAGGATATCCGCGTTGCGCAGACGGGGCAGCCTTTCGAGGTTGGCCAGTTCACTCTGACACTTGAACAGGTTCGGAATGTCGAGGGGCCCAACTATTTCTCAACCACAGCCGATGTTAAGGTCGAACAGGCCGGTCGAACAATCGCAACACTGCATCCGGAAAAACGCGACTACCCAGTTTCAAGGATGCCAACGACTGAAGCTGCGATTGACTATCGGTTTCTCAGGGATCTTTACGTCGTCATTGGAGATCAGCAGGCAAATGGTGGCTGGGTCGTGCGGACTTATATCAAGCCTTTAGCGAATTGGATTTGGGGCGGGTGCCTACTGATGGCGCTCGGTGGCGTTCTTAGCCTGTGCGACAGGCGTTTTCGCGTTGCGGCAGGCGCGCGCAAGACGCCGACGCAGGGGGTTCCGGCGGAATGAAACGGTTTCTACTGATACTGCTTTTATTGGCAACGCCAAGCATGGCTGTCCAACCTGACGAGGTGCTTGATGATCCGATCCTGGAACAGAGGGCGCGGGATCTGAGTTCCGGCTTGCGCTGTCTGGTTTGCCGCAACGAAAGCATAGACGAAAGCAATGCAGGATTGGCCCGTGACTTGCGCCTGTTATTGCGCGAACGCCTGGTGGCCGGCGATACAGATGGACAGGCGATTGACTTTATCGTTGATCGCTACGGCGAATATGTTTTGCTAAGGCCAACAACGTCAGGATCGAACATCCTTTTGTGGCTGGCCGGTCCGATCATGCTTTTGATCGCTGTGGCGACTGGTTTCAGCTTTTTACGCAAAAGATCGGCGGAACAGGACCGAAGGGAAGGTGACGGCCTCCTTAGCGACGCCGAGAAAGAACGATTACGCGAAATCCTCAAAGATTGACCTTCGGTTCACCTTTTCCTTCATTGGAAATTGAGGCAGGGTCGCAGGCGCAGCGAACCTTGGAGGGGTGGATGGAATACGAAGCGATCCTGTTGGACATTGCGGATGATCTGGCAGTGGTAACTCTGAACCGCCCAGAGAAGTTGAACGCAATGACCGCTCAGTTGCGGGCCGAAGTCACGCACGCGATGAAACACGCTGCCACCCATGCCCGCGCGATTGTTTTGACCGGTAAGGGAAACGCTTTTTGCTCGGGTCAGGATTTAGGTGATGCCTCAAGCACCGGGAAGATTGATCTTGAGCGCACGCTGCGCGACGAATACGAGCCCATGCTTGAAGCAATCTATAATTGCCCGGTTCCAACAATCGCCGCAGTAAATGGCGCTGCTGCGGGGGCGGGGGCCAATCTGGCGCTATGTGCGGATATCGTGATCGCGACGGAGAGTGCTTATTTCCTGCAGGCTTTTGCCCGTATCGGCCTGTTGCCCGACGCTGGAGGCACCTGGTTTATGCCGCGCCAGATGGGGTTCGCCAAAGCCATGGGCGCTGCTCTTTTTGCCGATAAGATCAGTGCTCGACAGGCCGACGACTGGGGCCTGATCTGGGAAGCCGTTCCCGACGCGGAGTTCGAAGCGCATTGGCGCAAGCGGGCCATGTATCTGGCCAAAGGTCCAACCTCAGGGTTTGGCGCCATCAAAAAGGCTATTCGCGGCACCTATGAAAACACTCTGCCGCAACAGCTCGAGGCAGAGGCGCATCTGCAAGGTGAATGTGGCCGCAGCCGAGACTTTTCCGAAGGCGTCGTTGCCTTCATGCAAAAACGCCCCCCGAAATTCGAAGGGCGTTGAGGTTGTCAGGCGCGGCGGCGTTTACGCACGCGCCGTTCCGGAAGGGCGGACTCGCCAGTCCCGTCAGTTGCGGATGAGAACGGGCCCAGCGCGTCCGTGATCTGATCAAGGGTTGGGCGTATACCGGACGGGGCACCGTCAAGCGCAGCTCTCATGTGCCGCAGATGCTCGGGCATTGTGCCGCAACATCCGCCGATAATGCTTGCGCCGGCCTCTCGCGCCATGGTCGCATAATGGCCCATCAGTTCCGGCGTGCCGTCATAATGAATATGTCCATCCACATATTTCGGAATACCGGCATTGCCTTTTGATATCAGCGGCCGTTCCGTACCTTGTGCGACAAATCCAAGGACAGTGCGCAGAATATCAGACGCGCCAGTCCCGCAATTTGCGCCAAAGGCAACCGGCGGGTTAGGGAGCGTTTCAACCAACTGAGCAAAGTCGG
Source organism: Ruegeria sp. YTSA226 (assembly GCF_059609905.1). Classification (NCBI taxonomy): domain Bacteria; kingdom Pseudomonadati; phylum Pseudomonadota; class Alphaproteobacteria; order Rhodobacterales; family Roseobacteraceae; genus Ruegeria; species Ruegeria sp. YTSA226. The sequence continues at coordinate 389,097 of NZ_JBXWMQ010000001.1, forward strand.
CGGATGTGACACCCATCATGGTGCGGCCAGCCGTGTCAAAGCTCATCGTGCCACACCAAGGCATATCGACCAGCGCAAAGGCTTCTGCCGCGGCCCTGAACTCTTCTGGGGCGCTGATGGTTTCGACCCAAAGAACATCGACACCGCCGTCCTTCAATGCCTGCGCCTGTTCGTGGAACATTTCCACGGCATCGGCATGGGACAGGGCGCCAACAGGCTGCATGATCTCGCCGGTTGGTCCGACCGATCCCGCGACGATAACCGGACGGTTGGCTTTGTCAGCAACCTCACGGCCAAGTTCTGCGCCTGCGCGGTTCAGTTCAGCGACCCGGTTCTGAGCCTCGTGCAGTTTGAGACGCGCAGATGTCCCGCCGAATGTGTTGGTCAAGAAAAGGTCGCTGCCTGCGTCCACCGAACCCTGATACAGCGCGCGGATTTTATCCGGTGCATCGACGTTCCAAAGCTCGGGCGCGTCGCCCGACTGCAGGCCCATGTTGAATAGGTTTGTACCTGTTGCTCCATCCGCCAAAAGAGTCGTGTTGGAGTCCAGAAGTTTGCTGAGCGCATTTGTCATAAGAATATTCCGAAACTGGCGAGCCGCGCTAAAAATGTGAGACGCCCCGTGTCTCATGACCGGGGCGTCAAATCAAATTCATAAATCTCATGAAGATCATGAATATTGCGGGGAGACCTTAGTTGGTTTCGTTGAGAACCTGTGCTTTGGCCTCGACCAGAAACTCGGCCATTTTTGCGCGGATATCGTCATCCGAAGACAGATCCCCGAGATCGCCGGAAACTTTGCGCACGACATCCTCGTGCCCGGTTTCTTCCAGGTCTGAAATCACAACGGATTTTGCGTATTCATCGGCTTCATTACCGGTTTTGCCCAGTTTTTCGGCCGCCCAAAGGCCAAGCAGTTTGTTGCAACGCGCCTGTGCTTTGAACTGCATTTCTTCATCATGGGCGAATTTTGCTTCGAATGCATTTTCGCGCTCGTCAAACGTAGTCATCAGTTGGACCCCTTGGGTTGGTAGTTCTTTCCTTAATGATATGACGATACGACGATCCGGGTGCAAGGTATTTGCGCTGCGTCAAAGCCTCTCGGTCCTCGGAACTTGCGGGAAGGTGGGGGTTGGACTAAGAGAGCGCCAAGGCGAAGGAACTTTTTCCCTCGCGACAGTCTGGAAAGGTCGCTCATGGCGCGTCGCAAGAAAATTTACGAAGGTAAGGCCAAGATTTTGTATGAAGGCCCTGAACCGGGTACAATCGTGCAGTATTTCAAGGATGACGCCACCGCCTTCAACGCTGAAAAGAAGGACGTGATCGACGGGAAAGGTGTGCTGAACAACCGCCTGAGCGAATACTTCATGAACGGGTTGAATCAAATCGGTGTGCCGACCCATTTCATCCGTCGCCTGAACATGCGCGAACAGTTGGTCCGCAACTGCGAAATCGTACCGCTTGAAGTTATTGTTCGCAATTTCGCGGCTGGCACGATGTCCAAACGCCTTGGCATTGCCGAGGGGACACAGCTGCCGCGCCCGATAGTGGAATACTGCTACAAGGACGACGCGTTGGGTGATCCTCTTGTCACCGAAGAACATATCGCCGCCTTTGGCTGGGCCAGCCAGCAGGACATGGAAGACATTCTTAGCCTCGCATTGCGGGTGAATGATTTCATGAGCGGTGTGATGCTGGCGGTTGGCATTCGTCTGGTCGATTTCAAAATTGAAATCGGTCGCGTCTATGAAGGTGACTTCCAGCGCCTGATCATAGCGGATGAAATCAGCCCAGACAGCTGCCGTCTTTGGGATATCGAAACCGGCCAGAAGCTAGACAAGGACGTATTCCGCCGCGACCTGGGCAGCCTGACCGACGCCTACTCGGAAGTTGCGCGTCGCCTAGGCGTTCTGCCGAAAAGCAATGTGTCCAAACCGACCCTGATCAACTGATCGAAAGCCGAAGAACAACGCAAAAACGCCGCCGATATTGGGCGGCGTTTTTATTTGAGATCGGGTATTTGACAGGGCCGCAGCTTGTCCGGCATTGTTTGTTGAACAAGCATAATCGGGTGAATAAAAATGGCCGAGCTATTTGATCAGGCAGTATTTTTAAAGTTCCTCGCTGCGCTGCTGGCGATTTTCAACCCGCTATACGGCATCCCGATTTTCCTCAGCATGACCGAGGGGTATAGCCCGCCAGAACGTAAACGCGTTGCAATGGTTGTGACAGCCACGGTTGTGATTGTATCACTGATTTCGGTACTGATCGGCGAAGAAATTCTGGCGCTTTTCGGTATCGACATTCCGTCTTTTCGCATCGCTGGTGGGTTGATCATTCTTGGGGTTGGTATGTCGATGCTGAACGCGTCTGACCGGTCAGAAAGCGATCAGAAAGCCGTTAAAGATGGCGCGCAGAAGAAGAACATTGCGGTTGTTCCCCTGGCTATCCCGTTAACGATTGGGCCCGGCACTATCGCGACAACCATTGTGTTCGCGCATAGTTTGCCCGACGGCGCCGAGGTAGTAACTTTGGGGGCGGCCGTTTTGATTGCCTGCGCTATTGTCGGGCTGGGATTGTTATTTGCTGACCCTATTTCCAGGTTCTTTGGGCCGACAATGATCAATGTGATCACCCGTGTTATGGCCATCATTTTGGTTGCCGTAGCGGTTGAAATGGTTCTGACAGGGACCTTCAACGCAATAGATACGCATTATCCCGCGCTAAAGGGTTCCGAGTAGGTGCTGACAAGGGTTGTCGAACGCCGACAGTCGCGCTATCCCCGCGCACAACGGAACGGGCCTCAAATACCGGCCCTCAGCTGGAGTTGCAGTAAATGAAAGCACGTGTGCATGTGATGCTGAAAACCGGGGTACTTGACCCTCAGGGTGAAGCGGTGCGCCACGCATTGGGTGCCATGGGTTTTGATCAGGTCGAAGGCGTCCGTCAGGGCAAGGTGATTGATCTTGAACTCGCCGAGGGTGCGACGGAATCGGACGTCACCGAGATGTGCGAAAAACTGCTGGCTAACACGGTCATCGAACGCTACGAGATCGAACTGGTCTGAACCGCTTGCAGGAGGGCTAGCCATGCGCGCAGCTGTCATCGTTTTCCCCGGTTCCAACTGTGATCGGGATCTTGCCGTTGCCTTTGAACAGGCCGGATTCCAGGTAGACATGGTCTGGCATAAAGATGCTGCTCTGCCCAAGGGCGTGGACATTGTCGGTGTCCCCGGCGGGTTTTCTTATGGAGACTACCTGCGTTGCGGAGCGATTGCCGCACAATCCCCGATCTGCAAGGCCGTGGTCGACCACACCGAGCGTGGCGGATACGCCGTTGGTATCTGTAACGGTTTTCAGATCCTGACCGAAACGGGCATTCTGCCCGGCGCTCTGCTGCGCAATGCGAACCTGAAATATATCTGTCGTACCGTAGGCCTGAAGGTCGCAACCAGCGACAGCGCCTTTACCCAAGGCTATAACGCTGGCGATGTGATCGGCATTCCGATTGCGCATCATGATGGAAACTATTTCGCGGATGAGGCTACATTGTCCACGCTCAGGGATCACGACCGGATCGCATTCACCTATACCGAGAATCCGAACGGCTCGGTTGGCGACATTGCGGGCATTCTGTCTGAAAACCGCCGTGTTCTTGGTATGATGCCGCATCCCGAACGAGCGGCAGACGAAGGGCATGGTGGCACCGATGGAACGGCATTGTTTCGCGCATTGTCGGGCATCGTCGCACCTGCGTGACTTGAGCTTGCATCTTAGCCCGCGTAACTTTCGGGAATGAGTTCCGACACACGCTCTACCTGGTCTGCACTGTTCAAACCGCTCCGCGCTGCGCCTCTTGGCTGGCCTTTGCGCGCGGCTGTTCTGGTGCTTTTGTTGGTAACGGTTGCGACGATATGGATAACCAACAGTCTGCTGACGGATCGGTTTACTGAATCCACGCGAAACCGGGCCGAACTGCGCCTTGCTCTGTATTCCGGGAACCTGCTGAGCGAGCTGCGCAGAAATGCGATTGTGCCGCAGCTGCTAGCGCGGGATCCGACGCTGATCTCGGCGTTGCAATCCAGCGATTTTACACTGTCCACGCAGCGACTTATTTCTTTTGTCGAAGAGATAGGCGCCGCATCCTTGATGCTTTTAGACCGGGATGGCCGATCTGTTGCCGCAACTGATCGCAGCCGGTTGGGCGAGACGCACAGAAACGCGCCGTATTTTGTAGATTCCATTCGGTCAAACTCGACCATCTTCACCGTGATTGAAAAGGAATCCGGTGGTTACAGCTTTATCTATTCGCGCCGGATGGAGGCCTCGTCGGATATCCTTGGTGTCATCGTTGTCGAGGTTGATCTGCAGAAATTCGAACGCGCCTGGGCAGGGATCTCCGATGCTGTTCTGGTCGCTGACAGTACGGGCACCATTATTCTGTCGACTGAACCGCAATGGCGCGGAGTAGAAGAGGGGGCTGCCATGCTGCGGCAGCCGCCGCAAAGTGCCATCCAGCGCGCTATCAGGGCCACGACCGATTGGACGGCTCTGCCCCCCGACGCCTATTTGCAGGGCGAGGCGGTGATCCGCATGGAGACACGCATTCCATTCCGCGGCTGGACCATGACCTCGTTCACGACCTACGCCTCGATCCGTGAGAAGGTAAACAGCGTTCTTGCATTGGAAATCATGGGTTTTGCGATTCTGTTGGCGCTTGCCTTCTATGCGCTCAGCCGTAGGGCCACGTTCAGAATGGCCTTGTTCCAGCGCGAGTCGGCAGAGCTTCGCGCATTGAACGCAAGGCTACAGCGGGAAATCGCTGAGAGGGAACGGGTTGAAAAGACGCTGGAAGTAGCCGAGCAGACGCTGGCCCAAAGCTCGAAACTCGCGGCCCTGGGCGAGATGTCTGCGGCCGTCAGCCACGAGCTGAATCAACCTTTGGCTGCAATGAAGACCTATCTTGCCGGCGCGCGTTTGCTGCTGCGACGCAACCGCCCCGAAGAGGCGCTGGCCAGCTTTGGCCGCATCGACGGTCTGATTGAACGAATGGGCGCAATAACACGCCAGCTCAAGTCCTATGCCCGCAAGGGTGCGGATGCGTTTTCACCAGTTAACCTTGGCGAAGCGCTCGCTTCGTCCCTCTCCATGATGGAGCCGCAACTGCGTCAGAGGCACGTCAAGATTACGCAGATACTACCGGAAGAAACCGTACTGGTCATGGGCGACCGCATGCGGATCGAACAGGTGATGGTGAACCTCTTGCGTAATGCCTTGGACGCCACCAAGTCTGTATCGGAACCGGATGTTGAAATCATACTGGCCGCGGGTGACCAGGCGGTGCTGACTGTACGCGATAATGGCTATGGGATTGAAGACATCGAAAACCTGTTTGAGCCGTTCTACACGACCAAACAACCCGGCGATGGAGTTGGTCTGGGGCTTGCCATCTCATCCGGTATCGTGAACGACCATGGGGGACGGCTGACCGCGCGCAACAGCCAGTACGGTGGCGCGGTGTTTGAGATGCAACTGCCGATACTTGGAAGCGATGGCCTTGAGGCCGCTGAATAACGAGGAATGAATATGGCACAGGCCATGAAAATCGCCATTGTTGATGACGAACAGGACATGCGCCAGTCGATCAGCCAATGGCTGGCACTGTCGGGATATGACACTGAAACCTTTTCCAGTGCCGAGGATGCACTGAAAGTTCTGGGTCCGGATTATCCGGGTATCGTCATATCGGACATCAAGATGCCTGGTATGGACGGTATCCAGCTGTTGAAAAAGCTGATGGGCGCGGACAGCACCTTGCCGGTGATCATGATCACAGGCCACGGTGACGTGCCAATGGCGGTTGAGGCCATGCGCGTGGGTGCGTTTGATTTCCTGGAAAAGCCGTTTAACCCTGATCGGATGTCCGAACTGGCCAAACGTGCCAGCAATGCCCGCCGGTTAACGCTGGACAATCGGGCCCTGCGCCGCGAGCTGTCCGGTGGCACTCAGATCATGAACAAGCTCATCGGTGCCAGCCCCGTGATGGAGCGCTTGCGCGAGGATATTCTGGATCTGGGGCAGGCTGACGGTCATGTTCTGATCGACGGAGAAACCGGCACCGGGAAAACCCTGGTTGCACATGCGTTGCACGCTGTTGGCAGTCGCGCAGGCAAAAAATTTGTTCTGGTTTCGTGTGCTGCCCTCGAAGAAGAGGCCTTGGGAAAGCGTCTGTTCGGCCCGATGATGCCAGAAGACAGCCAGTTGCCCGCGATTGAGGAAGCCCGGGGTGGAACTCTGGTTCTGGAGGATGTCGAGGCGCTCAGCGATACGCTTCAGGCGAAACTGCTGAGTGTCATGAACGATCAGGGCACACCTGCCGAAACCCGCATCGTCGCCATTTCTAACCTGCAGGAAGCTGGGAAAACCAGCGAGGACGTTCTGCGCCCCGATCTCTTCTACCGGCTTGCAGCATTGCGGATCACAATGCCGCCGCTGCGTCAGCGCGGTGAAGACATTCTGACCTTGTTCACACGGCTGAGCGAGCAATTCGCTGAAGAATACGGCTGCGATGCACCTCAGGTCAGTGCGCAAGAGGCAGCTCAGCTTTTGCAAGCGCCGTGGCCCGGAAACGTACGGCAGCTGATAAACATCGCGGAACGTGCTGTGCTGCAATCCCGTCGCGGATCGGGGACGATCGCGTCTCTGTTGATGTCTGATCACGAAGAAATGCAGCCCGTGATGACGACCGAAGGCAAGCCGCTCAAGGAATATGTCGAGGCATTCGAGCGGATGCTGATCGACAATACCATGCGGCGACATAAGGGGTCGATTGCCTCGGTTATGGATGAACTTTGCCTGCCGCGTCGGACATTGAATGAGAAGATGGCCAAATATGGCCTGCAACGTTCCGATTACCTGTGACGGGCTTGAGCCGATGCCTTTGTGGCCCTTTGGGTGATACCAAGTAATGTTTTTAGCTGGATAACGAGATCCCGACCGGTGGTCGGGGTCTTCAATGCAGTTTGCCCATTGTCTTTTCCACAGGACTGCTTTTATTGTAACCAGACGGGCTGGGCGGATTTGACGCCGAAAAGTCCCGATCTTTGAGATTCGCTGCTACGCCACTGGTGGAGACCAGGTCCCACACTGGCCAAGCAGACCGATTGTGCCCCTTACCGGGGTGATTGAACGCCTGAGCCCGCAGAAAAGCGGGCGAAAGGAATAAATGGGCAGGCAGCGGTCGTTCGCGCCTGTCGGAGAAGAACCGCGATGACGCGCGCGCAACGACTGAGTGTACGGGCAGGGGGCCACAGTGCCAGACCCTGCAGCGCGCCGTCTGAAATCGCCCTGACAAGACACCACCCCAAAAGCACCCATCCTCCTGGACGGGTTAGGACAACGCGTTTGGCGCGGTGCACCAAGGAAACATGGCTAAGAAAATGCTTATCGATGCCACCCACGCGGAAGAAACCCGCGTCGTGGTGGTTGACGGAAACAAGGTCGAGGAATTCGATTTTGAATCCGAAAACAAACGTCAGCTTGCTGGCAACATATATCTAGCAAAAGTTACACGGGTCGAACCCTCGCTGCAGGCAGCTTTTGTTGACTATGGCGGAAATCGCCACGGATTCCTGGCGTTCTCGGAAATTCATCCCGACTATTATCAGATTCCCGTCGCTGATCGCGAAGCTCTGATGGAAGAAGAGCGCGCCTATGCCGAGGCAATGCGTGCGCGTGATGAGGCTGAGGAAACCAAGCCCAAAAGACGCCGTTCACGCTCGCGCGCCAAGGCTGCCGATATCAAATCGGATGATGCAGTGGAATCGGTCGAAGTCTCGTCCGAACCCACAGGCATGGAAACGATTGACCTGGATGAGAGCGATGAGGCCAATGATCCTTCTGTAGAAGAAGGAACATCTCCGGCCGATCATGTGGCAGAAACTCCTGTAGAAGAGCCGACGGACGAACCGGAGGCGGAAGAAGCAACCGCAGAAACTGAAGACGCGCCTGCGGAAGAAGTCGACCAATCAGATGCTAGCGCTGATCAGGACGGCACGGACAAAGAAGCCGAGGCGCAGGAAAGCACCGCGACTGAGACGGACGCGGATGACGCGACAAGCGCTGAAGCCAACGCCGAAGACGCCCCTGACGAGGCTGGCGACGACGAAGAAGAAAACACCCGTACGGACGCCACCGCAAAAGACGAGACCATTGAGTCGGTTGCCGACGAAGATGACAGCGAAGACATCCGTCCACCGCGCAAACCGCGCGCGCGCCGGTACAAGATTCAAGAAGTCGTCAAAGTACGCCAGGTTCTGCTTGTGCAGGTCGTCAAGGAAGAGCGTGGCAACAAAGGTGCAGCTCTGACCACTTATTTGTCACTTGCTGGCCGATATTGTGTTTTGATGCCGAACACCGCGCGGGGCGGCGGCATCAGCCGTAAGATTACCAACGCGCCTGATCGCAAAAAGCTTAAGGAAATTGCGGCTGAGATTGACGTCCCGACAGGGGCGGGTCTTATCATTCGGACCGCCGGGGCGAAACGCACCAAATCCGAAATAAAGCGCGATTACGAATATCTGCAACGTATGTGGGAACAGATCCGCGAGCTGACGTTGAAATCCATCGCGCCTGCGAAGATCTATGAAGAAGGCGACCTGATCAAACGGTCGATCCGCGATCTCTATAATCGCGACATCGACGAGGTTCTGGTCGAAGGCGAAGGCGGATATCGCATCGCCAAGGACTTCATGAAAATGATCATGCCGTCGCACGCCAAGAATGTGCAGCGGTACGAAGACGCGCTGCCATTGTTCGCGCGCTATCAGGTGGAAAGCTATCTGGCGGGGATGTTCAACCCGACGGTACAGCTGAGATCGGGTGGCTATATCGTGATCGGCGTGACCGAGGCGCTTGTGGCGGTCGACGTGAACTCGGGTCGGGCAACCAAAGAAGGCTCGATCGAGGAAACGGCCCTGAAGACCAACCTTGAGGCCGCCGAAGAGGTGGCTCGCCAGTTGCGCCTGCGTGATTTGGCCGGTCTGATCGTCATCGATTTTATCGATATGGACGAGCGGAAGAACAACGCCGCTGTCGAAAAACGCCTGAAAGAAAAACTGAAAACAGACCGTGCGCGCATCCAGGTTGGTCGCATATCTGGTTTTGGTCTGATGGAAATGAGCCGACAGCGCCTGCGTCCCGGTATGTTGGAGGCAACGACACAGCCTTGTCCGGCCTGCCATGGTACCGGCCTGATCCGTTCGGATGACAACATGGCGCTGAGCATTCTGCGCCAGATCGAGGAAGAAGGCACGCGCCGTCGCTCACGCGAGGTGCTGGTGCGCTGCCCGGTCAGCATCGCCAACTTCCTGATGAACCAAAAGCGCGAGCATATCGCACAGATTGAGGCGCGCTATGGTCTGTCGGTTCGCATCGAAGGGGATGTGCATCTGGTAAGCCCTGATTTCTCGATGGAGAAGTTCAAGACCGCCAGCCGGATTGTTCCCGAAGCCAGTGCGCCGGTTGTATCGGTTGATGCCACGCTGATGGAAATGGTCGACGCCTCTGAAGAAGAGACCGTCGAGGAAGAAACGCCGCAGGCTGAAGATGAAACCAAACCCAAGCGCAAGCGCCGTCGGCGTCGTCGCAAGAAGGGCAATGGTGGTGCCGAGGGGCAGGATTCTAACGGGCAGGAGGCTGATGAAGATACAGCTGAAGCGTCCGAGGAAGCTGTGGAAGAGCCTGCAACAGATGCCGTAGAAGCGGTGGAAGAGACGCAGGAAGAAGCGCCTGCCAAGCCTAAACGCCGCCGGGCTCCGCGTCGCAAGAAGAAGGACGCCGAAGATGCCGAGACGATAACCGAACAGGTCGTCAAAGCTGAACCAGAGGCCAAGGTCGAATCTGAAACGGAAGCTCCGGCAGAAATCGAAACTGTCGAAGCCGAAGCAGCACCGAAACAGGAAACGGTTTCGGAAACTGCCGTGCCGAAAGAAGAAACGCCGGAAGCGGCAGAGCCTGTTCAAGAGGTTGTTGCGGTTGAAGCCACTGAGGAACCAACAGTAGAAGTCACAGAGCCTGTGCTGGAAGTAGTTGCGGATGAACCGGAAACGCCATCGGAGCCTGCCAAGCCAAAACGGCGCGGTTGGTGGTCGTTGGGCCAGTAACTTGAAAAGGCGGGCCTCAGAGCCCGCCTTTTTATTTGATAGGTCTCAAACGGACTTCTGGATGGTGTAGACCTGATGCCCATCAGATTCTTCCTGTGACAGCAAGCGATGTCCACTTTCCATGCAGAAATGTGGAACATCAATGACTGCAGCGGGATCATCAGCCAGCACTTTCAAGACCGCTCCCGCGGGCATTGACTTGAGCCGTTTACGGGCCTTCAGGACGGGCAGCGGGCACAGCAGCCCCAACGCGTCCAGTGTCTCGGTTTGGTTTGACATGTACCTGAGATATTTCCACTTTCAGACGGTGTCCAGCGTGCAACCACGAGGATGTGACCGAATGGCCCCGTGACGCGGGCGACTTCATGACATATGTGCTGAAACATGTTCGGAATTGATATCATTGACGCAGGGCTGTTGCCCGCCATGTTCATCGCATTGCTCGGTGGGTTGATTAGCTTTTTATCGCCCTGCGTGCTGCCGATTGTGCCGCCCTATCTCGCCTATATGAGTGGCGTCACGATCAACGAGATGCAGGATGAGGCCCGTGCACGCAGAAAGGCGACACTTTCGGCGCTGTTCTTTGTTATGGGGCTGTCCACGGTGTTTCTGTTGCTTGGCTTCACAGCCTCTGCGTTTGGGGCGTTCGTGCTGCAGAACCAGGTGCTGTTCGCCAAGATTTCAGGCGCGGTTGTCATAGTCTTTGGCCTGCATTTCCTGAACGTTTTCCGCATCCCATTCCTTGACCGCGAGGCCCGGATCGAAGCCGGAGACAGCGGCGGGTCTGTCTTTGGGGCCTATATTCTGGGTCTGGCCTTCGCCTTTGGCTGGACGCCCTGTATCGGCCCGCAACTGGGTGCGATCCTGTCGCTGGCTGCCTCCGAGGCATCCGTCGCACGTGGGACATTGTTGCTGGGCGTCTATGCAGCGGGTCTTGGCATACCTTTCCTGCTCGCAGCGATGTTCCTGAACCGATCCATGTCGGTGATGAACCGAATAAAGCCCCATATGGCACTGATCGAGAGGATCATGGGTGGCCTGTTGCTGTTTGTTGGTATCATGCTGATCACCGGCCTGTTCACTGAGTTCAGTTGGTGGCTGTTGGAAGCCTTCCCCGCGCTGGCAAACTTTGGGTAACCCTCTTATCTGACTTACTTTGGCTGTAATGCTGCGCTAACCTGCGTCGCAGAAGGTAAGACCATGAGCAGTCAGACAAATCAGCCTCGGGTGAAACGGCGTAGGGTATTCTATATTCCCGGATATGACCCGATCCCCCCACGGCGCTATCGCGAGCTTTACCGCAGTGAAAGCGCAAGACAGGCGGCTATTTCAGGGTATGAAATCTCGGTCTCGCCCAAAACCGGAGAGGGCTTGTATGGATGGCACGTCCATTCGGTTCAGGACGGGGCTGAAGTTCACACAGATGTCGAGGTGCTGGTCTGGTCCGACATCGTACGCTCCAGCATGTCGAACTCGATTGTGGCCACCTATCTGCAGATGCTGCGTACGGCATGGATCTATATCTCGACCGGCGTGTTATGGCGCCTGATGCGATTGCGCAAAGGTCCGGTGATAGCCGCGCTTTATCCGATCGTGATGCTGATCGCACAGCTTTTGGTCGCAATGGCTGTGGTCATCGGATTGACAGTTCTGCTTGCGCCGGTCCTGTCTTTGGTGGCGTTGGTTCTGTCTATTGGTGTTGCCTATGTGCTGATGCTGTGGTTCCGGAAAATCGACAACAAGCTGTTCGTCTATTACCTGATGCACGATTACGCCTATTCAGCGGCTTCAGGCGGTAAAACACCTCCTGAATTGACCGGACGACTATCGGAGTTCACAAATGCGATTGCCGCAGCTCTTACCGATGAGACGGATGAGGTTCTGATCGTCGGCCACAGTTCCGGCGCTCATCTGGGTGTCACGGTTCTGGCCGATCTGATCCGATCCGGACGGGTGGGCACAGACGGGCCAGAGCTGTCCTTTCTGACATTGGGGCAGGTGGTTCCCATGGTCTCGTTCCTGCCCAACGCATATGATCTGCGCGCGGACCTGAGGTTTCTTTCGAAACGCGAAGACTTGGCTTGGGTCGACATTTCTGCACCCGGGGACGGCTGCGCATTCGCTCTGTGTGATCCTGTCGCTGTAAGCGGGGTCGCGGATGCCGATCAGCGCTGGCCTTTGGTGTTATCTGCCGCGTTTACGCAAACGCTGTCAGCAGAACGGTGGCGCGCCCTGAGGTGGCGGTTTTTCAGACTGCATTTCCAATATCTCTGTGCCTTTGATCACCCGGACAGGTACGATTATTTCCGCGTGACTGCCGGGCCTCTGTCGCTTGGGCATCGGTTCGCCGATCGCAAACCTTCGGGATCCCGGATTGTGCGATCTGTATCCAAGTATGTTTCGGTGCAAGCATGACCCCGCCAAAGCCCACATCGCGGTCAGACAGGGTTTCGCTGTGGCGCTATTTCAGGTTGTTTCGCAAGGACATCCTCTCGGCACAGCCGCAGCGATTGTACCGCGCATGGATGGCCGAGTTTAAGACGCCGTTCTTTCGATCATATCTGACGAACCAACCAGAACTTGTTGAAACCGTCCTGAAAAAACGCCCCGATGATTTTCCGAAATCAGACCGTATTGGCGAGGGTCTGCGGCCGTTGCTGGGGAATTCGGTCTTTCTGACCAATGGTGAAAACTGGAAACGCCAGCGCCGGGTTATCGACCCGGCGTTTGAGGGCGGGCGCCTGAAAGATACCTATCCGGCCATGGTTCAGGCGGCAGAGGCCTGCGTCGCGCGTCTGCGCGGACAGGCCGGTTCTGTCATCGAGTGCGAAGAGGTCACCAGTCACGTCGCCGCGGATGTGATCTTTCGAACGCTTTTTTCTGTACCGATTGAAGACCGCGTTGCGTCTCAGGTTTTTGAGAAATTCCGAACCTATCAAAGAGAGCAACCGCTGTTGAATTTGGCGGCATTTCTGCCTCTGCCCAAATGGATGCCGCGGCTACATTCCAGAAAAACTCGCAAGACCGCGCGTGAAATCAGGACGCTGATCACCGAAATGACCGCTCAACGCGCGAGGATGATTGAGGCCGGGCAGGCGCCGCATGATCTGGCAACAAAGATCATGACAACGGCTGATCCCAAGACCGGCAAGTGTTTTGACACGCAGGAGATGGTTGATCAGGTGGCGATCTTCTTTCTGGCAGGCCACGAGACCAGCGCTTCTGCGTTGGCTTGGGCGTTGTACCTTTTGGCGACCCACCCGGATTGGCAGGACAAGCTGGCGGCCGAGGCGCAAGGGCTGGACCTATCCGATTTTACCTCCGTATCGCTGTTGAAGCTCAGCCGCGACGTGTTTCGCGAAACGCTGCGCCTGTACCCTCCGGTCCCGATGATGGTGCGAGAGGCCACATGCCGCGAAAACTTCAGGGGCCGGGCGATTAAACCAGGCTCGCAGATAGTCATCAGCCCATGGCACCTGCATCGGCACGAACGTCTGTGGGCAGACCCCGACGGGTTCGACCCGTCCCGCTGGGCTAAGGGCAATGAGGAAAGTTGTCCCAGAGAGGCTTTCATCCCATTCTCGGCCGGGTCGCGCATTTGCATCGGTGCCGGTTTTGCAATGGTCGAAGGTCCGTTATTGCTGTCGTCACTACTGCGGAAGTTCAGGTTCGAAATCTCGGACATGCCAGAGCCGGTTCCGGTGGCTCATCTGACCGTCAGATCCAAAGATGGAATTTGGTTGCGCCTGGTTGAGCGCTAACAAACTACCATCGGCATGCTCCATGCTGTATGCGGTTGAAAAACGCGGAATCATTTCGAACGGGAAAGTCATATGTCCAAAACACAACAGCGCGAGCAGATGTCCAACGGTGCCGGTTTTATTGCAGCACTGGACCAAAGTGGCGGCTCGACCCCCAAGGCGCTGGCGCTTTATGGGGTAGACGCGTCAGAATACGGCTCGGACGCAGAGATGTTCGGCGAAATCCAGAAGATGCGCGCGCGTATCATTCTGGCGGATGGCTTCACAAACGACAAAGTCATCGGCGCGATCCTGTTCGAACGCACGCTCGGCGAAGAGATTGATGGCCGTAAAGTCGCAGATTTTCTTTGGAACGTAAAAGGCATTGTTCCGTTTCTGAAGATCGACAAGGGCCTCGAGGATGAGGCCGATGGCGTTCAGGTCATGAAACCGATCCCCGGTCTGGCCGATACTTTGGCTAAAGCCGAAGGCGTTTTCGGCACTAAGGAACGTTCCGTGATCCATGAGGCCAACGCCAAAGGCATCGCAAACGTTGTCGCGCAGCAGTTCGATGTGGCGCGTGAAGTCGTTGCCGCCGGGTTGGTTCCGATTGTCGAGCCCGAGGTGAACATCAACTCGACCACCAAAGCCGAAGCTGAAGCAATTCTAAAATCGGAAATCTTGCAGAACCTAGATCAGTTGGATGATGGTCAGGATGTCATGCTTAAGCTTACCATCCCCAGCCAGGCTAATCTGTATGACGATCTGGCTGACCACCCCAGAGTTTTGCGGGTCGTAGCCCTGTCCGGCGGATATTCGACCGAACAAGCCTGTGATCTGCTGGCGCAGAATAGCAAGATGATTGCGTCTTTCTCTCGTGCGCTGACCGAAGGACTGTCGAAAAAGCAGTCAGATGCCGAATTCAACACGGCCCTAGGCAGCAATATCGATAAGATTTCTCGCGCCTCTGCCTAAGCTGCGCTATTCCGGTTTAGTGAAATCGCGGCGCATCTGCGCCGCTTTTGCCCGCATAGAGCACTCGGTCGCATGATCGTTTACAAGACCCATGGCCTGCATGAATGCAAAAACCGTGGTCGGGCCCACAAACTTCCATCCCCGCTTTTTAAGGTCTTTGGACATGGCAATAGATTCAGCCGAAGTTGAGGCTGTTTGTGGCGCTGGCGGTGAACTGGCCTCATAGCGCCAGACATAAGCTGCAATCGACCCCTCAGCTGCCACCAGCTCCTGGGCGCGCCGGGCGTTGTTGATGACTGCTTCGATCTTTCCGCGATGCCTGACAATGCCTGCATCCAGCAAAAGACGGGTGACATCGGCCTCATCAAACTTCGCTATTGCGTTGTAATCAAAATGTTTAAATGCTTTTCGAAAGTTCTCGCGTTTGGAAAGAATGGTGCGCCAGCTGAGGCCGGACTGAAAGCTTTCAAGGCACAGCTTCTCAAACAAACGCTGATCGTCGCTGACCGGATAGCCCCATTCATTGTCGTGATAGTCGAAAAACTCTGGCGCAGACTGACACCATGCACAACGCGGTTGACCGTCTGGGCCGGTAACTGTTTCGCTCATCACTAAGTTCCCTTTTTGTTCTGGTATGAGCATAGGCATTTTCCAGAGGCCAAATCAAGAACGGAAAGTCAGCCGCGATACCAGTTCAGAATATAAACGCGTATTGCCGAAGCCAATCCGACCTCAGGGTCACGGTTAAAATCAATTTCCGCAGCTAAGGCATTGATTGCCATATCCTTATCAGCTGCAATGGCACGAAAGGCTTTCCAAAACTCGTCCTCAAGAGATACCGAGGTTCGATGGCCCTTAAGCGTCAATGAGCGTTTGATGGGACGTCCGCTCATTTGTCGATCTCATGTCCGTCCAGATCGCGCCGCGACTTATCCAGATGCTTTTTGCTGGCGTCTTTCTCGGCTTTGTTGCGCCCGAATGACACGGCGTTTTGGTCCGCGCGGGCCTTTTTCTCGGCCCGCGCCTTGTCTTTTCTGTACCGGTTCAGATTGACCGGCTTTGCCATCAGTCCTTGGGTCCAATCATTTGTTCGGGGCGCACAACCGCGTCAAAGGTTTCGGCGTCGACAAAGCCAAGCGCGATGGCCTCTTCCTTAAGGGTGGTGCCGTTTTTATGCGCGGTCTTGGCAACAGTCGTTGCGTTGTCGTACCCAATGGTTGGCGCCAGCGCGGTGACCAGCATCAGCGATTCCTTCATCAGTTTTTCGATGCGTGGTTCGTTGGCCTGAATGCCTAGCAACATCCGCTCGGTAAAGCTGTCTGTGGCATCACCAAGCAACTGGATCGACTGCAAAAGATTGTAGGACATCATAGGGTTATAGACGTTCAGTTCGAAATGCCCCTGGCTGCCGGCGAATTTTGTGGCGGCATCGTTGCCCATGACGTGTGCTGCGACCTGTGTCAGTGCTTCGGCTTGTGTTGGGTTTACCTTGCCTGGCATGATGGACGATCCGGGCTCATTCTCAGGCAGGATCAATTCGCCCAGACCGGAACGCGGTCCAGATCCCAAAAGTCTGATATCATTTGCAATTTTATAACAGCTGCCAGCAATGGTCGCCAAAGCACCCGATAGGAAAACCATCGCATCATGGGCGGCGAGCGCCTCGAACTTATTCGGAGCGGTAACAAAGGGCAGGCCGGTGATATCTGCCATATTCGCAGCGACCGCTTCGCTCCACCCGGATTGAGTGTTTAGGCCAGTACCAACAGCAGTTCCGCCCTGGGCAAGCTCGTAAATTCCAGGCATCGCGGCGTTGACCCGTGCGATACCCTGACGAATTTGATGGGCGTAGCCGCCAAATTCCTGACCCAGTGTCAGCGGCGTGGCATCCTGCGTATGGGTCCGGCCGATCTTGATGATGTCTTTGAATTCTTCGGCCTTCTGCTCCAGCCCCGAGGCCAGCTTTTCCAGACCCGGCAGCAGAACGTCCCGAACGCTCATACCTGTGGCGATATGCATGGCTGTCGGGAACGTGTCGTTCGAGGACTGGCCCATGTTGCAATGATCGTTCGGATGAACCGGGTCTTTTGTGCCGATTGTACCACCCAGGATTTCGATAGCCCGGTTCGCAATAACCTCGTTAGAGTTCATGTTCGACTGGGTGCCGGATCCTGTTTGCCAGACGACCAGCGGAAAGTTGTCATCGAACTTACCTTCAAAAACCTCACCCGCGGCCTGAATCACCGCATCCGCAATCCGCGCGTCCAGTTTCCCTGTCGACTTGTTCTGCATGGCGCAGGCTTTTTTGATCACACCCAATGCCCGCACGATGGCCACAGGCTGTTTTTCCCATCCGATCGGGAAGTTCATAATCGAACGCTGGGTCTGTGCACCCCAGTATTTGTCTGCGGGAACCTCCAGCGGGCCAAAGCTGTCGGATTCGGTGCGGGTTTGAGACATCGGTCACTCCGTCATGTATACCATTGCATGCCAATTACAGTCAGCAGCGTCGCGGTGCAATCGGCCAGTTGCGCGCACCATAAACTTATGCCTGACAAAGGTATAGGCGCAGAGCTGCGTCATTTTTCTCGTCGCAATCGCCATCACCGCCATTGTACGCGCCGGTGGGTGAGCTACTATAGAGTCAGAGCACGCCGGAGGCCGCAATGCGTCTGAATCACCCGACCACTTGCCTGAAATTCATTATCTATTCCTTTGCCACCGTTCTGTGGGCCTCCTTGGCGGTAAATCCGCTTCATGCGGCAGATATTGAGCCCTTTGTTGGCAGCTACGTTGGGTCTGCCAATGTTGTCGATGCAAACGGGACCGAAACACCTCGTGATATGAGTGTGTCAATCCAGGAATTGAAGAACGGGTTCAATGTTAGTTGGAAGACGACAACTTACAAACTGAATGGCCGCGTCAAGGAACAGGCATTCTCGATTGATTTTCAGACCTCGGACAGATCGGACATCTTTTCCGCGGCCATGAAGCGCAATGTATTCGGCCATGAAGTTCCGCTTGACCCGATGCAGGGGGAACCGTTCGTCTGGGGCCGGATTGAGGGTCAAACTCTGACCGTGTTTTCGTTGTTCATTGCAGAAAATGGCGGCTATGAGCTGCAGCAATATGACAGAACGTTGGCAGAAGGCGGTCTGAACCTGTCATTTTCCCGTTTCCGCAACGGTACCAAATCACGTTCCGTAGAGACGTTCCTGACGAAAGAGTAAGCCCCGCGAACCGCGAGGCTTTCCAGCGCATATACTATTTTCTGAAGCTGTCCAGCGACACGACATCAGCGTCATGCTGTTGCGGTTCTTCTTCGACCTCGATTATCTCATCGTCCATCGGATCAAAGTCATCCTCTTCATCCGGGCTTTCAAAACGCAGGCCAAATTCCACAGAGGGGTCGACAAATGTTTTGATCGAGGCATAGGGAATGTACAAAGGTTCCGGCGCGTCGCCAAAGTTGAGCGTGATGGCAAATCCGCTTTCGCCGACCTCAAGATTTTCGAACCAATGCTGCATCACGACAGTCATCTCTTCCGGATAACGATCATGCAGCCAGTCGGCAATTTCCACGCCGTCACACCTGGTATCAAACGTAATGAAAAAGTGGTGCGCACCCGGCAGGCCATTTTCTGAAACGCTGGTCAGAACCGTCTTGATCAACCCGCGCATGGCGGTGTGCATCAGGTTCCCATAGTCGATGTCTTGCGACATGTGTCATCCTCAAAAGTGGCTTCCCTAAGCATAAGGGATTCCTTTGGAAACGAAAGGCCGGTTACACGCTGACTGTTCAGAGAAAAAACAGGCCGGTGCCAGCAGCTAGCATAACCATTAGCGTAAGCGCCATGCCGAATTTAAGTTTAAAAATCAACGCTCCGGCGAAGACAGTCAGCACAGCAGCTTTCACATCCAATGAGGTCAATTCAGGCCAGGGCAGGCTGATTGGTCCAAAGGTTTTATTTGGCAGTTCTGAAAACAGCACATTCAGGGCAAACCACACGGATAGGTTGAGAATCACCCCAACCACAGCAGAGGTAATACCTTGCAGGGCCGCCGATAACCGGGGCCGCGCAGCGATGTGGTCAAGATAGGGGGCTGTGAGGAATATCCACAGAAAGCAGGGAACGAATGTTGCCCAAAGTGCAACGATACCTGCGGCGATGGCCAGCATCGATCCGCCCGAGATCTGACCGGTCAGCATAGCGACAAATTGTGTTACCAAAATCAAAGGCCCCGGTGTCGTTTCCGCCAGACCAAGCGCGTCGATCATCTGATCTGTGGATATCCAGTTATACTGATCCACAACGGTCTGCGTCATGTAGGCTAGAACAGCGTAGGCCCCGCCAAATGTCACAACTGCGAGGCGGGCAAAGAACCAGCCAAGATCGCTGAGAAGTTTCTGACCAGAAAGACTTAACAGCCACAACGGGCCAAGCCACAGAACCAACCAGATCGACGCGTTCCGCAGCACTTCGCTTAGGCGCGGGGTGGGGGTGTCGACCGGTCGGGCGGCGACGCCGTTGAAGCTCAGATACCCCCAAAGGGCTGCCGCCGCGATGATCGCGGGGAAGGGGAGGTCGAACAGAAAGATTGCCAGAAACGCGAGGCCCGAGATCGCACGATATGAGACGTCCGACAGCGCTTTGCGGGACAGGTTTCGCAGGGCCTGTAGCACGATGATGATCACCGTAGCTTTGACGCCGAGAAACGCGGCCTGCACCAGAGGAAGCGCGCCATAGGCCGCGTATAGTGCCACCAATGCTGAGATAATGATCGCACCGGGCAGAACAAACAGGCTGCCTGCGATCATACCGCCCGAGACGCCGCGCAGACGCCAGCCGGAATAGGTTGCAAGCTGCATCGCCTCGGGGCCGGGCAGCAACATGCACAGCGACAGAGCCCGAAGATAGGTTTCTTCGTCCAGCCAGGGACGCCTTTCGACGAGTTCCTGATGCATCAATGATATCTGGGCTGCCGGGCCGCCGAAGGACAGCAATCCAATGCGGCCGAACACTCGGATGAGTTCAGGATATGTTGGTGTGCTCATTTCTCGACTGCCGGCCAATCATGTTTCTCAACAAACCCGTCGCGGGCCCAGAGATACAAGGCATCGTACAGATGCATCCCGGCCTCGATGGCCTGATGGTCGTCTTTATATAGGCGCGATAGCCCCACCGAGACCGCAAGAAGCCCGGCTGCTTCGGGCGCCAGATCATGCCTGTTCGTATCCGCGGCCCGGACAACTGTCGCAAGCCTGTTCATTGCGGGCGTAGCAAGCTGGAAATCTTTTACCAAAGCATCAAATGTGCAGTTATCCCCACGATGGCTCCAGCGGACGCCCTCAACATCGAACGGGGTGGCGTTAAAGACTTCGGATACCTTTGCCACTTCGGATGGGGCAACAAACAGAAAACGTGCGTTGGGGTCGATGAAACGCCGGATCAACCAGGGGCAAGCAATGCGATCAATCTTAGGCCGATGGCGCGTTACCCAGAGTGAAGGAGACGCTGGTATATCTGCAAATGGGATGCGCGGTGCATCGGGCGTCTCGCGCCAAGCATACATGCCGCCTTCCAGATACTCAGCGGCCACGCCTTCACTCCTCAGCCAGGAAACGACGGCCTGGCTCAGCTTTTTGCCCTTTTGGCAAATGATGATGCAGGGGCGGTTAGCGATGAGCCCCTTCAGCCCATCCAGATCCTTCGCCGGATGACGAACCGAGCCCGGTATCAGATAAGGGTCCTGTTCAAAATCGGTGTCAGTGCAGATGTCCACTAGAACAGGCGCCCGGGACGTTCCGATCAGACGTAACAGTTGTTTCGATGTTATAGCATTAGGCGCAGGCATGGCATGTCTCCTGTGATCGACGGATACATGCGAAACTTGGGCTGTCGCCTCACGGGGCGTTCGCAATCTTACCCCATAGGCTTTGCTACCGCGACAAACCAGTCGGGGTCAAGATTGCGAGCTCATTTCCTAGGCCCAGTCCAGCCGTTGACCAGTCATGCATACGGGCAGGGTGTCCTTGGGAAACTGACCAAGCTGTTCAAATAAGGAAATGAAGTCAAACTGGTTATACGCCTCGACAATACGACCTTCTTTAATGCGGCCAATCATACTGCCAGAGGCCTGCAGTGGTGCGCCGTTATCGGCGCGTGTTGTGCTGACCTGCAATATCGCCGATACCCAATCGCCATTTTCGATGATTTTGGGCAGCTCAACATGGATATCGCCCAGAATGTGGCGAAACGCCATGACCAGATCCCGAAAATCATCGGCCCCCACCTGCATTTCCGGAATCAGTCCTTCGGCTGTCGTTTCCGGCGCGAAATACCGATCAATCGCATCGGTATTTCCGTTTTCCCAAACCTCTGAATACCATTCTCTGAGTATATCTGCGTGTGACATCCCAGCTCTCCTTTTCCTCACGGGCCGAGCATGACGCGAATGAGTGAACAAACTCTGAACGTGAACACAGACAGGGTTAAACAGCAGACATTTAAGGGAAAATGCAGGTTTCTGTTGCCAGGTACCTGCGAACCCCGCCTTACGCTGCTAGGCGCAAGGGCTTAAGTTTCGGTCTTGCTACTGCTTACGCAGCAACTGCAACCGGAGCACGATTGTCATTTGCAATTGTACTGTTTGGGCCGGTACGGTGGCACCCCGCCGAGACAAAGCTAACCCCTTTAGACGTTCGTCGATCCTATTTCGGCCCCGCGATCCTCAAATGAAGGATATTGGTGGAGCCGCCGGGTACCGCCCCCGGGTCCGATCCGCTTATTACGAGCGCGTTTATGTCCATAGTCCCGAAGGACATCCCTTATATAGGTGAGCCACAAGGGGAAAGCAAACCCCATACTTCAACGAAAAGACGGATTATATAATAACGCCTTAGCTTGGTCGGTTAATGTTTGCCAGGATCAGCCACAGCGCCAATATCAGCTCGATTCCCCCAAATGTCATCGCTTTGATCAAAGGGGGGTGATCCAGAATGACGGAAACAAACCGGCCCAAGGCTGCGCCGGCATAAACAACGCCCAACATCGCATAGGCCATGGGAGTGTTCAGCCAAATGACCGCAATTCCGGTGACAACAAAAAGTCCACCGACCGAAGCTCGCATTTCGCTTAGACCCATCGTGCTGTTCGTGGGTGCCAGATCCAGCGAGGCCGCGGTCCAGGCGGGCGCGAGAAACCCAAAGAGGCCGAAACCGATTGTCAGAACCGCCGCTGCAGCATTCAAAATCGACGTCATTGTACCCTCATTCGGTTGGTTTGCGCCGCTGTTTGGCAACGTCCAGGGCAAGCTTACGGGTATAAGCTTCGAGATCCACCAGTGCTGAATCTACCGCAGCAGCGTCCCGCCGATCCAAAGCATCGGCAATCTGGTTGTGCAACACGATGATCTCTTCTCGGGACCGCGCCGTAAACGTGATCATGTTCATCAAAGGCTGCATCGCCTCGACGGCGCCGGCCAGTTGATAGGACAACACCGGATTGCCGGCCCCATCGACCAATGCCCGGTGAAAGGTCACATCCGAGGCGCAAAAGGCTTCGTCTGTCAGCCCGGGTTGAGCCTGCCGAAATATCTCGGCACGCATCGTCGCCAGATGATCCGCCGTCCTGCGTTCGGCTGACAAAGTAGCGCAGGCGCGTTCCAGCGAATACCGAGCCTCGCAAGCCGTTTCAAAACTGACCGCATTCATGGACAGCAGCAACGTGGATGTGGTGATCTGTTGGGAATACGCATCCTGATAGCTCAGCCGGTTGACAAATGCTCCGCCCGTCGCGCCACGTTGGGTGCGGATCAGGGACTGTGCCGCAAGGCGTTTAAGGGCCTCACGCACGGTTGGTCGGGACACCTGAAACTGGTCGGACAGCTCCGCCTCAGAAGGCAGGCGTTCATCGACAATCAACCGACCTGAAATGATTGCATCGCGGATTGATTGGGCGATCTGAACCGAAAGATCAGCGGGTTTCTTGGGGTCGATTTTCATTTTGAGCAGGACCGCAGGCAAAATTTCATTTGTCTGACATTTAAAAGTCTGACATTTGAATTGCAAGGACTGAGTCGGGAGGGACAAGTGAATCGCGCGGTTCTACGAAATGGATTTTGGTTGGGATTCTACGCTCTGATCCTGTGGGCGTGGTGGATGATGTTCGTGATGAACCGCGCCATGGATCTGGACTGGATCGGTCGTCCCGGAGCAATGGGGCAGGCGATGCGCGCCATGGATCCCAGGATGGACATGTATATGCCCATGGCAGAGTTCGGCCCGCTGTTTTGGATGTGGGCCATCATGATGGCTGCGATGATGTTGCCGACCATTATTCCAACTTTGCGCAGCTATGATGATCTGATCCGCAGTGCAAACGGGACGCGGTCCGGCTGGATTGGTGTCTTGGTGGGTTATTTCGTGGTCTGGGTCGGGTTTGCCGCGCTCATTACCGGGGTGCAACTGGTTCTGCTGTTTGGCGGCGTTGTCGACATGCTGGGCATTGCGAAATCCGGGCTTGTTGCGGGCGGGTTGATGATCGCCGTCGGCGCCTTTCAATTCACCCGCGCCAAAGAGCTGTGCCATGGGGTCTGCCATGCCCCAATGACCTATTTTCTCGGCCATTGGAAAACCGGTTTTTCAGGCGGTTTTCGCATGGGGCTTGGCCTTGGTGCGTTCTGCGTCGGATGCTGCTGGGGCTTTATGGCGCTCGGCTTTGTGGGCGGCGTCATGAGTCTGCTGTGGATGGGTCTGGCGACATTTTTCATGGTTCTCGAAAAACTACCCCAGATCGGTCACGTGATTACACGACCGCTGGGATTTGCTCTTATCGCGGGCGGCTGTGCCTTGCTCGTGTACCCCTTTATCTATGGAGGATAAGCTATTGGCTAAGAACAAAAAACCAGAGGCAGATCGCCTGCCGATCAGCCAACGTATCGACAGCCGCATGCCCAACCCCAAGCGGCGTGAGATGAGCCCGACGAATTGGGCGATCAAGGGAGAGCTGATCCTTAACTGCTCGTGCGATCTGTTCTGCCCCTGTGTCGTATCGCTGGGCGCGCATCCTCCGACCGAGGGTCATTGTCATGCCTGGATGGGAATTGTCATCGATGAAGGCCATTTCGAGGGCGAGGACCTGTCGGGCCTCAATGTTGGCCTTCTGGTCGATATTCCGGGTCGCATGGGTGAGGGGCAGTGGAAAGTTGCCGCCTATGTCGACGAACGGGCCAGCGGTAAGGCCTATAACGGGTTGCTCCAGATATTCAGCGGTCAGGCCGGGGGCACGACCGGCTTGTTTACCATGCTGGTCAGCGAAATTATCGGGGCCGAACGTGCTCCGGTTCAGATCGAACGCGACGGGACCAAGCGCCGCATCATGATTGGTCGGAAAATCCAGGGCGAAATCGAGATGTTGGCGGGCAAAGACCCCGAGCATCCTGTGATGGTCTCAAACTCGAAATACTGGATGGGACCGGACATTATCGTGGCGCGCGGCACCAAATCCAAGGTCCGCGATTACGGTCGGGTCTGGGATTTCGGTGGAAAATCCGCCGAAATCTGCCCAATCGATTGGCAAGGGCCGAAATAATACGAAATCACAAAGGATTACGTGCAATACGTGATCCTAATTTTCAATCGCCAGACACGCCATCGCGGCCTGTTGCACCAGATTCTGACGGGACCGCAGGCTTCGAATTGTGATCTGGCATTATGCCCGAGGAGGCTTAAGTGGCCAATATTTCCTTCTCTCGCCGGTTGCGGCGCACACCTTTTTCTGAAGGGGTCGAAGCCGCAGGCGTAAAGGCATTCACGGTTTATAACCGGATGCTATTGCCAACTGTATTCGACAGCGTCGAGGCTGATTACCGGCACTTGAAAAAGCATGTGCAGGTCTGGGATGTCTCGTGTGAGCGACAGGTCGAACTCAGAGGTCCCGACGCGGCACGCCTTATGCAAATGCTGACGCCACGCGATTTGAGAGGCATGTTGCCCGGCCAATGCTATTACGTCCCTATCGTTGATGAGACCGGTGGCATGCTGAATGATCCGGTTGCGGTGAAACTGTCCGAGGACCGCTGGTGGATCTCAATCGCGGATAGCGATTTGTTGTTATGGGTCAAAGGAATCGCGAACGGCTATCGGTTGGATGTTCTAGTGGATGAGCCCGACGTCTCACCCCTGGCCATACAAGGGCCCATGGCGGATGAGCTGATGTCCCGCGTATTCGGCGAGCGCGTCAAAGACATCCGGTTCTTCAAATTCGACATGTTCGAATTTGCGGGCCGCGATCTGGCCATCGCCAGGTCCGGGTATTCAAAGCAGGGCGGGTTCGAGATTTATGTCGAGGGCAGCGATATCGGAATGACGCTGTGGAATGCGCTGTTTTCGGCCGGTGAGGATTTGAACGTGCGGGCGGGTTGTCCCAACCTGATCGAACGCATTGAGGCTGGGTTGCTGTCCTACGGAAACGATATGACCGACGACAACACCCCGCATGAATGTGGTTTGGGCAAATTCTGTAACACGCATACCGCAATCGGCTGCATTGGCCGGGACGCATTGTTGCGGGTCGCGAAAGAAGGGCCGATCCAGCAAATCCGTCCGATTGAAATCGCTGGGCCGGCCGTTGGTGCCTGCGTTGCTCCATGGTCGGTTTACGCGCAGGGGAAACGGGTCGGTCAAATCACTTCTGCCGCTTGGTCTCCGGATTTCAACACCAATGTTTCCATTGGGATGCTCAAACTCAGCCATTGGGATGCGGGTACAAGGGTTGAGGTCGAAACGCCCGACGGTATGCGTGAGGCGACTGTACGGGAAAAGTTCTGGATCTGATCGCAAGCGGCGTATCGGGTTCAGAAACAGGTTATTACACGGGGTCGGGGCTGTACTCTGACGTCCAAAACAGGAGGACATTTTGATGTTCAACGCACTGGTGATGGAAAAAGACGAGGAAAGCGGGCTGGCCAGCCCCTCGGTTCAACAGCTTTCGGAAGGGGATCTGCCGCAGGGTGAGGTTACCGTGGCGGTTCAGTATTCAACGGTAAATTATAAGGATGGTCTTTGCCTGTCGCCCAAAGGCGGGGGGCTGGTACGCAGCTATCCGCATGTTCCTGGCATCGACTATGCGGGGACGGTCGAGTCGTCTTCGGATGAGCGATATAAACCGGGTGACAAAGTGGTCCTGACCGGTTGGCGTGTCGGTGAGGCGCATTGGGGTGGGTACTCACAAAAAGCCAATGCCCGTGCCGATTGGTTGGTTCCGCTGCCCGATGGGTTGGAGCCCCGCCAGGCGATGGCCGTCGGAACCGCTGGGTTCACCGCGATGCTGGCGGTTATGGCGCTTGAGGATCATGGGCTGAAACCGGGGCACGGTCCGGTCTTGGTCACGGGCGCGGCAGGTGGTGTCGGCTCGGTCGCGACGGCGATTCTTGCCAATTTGGGATACGAAGTGGCAGCCGTCACCGGACGGCCGGAAACCAGCGATTACCTGAAGTCTTTGGGCGCCACGACCATTGTGCCACGCGAAGAGTTGAACGAGACAACTAAGCGCCCCTTGGAAAGCGAGGCATGGTCTGGCTGTGTGGACGCAGTTGGCGGCGCAATGCTGGCACGCGTTCTGGGGCAGATGAAATACGGTGCCTCGGTCTCGGCCGTGGGGTTGGCTGGCGGCGCGGGCCTTCCGGCAACTGTTATCCCGTTCCTTTTACGCGGTGTGAACCTCTTGGGGATCGACAGCGTGATGCAGCCTTATGAAAATCGGCTGCGGGCCTGGCAGCGGATAGCAACCGACCTTCCGATGGACAAGCTTGAGGCGATGATCCATCCCGCAAAGCTGAGCGATCTGCCCCAATTAGGGGCGGATATCCTGCAAGGTCAGGTAAAAGGTCGTGTTGTCGTAGACGTAAACGCCTGATCCGGAATGAATATGTCTGACCGACCGCATTGATTTGCGGTCGGTTAATTTTGTGGCTGCAGGTTCGCGGAATTCCGGCAAACACCTCTGGTCAATGGCGTAAATACGGACCATCATTGCTATACATCCCAAATTGAATGGCTTATGAGCCATGCAAACAGTACCTGAAGACGGGGAGTGAGCAGAATGTCTGACGATTTCGAACTGGACACAGACGACCTGAAACGCCGCATGGACGGCGCAATGTCAAACCTCAGAACCGAATTTGCATCGCTGCGCACCGGGCGCGCCTCGGCCTCGATGCTCGAGCCGGTGATGGTCGATGCCTATGGTTCGATGACGCCGATCAACCAGGTGGGAACGGTAAATGTGCCCGAGCCGCGTATGGTAACGGTCAATGTCTGGGATAAAGGGCTGGTCGGCAAAGTGGAAAAAGCGATCCGCGAAAGTGGGCTGGGCATCAACCCTCAGCTTAACGGAACGATCATCATGCTACCGATCCCGGAACTGAACGAAGAACGCCGTCGCGAGTTGGGCAAAGTCGCCGGACAATATGCCGAACACGCGCGCGTTTCGATCCGCAATGTGCGCCGCGACGGGATGGATCAGATCAAGAAGGCCAAGGCCGACGGTATGTCCGAAGATGACCAGAAGTTCTGGGAAAGCGAAGTGCAGGATCTAACCGATCAGATGATCAAGGTAGTAGATGCCGCGCTTGAGACCAAGCAGGCAGAAATCATGCAGGTCTGAGACCGGGTGATGCCCTCTTCCTCGCATACCATGCCCGAAAGAGGGCCCCAGCATGTCGCGATCATCATGGATGGCAATGGTCGCTGGGCGCAGGCCCGCGGGCGACCTCGCCTGTTTGGCCACCACGCCGGGGCAAGACGTGTGCGCGATGTGGTCGAGGCCTGCCCAAGGCTTGGTATTAAGTATCTGACTGTTTTTGCGTTTTCGACCGAGAACTGGAAACGCACTCAGGTCGAAGTTGCCGGTCTGATGAGCTTGTTTCGGCGCTATATTATCAAGGAAACCCGGACGCTCCGAGACTCGGGTGTTCGGGTGCGTTTCATCGGAGACAGGGTCAGGTTGGATGCCAAACTGATCGAATTGATGGATACGCTTGAGGCCGAGACCGAGGGAAATGATCTGGTTCACCTGACCATTGCGTTGAACTATGGCGGTCGGGATGAAGTCGCGCGGGCTACCAAACGTCTGGCACAGGATGTCGCTGACGGGCGATTGCATCCTGATGATGTAGACGAAGAAACGCTGCCGAAATATCTGGACACACATGTTCTTCCTGATCCTGATCTGGTGATCCGAACCAGCGGCGAGGCGCGAATTTCCAATTTTCTGCTATGGCAATCCGCCTATTCGGAATACGAATTCATCGACACGCTCTGGCCAGATTTCACTGCGGCTGAGCTTGAGCGCCTGTGTCTGAGCTATGGCAGCCGCGACCGACGGTTCGGAGCTGTACCGGCATGAGTGACGGGCGCTGGTCCGACCTGACTGCCCGCGTATTGTCGGCGGGAGTCCTTGTTGCCGTTGGCGCTGTCGAGGTCTGGCTGGGCGGTCTGTGGTTCGAAGCTTTCATTTCCATTGCTTGCGGGCTGATGACCTGGGAACTGGTCCGTATGATCGACCCGGGCAGGAAAGCTGTTGCGATCCAGCTTGCCATATTGACCGGTTTTGCGGTGGTGCTGAGTTACCATCTTCCGGCACTCTATAAACTTCCCTTCTTGCTTGCTCCGGCGCTGGTCGGGGCAGGGCAGGTCAGCCGGTACCGGGGTATCTATACTCTCTTCGCGCTGTGGATCGCTGCCGCGGGACTGGGCTTTATCTCAATCCGGACGAATATGGGATTTGTCTGGATGGTCTGGCTGATATCGGTCGTCGTCGCCACGGATGTCGCCGGATATTTTGTCGGAAAGGCATTGGGTGGACCAAAATTCTGGCCACGAGTCAGCCCGAAAAAGACGTGGTCGGGAACAGCAGGAGGCTGGGTAGCGGCTGCCATTGTTGGCTTAGCCTTTGCGGCTTACGGCGGCTTCGGAACTTGGTTCATCGTGATCTCGGTTCTGGCGTCAATGGCCAGCCAGGCCGGCGATATTGTCGAAAGCGCGGCCAAACGAAAATTCGGCGTCAAGGACAGTTCGAACCTGATTCCCGGCCATGGCGGCTTCCTTGATCGATTCGATGGGATGATGGGGGCCGCTCTGTTCGTTCTGCTTGTGGGGTTGATTTATTCCCCCGGAGCCATGTGATGCGCAAAATCTCTGTTTTTGGCGCGACGGGTTCTATCGGGCAAAACACGATAGATCTGATTGACCGAAATCCATCAGCGTATGATGTTGTCGCCCTGACCGGTGGAGCCAATATCGAACAACTTGCGCGTGACGCCAAACGTTTGAAGGCGGATATCGCGATTACAGCCCATCCAGACCGGCTTGAGGACCTGCGAGTGGCCTTGGCCGGTTCTGATGTCGAGGTCGCCGCCGGGGCGAATGCTCTGGCCGAAGCTGCGGCGCGACCGGCTGACTGGGTCATGTCTGCCATCGTTGGGGCTGCGGGGTTGCAACCAGGGCTGACGGCGCTTGAACAGGGCGCGACGCTGGCTTTGGCGAATAAAGAAACGCTTGTCTGCGCGGGTTCTTTGGTTCTGGATACTGCCCGAAAGCACAATGCCCGATTGCTACCGGTGGACAGCGAACATTCTGCCGTTTTTCAGGCTCTGGTCGGTGAAGATATGGCATCGGTCGAGCGTATCATCATCACTGCCAGCGGCGGCGCCTTCCGGGATTGGCCACTGAGCAAATTGGCCTCGGCCACGGTTGAGCAGGCATCGAGCCACCCGAACTGGAATATGGGGCAGCGGATCACGATTGATAGCGCTTCGATGTTTAACAAGGCGCTCGAGGTGATCGAAACACGCGAATTCTTCGGAATATCCCCGGATATGATCGAAGTGATTGTGCATCCGGAATCCATCGTTCATGCGATGGTCGGGTTTAACGATGGAGCGGTTATGGCCCATATGGGCGCGCCAGATATGCGCCACGCGATCGGATATGCCCTGAATTGGCCAAAACGTCAGACCCTTCCGGTCGAAAGGCTGAACCTTGCAAAGCTGGGACAGTTGCGATTTCAGGAACCAGACGAAAACCGATATCCGGCTTTGCGGTTAGCGCGCGACGTCATGGAGCGGGGCGGGCTGTCCGGAGCGGTTTTCAACGGAGCCAAAGAATGTGCACTCGACCATTTCATTGCAGGTCGCATTGGTTTTCTTGATATGGCAGACATCGTGGCCGCCGTCTTGGATCGTTTCGATGCACAAGACAACCATATTGACGCCCCAATGACCCTTGATAACGTGCTGCAAACCGACCATCTGGCACGTATATGGGTCGATAACGCCGTTGCGCAACGAGCAGGAAAATAAATTGGACGTACTCTCACTGATCCCACAGTTCGGCAATTTGATTTACACCATATTCGCCTTTGTGATCGCGTTATCCGCCATCGTAGCCGTACATGAATACGGGCATTACATCGTTGGCCGTTGGTCCGGCATCTACGCCGAAGTGTTCTCAATCGGTTTCGGTCCCGTACTCTGGAGCCGTATCGACAAAAGAGGAACGCGCTGGCAGATCGCAGCGCTTCCATTCGGCGGGTATGTCAAGTTTTTGGGTGACGCCAATGCCGCATCCGGCAAAGATGAAGCGGCTATGTCTGAAATTTCTGAGCAAAGCCCGGAGGAGCTGCGCCGCACAATGCATGGCGCGCCACTTTGGGCCAGGACGGCAACTGTTGCGGCAGGGCCAATCTTTAATTTCGCAATGTCGATACTGGTCTTTGCCCTAATTTTCTTTACGCAAGGCGCAACCAGAGACCCTCTGACCGTTGGGTCACTGCATCCTCTGCCGGGGACAGTGCAAGAGCTGCGTGAAGGTGATGAAATCCTCGCGATTGCAGGTATTGACCTGCCAGATTTCGAACAAGAAGGGTCGTGGAGCGAGTTCGTAGACTCTTTGCCCGTTGACCCCGTTCTTGATTACACAGTTCTTCGTGACGGTGACACATTGGACGTTTCCGCACCTTGGCTGTTCCCCCCCCTGATTCAACAGGTTGTTCCGCGCAGCGCAGCAATGGATATCAGCCTGGCACAGGGGGATGTCATAACAGCGGTTAATGGCGACCCGGTTTATGCCTTTGAACAGCTCAAGGACCATGTGGAAAGCTCTGATGGGCGGCCACTGCTGTTGAATGTCTGGCGTGACGGAGCGGAACTGGAGTTTGCCCTGGCTCCACGCCGCACGGATGAGCCGCAGTCTGATGGTGGTTTTGTAACGCATTGGAGGATCGGGATCGTCGGCGGCATGATGCTAGAACCTGCAACCGAAAGGGCGGGCATCCTGACATCTCTTGGCGGCGGTGTGCGACAAACATTGCGAATTATTGACGGGTCTCTTTCAGGTATCTGGCACATGGTGACCGGAGCGATCAGCACCTGCAACATGTCCGGCCCGATCGGAATCGCCGAAACCTCGGGTGCGATGGCCAGCCAGGGAGCGCAGAACTTCATCTTCTTTATCGCCGTTCTGTCAACTGCTGTCGGTTTGCTGAACCTGTTTCCGATTCCGGCTTTGGATGGGGGACACTTGGTATTTTACGCATATGAGGCCATCTCTGGGAAACCACCCAGCGACAAAGCGCTGCGGATTCTGATGGGCATCGGAGTGTCAATCATTCTGGCTCTGATGCTGTTTTCCGTCTCAAATGACCTGTTCTGTTGATTTGGGCGGAGCTTGCACAATCTAGTCGCAATTCCGCCCCAATTCCCTCATAGGATGTGTTCGTTTCATAATTTTGTCTGTCAGAGGCGATCATGGCGAATGCTATCAAAAAATCATATCGCAGCTTTAGCTTCCTGCTTGCGCTGAACTGGGACTCGATCTTGTTTTTCGGCGCGACTGCGTTGGCTATGGGTGGATGCGCTTATCTGATCACCATGTGATTCTGTTCCTTTCTTTTTATTTGCTGAACAGCGGCCCAATGGGCCGCTTTCTGTTTTTCGGCTTTTGACAAGGCCAGACAATCCCGTTACTCAGCTTTAAAGTCTTAAAATTCTGGGTAGAGAAAAATATGACCGACAGGCGAGGCGCAGGCACATCCTGCGGGGGGCAAAAGCCGGTAAACAAGATTTTGTGGCAGGCCCTAACATTCTTTTTCTTATTTGCCACAGTTAGTTTGCTGTCACTGCCGCAGGCTGCTCAGGCGCAAAGCTACACCATCAACTCGTTCGAAGTTGAGGGGAACAGGCGCATCGAGACATCGACAATCATTGCACGTTCGGGAATCGAACCTGGGCAGACGGTGACAGCTGGACAACTCAACGATGCCTTCCAACGGCTGCTTGACAGTGGTGTTTTTGAAACAGTCGATTTGACCCCTCGTGGCAGCACTTTGGTCATCAAAGTTCAGGAATATCCGACGATCAACCAGATCAGCATCGAGGGTAACAAGAGGCTCAAGGATGAGCTGTTGCTCAATGCCGTTTCGTCTCAACCCCGCCGGGTCTTTACGCCTCAGGTCGCTGAAGCTGACGCAGACATGATTGCCGAAATCTATTTGGCTCAAGGACGTGTTGCAGCAACCGTCATCCCCAGAATCATCCGCCGCAGCGACAATCGGGTAGACCTCGTTTTTGAAATCTCCGAAGGTACGACGATCGAGGTTGAGCGCGTAAGCTTTGTTGGCAACCGGGCTTATTCCGACCGGCGTCTGCGCCGTGTGCTTGAAACCAAGCAAGCCAATTTCCTGCGCACGTTCCTGCGGGGCGATACTTTTATCGCTGACCGGATCGAGTTCGACAAACAAGTCATCCGTGATTTCTACTTGTCGCGTGGCTATGTCGATTTCCGCGTCAACAGCGCCAATGTTGAATTCACACGTGAGCGCGACGCGTTTTTCCTGGTGATGAATGTAACTGAAGGTCAGAAATTCTCATTCGGCAAGATCACCACCGTAAGCGAAATACCCGGTGTGGATGCGGCCGAATATCAGGCCGCACTCAAGGTCAAGCCGGGTGTCACCTATTCTCCTTCACTGGTCGAAAACTCTATCGCCAGGCAAGAGCGTTTGGGCATTCGGCAAGGGGTGGACTTTCTGCGGGTTGAGCCGCGCGTCACGCGCAATGCACGTGATTTGACGCTGGATGTTGAATTCGTTCTGACCAAAGGACCGCGTATCTTTGTCGAGCGTATCGACATCGAGGGCAACACCACAACGCTTGACCGCGTGATCCGTCGTCAATTCGACACCGTCGAGGGTGACCCGTTCAACCCGCGAGAAATTCGGCAGGCGGCTGAACGTATCCGGGCATTGGGCTATTTCGCTGTCGCTGACGTTGAACCGCGCGAGGGTTCGACACCCAGCCAAGTGATCGTGGATGTCGACGTCGAAGAACAGCCAACAGGCTCGCTCAGCCTCGGTGGTAGCTACTCGATCTCTGACGGTTTCGGCATTGCAATCGGCCTAAGTGAGTCAAACTTCCTAGGCCGTGGGCAGACCGTCGGGGTTACGATTTCGACCGCACAGGATTCAGAAGAGTACTCCCTGAATTTCACCGAACCCTATCTTTTGGGCCGCAAGCTTCGCTTTGATCTTGGTCTGGGTTTGGCGTCGACCGACTCCAGTTTTGCCAGCTATAACACCGAGCGTGTGTTCTTTAACCCTCAGTTGAGCTATGCGATCGGAGAGCTTTCTTCGTTGCGCGTTCGCTATGCCTGGGAAAACAGCGAGATGAAGCAGCAGGACAACGAGGCAAACGGCGCGGTCATCGCCTCTGAGATTGATCAGGGTGAACGCACGACAAGTTCTCTGGGTGTGTCCTATGTATATGACAGCCGCCTTGGTGGGCTTAACCCCAATGCCGGTGTTCTGTTTGAGGTTGGCCTGGATGCCGCTGGGCTGGGTGGGGACAACAAGTTCTACAAAACCAGCGCACGCGGGATTGCCCAAACACGCGTTCTGAGTGAAGAAGTCGTTCTTCGTGCATCGCTTGAAATGGGTGCAATGCACTGGACCGGCAACGATTTCAGCCGGACGCTGGATCGCTTTGTGTTGGGCCCCAATAAATTCCGCGGGTTCGAGCCAGCCGGTTTGGGGCCACGGGATCTGTCAAATGGTCAGGATGACGCTATCGGCGGGAATTACTATTGGGTCGCGCGTCTGGAATCGGACTTTCCTCTGGGCTTGCCCGAAGAATTGGGCCTGCGTGGAGGCGTGTTCTATGATTTCGGTAACCTGTACAATATCGACGATGTAAACACTTCGGGTGCCAACATTGTCGGTGCGGATGGGTCTATCCGTCATGTTCTGGGTGTTGCAGTCCTATGGGAAACACCGTTTGGCCCACTGCGCTTTAACTTTTCGCAAGCGCTCAAGAAAGAGGACTTTGACAAGGAACAGAATTTCGACCTGACCATTCAGGCGAGGTTCTGATCTCGGATGCGAGGTAGTCTTCGAACCTATATGCAGGGCCCCATTCGGGCCCTGTGTCTTTTTCTGACCTTAATCCTGGCAGGACCGGTTACCGGACAGCAGCTTGGCGTGACACAAGCCAGCGTCCTGACAATCTCCAGCGAACGGTTGTTTTCTGACTCGGCGTTTGGACGTCGCATTCTCAGTGAGATCGAAGCAGAAGGGGCTCTGCTGGCTGCCGAGAACGAGCGGATCGTTGCAGAGCTCAGCGCGGAGGAGAAGGACCTCACCGAAAAGCGCGCCTCTCTGTCTGCTGAAGAATTTCGTCCCCTCGCAGAGGCGTTCGACAGAAAGGTTCAGAACCACCGAGAAGGGCAGCGCGCCAAGCTTGATGCCCTTGCGCGTCGCAGTGAAGATGCACGACAGATGTTTTTTGAACTCGCCCGCCCAGTATTGATCGATCTTTTGCGCGAATCTGGCGCCTCTGTCATTATTCAACGCTCCAGCGTGTTTCTCAGTTCGGATCTGTCCGATGTGACAGATGCCGCCATCACCCGAATTGATACAGCCATTGGTGATGGAACAACACTTGACGAAGGTACAGGCGAATAGGTTTGCTTGCCCTCGGGTCGCGGTGTTGCTAACCACATTGAAAAGAGAAATCCAGAACAGGATATCAGAACTATGAGCACGGACACCAAAAGCGCCGACATTCAGCTGATTCAACGGATATTGCCGCACCGCTATCCGTTTCTGCTGGTCGACAAGGTGGTCGAGATTTCAGGCTTTCAGTCAGCGGTCGGCATCAAGAACGTCACTATGAACGAGCCGCATTTCCAGGGCCATTTTCCTGGTACACCGATCATGCCTGGTGTGACCATTGTTGAAGCAATGGCGCAGACCGCAGGTGTTATGCTTGGCGTTGGGATGGATGTGATCGACAGCGACTTGTTGATCTATTTCATGAATATCGACAAGTGCAAGTTCCGCCGCAAGGTCGTGCCCGGTGACGTGCTCGAGATGCATGTTGAAACTGTGCGCGGCAAGAAGGGTGGCAAGATTTTCAAGTTCTCTGGCAGGGCCACGGTTGATGGAGAGGTCGCAGCCGAAGCTGAGTTCTCGGCCTATGTTGATTGGGACATGGAAAAGACAACATGAGTGGCATTCACCCTAGCGCAATCATCGAAGACGGTGCTCAGATCGGAGAGGGCTGTGTCATCGGCCCTTTTTGTTTTGTTGGTTCAAGGGTGCGGTTGAAAGACCGGGTAGAACTGAAGTCGCATGTTGTTGTTACTGGTGACACCGAGGTGGATGAAGACACCATAATCTTCAATTTTTCGGTCATCGGTGAAATCCCGCAAGACCTTAAGTTCGGCGGTGAAGATACGCGGCTGGAAATTGGCAAACGAAACCGTATCCGTGAACATGTAACAGTGAATTCTGGAACAGACGGCGGTGGCGGTGTAACCCGGATTGGCGATGACTGTTTGCTGATGGCTGGTGTTCACGTGGCTCACGACGTTCAGATTGGCAATCGCGTGATCATGGTGAACCATTCTGGTGCCGCGGGACATTGCATTATCGAAGACGATGTTATCGTCGGCGGGATTTCGGGTTTGCATCAATGGGTTCGTGTGGGCCGCGGGGCGATTATCGGCGCGCTGACGATGGTGCCCAACGACGTGATTCCCTATGGGCTTGTTCAAGCGCCTCGCGGCGAGCTGGACGGCCTGAATCTTGTTGGCCTCAAACGGCGCGGTGTCGCACGAGCTGATATTTCAGCTTTACGCGCAGCGTTTCGCGAATTGTCCGATGGTGACGGAACTTTTATGGACCGCGCCAAGCGCTTGGGTGAAGATGCCGAAAGCGAATATGTCCGCGAAATCGTCAATTTCGTAACCGGCGATTCGGATCGGTCCTTTCTGACACCGAGGAAGTAACATCATGTTGGCACTGATCGCGGGAACAGGTGTGTTGCCGGACGAAGTGGTTTCCTGTCTGGCTGAACGGCCCTTGATCTGCGCGATGGAAGGCTTTGCCCCGGATACTCTGTCTGCCGACATCGTTTTCCCGCTGGAACAGCTTGGATCATTCATCGCAGATCTCAAAACCCGTGGCGTAACTGAAATCTGTATGGCCGGAGCGGTTCAACGTCCCGCCGTTGACCCGTCGCGCATTGATGCCGCGACGATGCCGTTGGTGCCTATTTTGGTGCAGGCGATTCAATCCGGCGATGACGGCGCATTACGGGCTGTCATTGGGATATTCGAAAACTCAGGCCTGAGTGTCCGTGCCGCGCATGAGATTGCGCCTGAACTGCTGCCTCCGCTTGGTTGTTTGACAGAGGCACAGCCCTCAGATGCGGATCGGGCAGATGCGGATCGGGCATCCGGTATCCTGCGTGCCATGGGGGCAGCTGATATCGGCCAGGCCTGTGCAGTTTCCAAAGGGCAGGCTTTGGCGATCGAAGGGATTTTTGGCACCGCATGGATGCTCGAGTCTCTGACTCAACGGCCTGATGCGGGTGGTGGGGTGCTTTTCAAGGGTCCAAAGCCCGATCAGGACTTTCGCGCGGATCTGCCAGCTATTGGACCTGAAACCATTTCCAGCGCCGTCGCAGCTGGTTTGTCCGGGATCGTAATCGAAAAGGGCGGGGTGCTTGTATTGCAGCGACAACGTGTAATTGCTGAGTGCGATCGCCTGGGTTTGTTCCTTTATGTGCGTGAGCGAACCAACTGATGCGGGTGTTTCTGGTCGCCGGCGAACCTTCGGGCGATCGATTGGGCGGCGCGTTGATGGAAGGGCTACGTGCACTTGTCCCAGATGTTACATTCGACGGGGTAGGCGGACCATTGATGCAGGCCCAGGGTCTGAACAGCCGCTTTCCGATGTCCGAATTGTCAGTGATGGGCCTGATTGAGGTATTGCCAAAATTCTTTCACCTCAAGCGCCGGATATCTGAGACAGCGCAGGCCGTGCTGGACACCAAACCTGACGTATTGATCACCATCGACAGTCCGGACTTCTCGTTGCGCGTTGCCAAGCTGGTCAAAGCGGCAAGCGATACTCGAACCGTCCACTATGTGGCCCCCAGCGTTTGGGCGTGGCGACCGGGGCGTGCGGATAAGATGGCCAAGGTCATCGACCATGTGCTGGCGTTGCTTCCGTTTGAGCCGCCCTATATGGAACGCGCCGGGATGGAATGCGATTTTGTTGGCCATCCGGTTGCAAGCGAACCCATCGCCTCAGATCACGATATCCAGGAGTTTCGCGCCGCCTATGATCTTGGGGATGCTCCGCTGGTTCTTGCCTTGCCGGGGTCGCGCAAGGGTGAGGTTGACCGTCTGGCCCCTGTATTTGGTCAGGCCCTGGGGCAATTCCTAGCCGACCGGCCGGGTACGCGGGTTATTGTTCCGGCGGTTGCACATATGGTCGAGGCCGTAACCGAACATCTGCAGACATGGCCAGGCAATCCCGTCGTGATCGACCCGCGCAATGTTCCGACCGAAGAGGCGGTTCAGCAGAAACGCGCAGCTTTTGCCGCAGCGGACCTTGCTCTGGCGGCATCGGGTACCGTGTCGCTTGAACTTGCAGCCCAGGCAACACCCATGGTGATTGCCTACCGCCTCAGCTGGCTGACCCAGAAACTGGCAGTACGTATGGTCAATCTGGACACGGTTACATTGGTCAATCTTGTCTCGGAAACGCGTTCCATCCCGGAATGCCTGCTGGATGACTGCCTGCCGGACAAGATTGCCGTAGCGCTACGAGAGGTCGCCCTGAAACCTGACGCGCAGCGCAGCGCGATGGATCTGACAATGGAGCGCCTGGGCCGTGGCGGCGACGCCCCTGGTTTCAGAGCTGCAAAGGCCGTGTTGGCCAGAATGCCGTCCTGATGGCCGAGTTCATCCTCTTTGGTTTTTCAGCCTTTCTGGCATTGATACTGACCAATCTGGATAATCTTGCCGCCTTGGTGGCGCTGATCTTGGTGTCAGGGGACAAGCGGGCCGTCTTTGGCTTTCTGTTCGCACAGGGCTTGGTGATTTCGGCGTCCTTGCTGTTCGCCATGGGGATCGAGGGCGTAATACCGGGCTGGGCCGGGTATCTGGGGATGATCCCGCTGACACTGGGCTGTCTGGCCGCCATCCGCCAATGGCGCGGGCAGGGCGTCGACACTCCTGCGCATCTCGAAGCCGGAGCATCAATTTTGGTGACAACCTTACTGTTTACTAGCCTGTCGATGGACACTTTGGCCGTTCTGGCGCCGTTATTGGCGGATTCAACGCCAGGCTTTCGGATCGCCGGAGCCTTCGGCGCAGGGCTTGCCGTGGTAGGATTGGCCACGCTGGCTCTGCTGGGCGCCAAATCTCCGCTCATCAGTGGTCGCATCGCGCGCAAGCTTGAGATGCTTGTTCCTTACGTGATGATCTGCGCTGGCCTTTATATTCTTAGCAACTCGTGGACTGACGCAGTTTAATATCCGCGCCAGATCCAGCCGCCGCCAAAGATACGGCTGCTATCGGACGCATAGAAAACACAGGCCTGACCGGGTGACACACCTTCTTCCGGGGTCAGCAATTCGACTTCGGCCGTAGTGTCCGAAAGCGGGCGGATGATGGCCTCACGCGGGGGGCGGGTCGAGCGAACCTTGACCAGGACGTGCCATTCATCGCGTGACGTAAACGGCTCATCGCCCAGCCAGTTGATCTCACGCACCGGAATGGTGCGGGTGGCCAACATTTCTTTGGGGCCAACCACAACCTGTTTCTTGTCGACATCCAGCTTCACCACGTAAAGCGGATCGCTGAGGCCTCCGATACCAAGCCCGCGGCGCTGTCCGATGGTATAATGGATAACCCCGTTATGCTGGGCCAGCACACGACCATCCGCATGAACGATCTCACCCGGTTCCGCCGCGCCGGGGCGCAGCTTTTCGATTACGCTGGCATAGTTGCCGTTGGGCACGAAACAGATGTCCTGACTGTCGGGCTTGTCGGCAACAGCCAGCCCATATTGCGCAGCCATTTCGCGCGTTGCGTCCTTGGAGGGCAGGTGGCCCAGTGGAAAGCGCAGGAAATCCAGCTGTTCCGGGGTCGTCGAGAACAGGAAATAGGATTGATCGCGGTTGGCATCCTCGGCGCTGTGCAATTCCGGCCCGTTGGGGCCTGTCTTGCGCTGAATATAGTGGCCGGTGGCCATGCAATCAGCCTCAAGATCCTTGGCGGTTTCCAGCAGGTCCTTGAATTTCACCCGTTCGTTACAGCGAATGCAGGGAACCGGCGTCGCACCGGCCAGATAGCTGTCGGCGAATTCGTCGATCACGGCGTCCTTGAAGATGTTCTCATAATCCAGAACGTAATGCGGAAACCCGCGTTCCTCGGCCACGCGGCGCGCATCGTGAATGTCGATACCGGCACAGCAGGCCCCCTTTTTGGCCAGCGCAGCACCGTGGTCATACAGCTGCAGGGTGACGCCGATGACGTCATACCCCTGATCCGCCAAATGCGCGGCCACGACCGAGCTGTCCACGCCTCCGGACATGGCAACAACCACCCGCGTTTCAGACGGGGGCTTGGCAAAGCCAAGAGAGTTCAGCGGTGTCTCGGTGTCGAGGGCCATGACGGTTCCAGTACGGGTTAAGAAAGACCGGCAGAATATAGGAAAATTCTAGATACTCTCAAGGGGCGGTTTCACAACACATTAAGTAGCATGGTGTCAGCTTTGTCGCAGCACGAAGAGGACCGAAAGATGTATTTGCACAAAGTAGAGGGGCCCAGGTCGGTAACCCTGCCGGATGGAACGGTTTTATCCCGGGCTGATCTGCCGCCAAAAGAGACAACCCGCTGGGTGGCATCCCGTAAAGCGATTGTAGTCCGTGGCGTTCTTTACGGATTGATTACGCTTTCGGAAGCCAAAAACCAATATGGCCTCAGCGATGAAGAATTTAATTCCTGGGTTTCTGCGGTCGCAGAACACGGAACGGACGCATTAAAGGTCACTACGATAAAAAAATATCGACAACCTAAAGGAGAGCGCGAATAAATGATTCAACGGTAACGTCAGATTAACCATTTTTGAGCAGGCTCGATTTTAATTGGTAAATTGAGCTGAATTGGAGCAGTAAATGCGTATACTTCTTGTCGAGGATGATCCAACCACGTCCAAAAGCATCGAACTGATGCTGACACATGCCAATCTGAACGTATATGCGACAGATTTAGGCGAAGAAGGGATCGACCTCGCAAAACTTTACGATTACGACCTGATCCTCCTTGATCTCAACCTTCCGGATATGAACGGGCATGAAGTGCTGCGCCAGTTGCGGGTTGCGCGGGTGGAAACGCCGATCCTGATCCTGTCGGGGGCCGACGATACAGA
Source organism: Ruegeria sp. YTSA226 (assembly GCF_059609905.1). NCBI lineage: Bacteria > Pseudomonadati > Pseudomonadota > Alphaproteobacteria > Rhodobacterales > Roseobacteraceae > Ruegeria > Ruegeria sp. YTSA226. The sequence continues at coordinate 429,758 of NZ_JBXWMQ010000001.1, forward strand.
AAGTAAAATTAAAGGCTTCGGATTTGGTGCTGACGATTATCTGACCAAACCATTCCATAGAGAAGAATTGGTTGCACGTATCCACGCCATTATTCGCCGCTCAAAAGGGCATTCTCAATCCATAATCCACACCGGGCGCGTTGCAGTGAATCTGGATGCGAAAACCGTCGAAGTGGAAGGCAAGGCCGTTCACCTGACCGGCAAAGAATATCAAATGCTCGAACTTCTGAGCCTTCGAAAGGGAACAACCCTGACCAAAGAGATGTTCCTTAACCATCTCTATGGGGGAATGGATGAGCCCGAATTGAAGATCATTGACGTCTTTATCTGCAAATTGCGCAAAAAACTTAGCAATGCCACCGACGGCGCAAATTATATCGAGACCGTCTGGGGCAGGGGATATGTGTTGCGCGATCCTCAGAAAAACAGCGTCGACGAACCTCGCATTGCGGTTGGCGCCTAGGCGCGCAAGTTTTACGTCGCCAAGGGTCCGGGGCGACACCCTCGTTCACTGAACAGCACGTCTGGACCTAGCCATGCCCTCGCCCTATCACTGAACTCCAAGAACAGTTGACGGGGCGAGGGCATGAGCAATTCCATTTCTGTATCAGACCTGACGGAAGATCAGGCACGCAATGAACTGGCGCGGCTGGCTGGGCTTTTACATCATGCGAACGCATTGTATCACCAGAAAGACGCCCCCGAGATTTCTGATGCCGACTATGATGCGCTGAAACTCAGAAACTCAGAAATCGAGTCGCGATTTCCGCAACTCAAGCGATCTGACAGCCCATCGGATATCGTTGGTGCCCGCCCTGCCGATGGGTTCTCCAAGATTTCACATGCCGTGCGCATGCTGTCTTTGGGCAACGCTTTTCATGACGAGGACGTCTCTGATTTCGATCGGTCTGTCCGAAAATATCTAGGGTTGGATGACGAGACGGGTTTGAGCTATACGGCTGAGCCCAAGATCGACGGTCTCTCCCTTTCGCTTCGGTATGAGAGGGGTAGGCTTGTCCAGGCGGCCACGCGGGGAGACGGAGAAGTCGGGGAAAATGTTACCGCAAATGCGCTGACTATTTCGGATATCCCACACGTAATCACCGGCGCGCCAGACATCCTTGAGGTTCGTGGCGAGGTCTATATGTCTCACGACGACTTTGATCGTCTAAATGAGAGCCAGTCCAAGAAAGGCGAAAAAACCTTCGCCAACCCGCGAAATGCCGCCGCAGGATCCCTTCGTCAGTTGGATTCCGCAATTACCCGTTCTCGTCCCCTCAAGTTTTTTGCTTATGCCTGGGGGGAACTGTCTGAGCCTCTGGCAAGCACCCAATACGAAGCCATACAGCGCCTGAAGGAATTCGGATTTTCAACCAACCCGCTAACCCGTTTATGCGCGGATACAAAGCAGATTCTGGATCAATATCGCAGCATCGAGCTGCAGCGCGCGACGCTTGGATATGACATTGATGGTGTGGTCTACAAGGTAAACGATCTTGCGCTGCAATCACGGCTTGGGTTCCGGTCCAGCACACCCCGCTGGGCAATTGCGCATAAATTTCCGGCCGAGCTTGCCTGGACCCGTCTTGAAGCGATCGACATTCAGGTTGGCCGCACCGGCGCGCTGAGCCCGGTGGCCAGGCTGCATCCGGTTACTGTCGGCGGTGTGGTCGTGTCGAATGCAACGTTGCACAACGAAGATTACATTTCTGGTAAAGACGCAAAAGGCGGCGAGATACGCGAAGGCAAAGACATTCGGATCGGCGACTGGGTTCAAGTTTATCGCGCCGGCGATGTGATCCCGAAGGTTGCCGATGTCGACATTTCGAAACGCCCGGATGATGCCGAAAAGTTCATCTTCCCGGAAAAATGCCCTGAATGTCACAGCGATGCGATCCGCGAGGAAGGTGACGCGGTCCGTCGCTGTACCGGCGGCGTTATCTGCCCTGCGCAAGCCGTTGAGAAATTGAAGCATTTCGTCTCACGCAAGGCCTTTGACATCGAAGGGTTTGGAGCAAAGCAGATTGAGATGTTCTATGATGATCCCGATCTGCCAGTTCGTACCCCGGCTGATATTTTTACTCTGAAACAACGAGATAGTGCGAACCTGAACAGGCTGGCTAATCGCAAGGGATGGGGGGCGCAAAGCGCCACCAATCTGTGGCAAGCGATTGATGAAAAACGAGTTATTCCACTGGGTCGGTTACTGTTTGCACTGGGCATTCGACATGTCGGCGAGGCAGCGTCGAACCTAATCGCAACGCATTACGGATCATGGGATGAGCTGGAAAAAGCGGTTACCATAGCGCATAGTCAGACCGGGTCAGAATGGGATGAACTGCTGAACGTTGACGGTGTTGGTGAGGTTATGGCCCGCGCATTGGTTTCAGCCTTCGCCCAACCTGCCGAACGGCAGAGTATCGACGATCTTGTGGCTCAGCTTGATGTCCAAGACGCGAAACGGCCCGATACCTCGGGCAGCCCTGTTGCGGGGAAGACCGTGGTTTTTACGGGAACGCTTGAAAAGATGACCCGCGCCGAGGCCAAGGCTCGTGCCGAGGCATTGGGCGCCAAAGTGTCGGGGTCGGTCAGCAAGAAAACCGATCTTTTGGTTGCAGGACCGGGTGCTGGATCAAAGGCGAAAAAGGCGGCTGAACTTGGGATCGAGACGCTCGACGAAGATGGCTGGTTGCAGCTGATCGACGGCAAATGAGTGGTCGGCCCGAATCTCTGTTCCCGCTGTTTTCGCGGCTGGAAACGCTTGACGGCGTGGGGCCGAAAACGGCTCAGGTCTTGGCGCAGTCAGGTGTCGAGACCCCGCGCGACGTCTTGTTCGGGCTGCCTTATGCGGTGATTGATCGGCGCAGGCGCGATACCATTCAAGGCGTCGATTTGCCCTCGACGCTGACCGTAGAAGTCACCGTTGGCATCCATCGCCCCCCTAGAAACAAGGGCGGTGCGTATCGTGTCCATGTTGAAGACAGCCAGGCTGAATTTCAGTTGGTGTTCTTTCATGCCCGCGGCGATTACTTGCAAAAAGTGCTCCCTCAGGGCGCGCGCAGGGTGATTTCTGGCAAGTTAGAGCTGTTCGACGGGATCGCTCAGATGGTCCACCCGGATCACATGCTGCCGCCAGCGGATGCGAAGGATATCCCTGAGTTTGAACCTGTCTATCATTTGACCCAGGGGCTGACCCAGAAAACTGCCTTCAAGGCGGCGCGCAGCGCGGTTGCACTCTCGCCGGAATTGACGGAATGGATTGATCCCGCGCAGGTCGCAAAAGAGAACTGGCCAGACTGGCTGAGCGCTATACAAGCAGCGCATAATCCGCAGGGTGCGGATGATGTAGCGTCTTTTTCTCCAGCGCATGAGCGTTTGGCCTATGATGAGCTGTTCGCGCATCAACTGACCTTGGCATTGGCCCGCCAACGAGAGCGCAGGGTCAAGGGGATCGCCAGCGCTGGTACGGGCAAGCTGCAATCCCGTGTGTTGTCGAACCTGCCATACAAGCCCACCAACGCCCAACAGCGCGCAATTCAAGAGATCGCAGGGGATATGGCCTCCGATACGCGCATGAACAGATTGCTTCAGGGGGATGTTGGGTCCGGCAAGACTCTGGTTGCGTTCATGGCACTACTGGTCGCGGTCGAGGCGGGCGGGCAGGGCGTCATGATGGCCCCAACCGAGATTCTCGCTCAGCAGCATCTGGAAGGGTTGCGCCCCCTCGCCGAAGAGGCGGGCGTGGTTCTGGAAATCCTGACCGGTCGTGACAAGGGGGCGGATCGGCGTGCCAAGCTGTTGGCGCTTCAACGGGGGGATATTCACATTTTGGTGGGCACTCACGCCGTATTTCAAAGCGATGTCGCGTTTCAGGAATTACGGCTGGCAATCGTCGACGAACAGCACCGATTTGGGGTCCGTCAACGCATGGAGCTTTCGGAAAAAGGCAAGGGAGCAGATGTTCTGGTCATGACCGCAACGCCGATCCCTCGCAGTCTGGCCCTGACTCAATACGGTGACATGGACGTGTCCGTACTTGATGAAAAGCCGCCGGGGCGAAAACCTGTCAAAACAGCGGTTGTGAGCACTGAACGGATTCAAGAAGTCGTCTCGCATCTGCAAAAAGCTATTGCTGAGGGCCGTCAGTGCTATTGGGTCTGCCCGCTTGTCGATGAATCCGAAGTATCGGATCTGACCGCTGCCGAGGAACGGTTCAAAAGGCTGCGTGCCATTTTGGGGGACGGGGTCGTAGGGCTGGTTCACGGCCAAATGCCGCCCGCCGACAAAGACGCTGCGATGAAGGCATTTCAGCAGGGGCAAACCAAAGTTCTGGTGGCGACCACGGTAATCGAGGTTGGCGTGAATGTTCCAAATGCCTCGATCATGGTTATCGAAAGGGCCGAGATTTTTGGCCTGGCGCAGCTGCATCAGCTTCGCGGTCGTGTTGGGCGAGGCGAGGCAGATTCGACATGTCTGCTGATGTATCAGCCACCCCTCGGCGAAGGGGGGCGCAAAAGGCTGGAAGTTCTGCGCGAAACCGAAGACGGGTTCAAAATCTCTGAGACAGACCTGCAAATGCGCGGAGCGGGCGATCTGATCGGTACTGCGCAGTCAGGTCTGCCGAAGTTCCGTATCGCCGATTTGGAAAGGCAGGCCGGTTTGATGGCAGTTGCGCAGTCTGACGCAAGGGCTCTGCTGGGCGTGGACGCCAAACTTGAAACGCAAAGGGGCAAGGCGGCTCGTGTTCTTTTGTGGCTGATGAAACAGGATCAGGCAATCCGTTTGATATCAGTTGGTTAGACGAAAACAGGAACATTAGTTCACAAATGTTCTCAAAAAGTTCTTTACCAAGACAGCAAAATATGAGAACAAAAGGTCAACAAAGGATTAAAACCCTGACCGGAGGAACCAATATGCTGACCCAGATCAAGACCACCCTAAATCGTTCCCAGTCGACGCTGCTGCAGGACGCAGCAGGTGCGGTTGCACTGGTGGTCATACTTATGGTCGCACTTCATCTTCCCGGAACGTATTAAGTCTTTCTGCCTGCGATCTCATGCCGATCACGCCGCGCTTGTCATCCCCATTTCAATCAAGGGTGACCTGCCTGTCCCAATACCCTTGAAGGGCCATGCCTCGGCCCCGCGCGGATATCCGGACCCCACATGAGAAACGCATTACCTGCCGCCGCCCTTTCCGCCCGAAAGGTGCGGCGGTTTTTTTTAGAGCTGACCGGTTTTCATAATTTCCAACAACGCCGACAGAACCGAGTTCACTGCGACCGATGCCAGGATCATCCCCATGACACGGCTGATGATGGCGGCGCCTGAATGGCCGATCAGCCGAATGATCGGCTCGGCCAGCAACATCAGGACAAAGGCAATCGCAACAACCGACAGCATGACCAAAGCCGTGATCCCCTGATCAGCAACACTGTACCTGTTGTTATCGGTCAAGATGACGATGGCCAGCATCGCACCTGGTGAGGCAAGCGAGGGGACGGCAAGAGGAAAGATCGCTGGGTTGTGTTTGTGGAGTTCGTCTTTGATGTCGTCCTCGGCAGCGCGCTGCTCGACTTCCTGTTTGGGCTCGCCAAAAATCATGGTCAGCGCGAACAGGAAAAGGATAATGCCGCCAGCGACTTGAAAAGAGTTCAGGCCGATATCCAGCGCCTCGATCAGCAGTTGCCCGAAGACCAGGAAAAACAATAGAATCCCGGCGCTTATAAGCGAGGCCACAAGCGCCATCTTACGGCGTGCGGCGGCCCCAAGCCCTGCGGTAACAGCGATGAAGACCGGGATTGTTCCAATCGGATCAATAACAACCCAAAGCGTGACAAAATGCTCAAGTAAACCGTTCAAAACTGGAATTCCCTTCGTTTATTCCGAAAGGCTATAACGTTTCGCCCGTCAAAACCATGTTTAGGCGCAATTTGCACGTTCCGCCTGTTCAAATGCCTCTGCGGTTGCATCAAGAACCAGCAGGATCGAGGCATGACGGTTCTTATATTCCCGAGCGGGCATCAAAACCTCAAGCCCATCAAATGGGGCCTCGGGTGCCGATCCATCCTTTTTCAGCATCGCGGACAGTTGCTCGCGCGCCTTTTCGACCTGAGCACGCGTTGTGCCGACGATTGCTCCGCCAACGACCGAAGCAGAGGCCTGTCCCAGGGCGCAGGCTTTCACGTCCTGACCGAACTCTGAAATTCTGCCATCCTGAACTTTTACATCAACAGTGATGGTCGACCCGCATAGGGGCGAGCGTTTTTTCACCGTAGCGTCAGCGTCATCAAGCCGGCATAGGTGTGGGATGTCAGCAGCAAGGGCCAGAATTCGGCCAGAGTATAGCTTTATCAGGTCATTCTCGCCGGACATGGCTTTCCCTCGTTGAATGTTCCCAATACATAGTGGCCATCCACCGGGATGCAAAAGGTTTTTGTCATGTCTTCCTCAGTCGCGTTCGATGCATCGAGTTTGAAATTCAACGAGGCCGGGCTGATTCCAGCCATCGCTCAGGACGAAAATACGGGCGAGGTATTGATGATGGCCTGGATGAACCAGAGCGCCATTGAAAAGACGCTTGAAACCAGACGCGTTACCTATTGGTCCCGCTCGCGCCAGTCATTCTGGATCAAGGGCGAAAGCTCGGGCCATGTGCAGGAATTGGTTGATCTCCGCGTGGATTGCGACCGGGATTGCCTGCTTGTCCTTGTGCGCCAGACCGGCCCGGCCTGCCACACCAACCGTCGATCTTGTTTCTACACAGCGGTCAGAGACGGGGACGAGGTCGAAATCATGCACCCCATGACCTGATTGGTCAAAGCCCCACCATCGCCCGAATATCTTCGGGCGTCGCACCTTCCTCGCGGAACTTGGCAATGGCACGCGCATCGTCGCGCTTCGCCAGTCGGTTTCCGGCCTGATCGCGTATCAGGCGGTGATGCAGGTAGATGGGTGTCGGCAAATTCAACAACGCCTGCAGCAGAACGTGGATACGTGTGGCTTCGAACAGATCCCGACCGCGAACTACATGCGTAACTTTTTGTGCAGCGTCATCCAGAACGACCGACAAGTGATACGACGTGCCCATATCCCGGCGCGACAGAACGACATCCCCAACCGTTTCCAACATCTCTGCCTGTGTGAACCGGACACCGCCGGATTCAGCACTTGGACCTTCTCCAATCTCTTGAAACGATGCGGTGTTATTATCGTTCTGAAACAGACTTTTAGCTTGTTTTACAGCTGTCGCCATATCCAACCGCAACGGAACATCCAGAGGGCGTGGTTTACCCGATGAACCCTGTTGTTTCCAACGTGTGCGACACGTCCCCGGATAGATAATCCCGTCCGGACCAAGAAGTGGGGCTCCTTCCTGGGGAGCGCTGGCCGCGTTGGCGATGTCTTTTCGGTTGCAGCTGCACGGGTACAGCAGCTCCCGCGACCACAGATCGTCCAGTACGGCATCATAGACTGCGGTTCGCGTGGATTGGCACAGCACCGGTTCAGGCCAAGACAGGCCAAGCCAATGCAAATCATCGTAAATCTGAGTTTCCCATTCCGGGCGCGAGCGAGATCGGTCGATATCCTCGATCCTCAGCAAAAACTGGCCATTCTTCGACTTTGCAAAATCATGCGCCAAAATCGCCGAATACGCGTGGCCCAGATGCAGTGGTCCTGTGGGCGAAGGGGCAAATCTGGTTGCTAAAGTCACACTTTTTCAACAATATAAACGTCAGACTTCATGTCCATTCCCGGAAGGTGCGGGCCATATTCCCGAAACAGCAATCGTGCTGCGCCCATATCCAGCCACTCACTTAGGCGAACGGTATAGCAGTGATCTTCAAGCGTATGATCATTATAAGAAAAAGCTAAAAGACCGTGTGATGGCAATGCGTTTATCAGCATATCCAGTGTCTCTGGCGGTGCGGCGCCGACGCCGATGACTCCGATCGCTGTGATTACTTTATATGCGCCAGCTTGCAGAGGGTTGGGATCTGTGATGTCGAAACTGGTTAGGTTGCGATAAACCCCCTTTGTCAGAGCGCCCTCTAACATCTGCGGGGTGGGGTCTATTCCGTCGATGACCTCAAATCCTACCGCGTTCAGTGCGACACCCGACAGACCGGTACCGCAGCCATAGTCCAGAATTGGGGTTTTCGTTTCAGGTAATTGCGACCAGAGAGCCCGGGCGATACGTCCCGGGGTCGCATAACCGTTTGACCCAACCTCATCATCATAAGACGAGGCCCATTTTTGATAATGTGCTTTGGTCGCCTGAGGCGAATCCAGCCCATAGACATCCTTTAGGAATTTATCGCTCATACCGATATGTTAGGACGTCGGGGCCGGACCCGTCCAGTCACCAATGCGCCAACCACTTGGTCCATTCTTCCTTGGCCCGGTCAGTATAGGCCTTGTAGCGGTCTTTTCGGCCACGCCGACCGCCTTTTAACCCATCGACAGGACGGAACAGACCGAAATTCACGTTCATGGGCTGGAATGTCTTTGCCTCGGCACCGCCAGTGATGTGGTGGATCAAAGCGCCCATGGCACTGTCCTGCGGAACTTCGGGAACGGTACGGCCCAACATCTCGGCAGCAGCCAGACGTCCGGCCAAAAGACCCATCGCGGCGCTTTCCACATAGCCTTCGACACCGGTAATCTGACCAGCGAACCTGATATTGGGCTTTGATTTCAGCCGCATCTGGGAATCCAGCAATGTCGGAGAGTTGATGAACGTATTGCGATGAATACCGCCCAGCCGCGCAAAACTGGCATTCTCCAACCCCGGAATCATGCGAAACACATCGGTTTGGGCTCCGTATTTCATCTTGGTCTGAAAGCCGACAATGTTGAACAATGTTCCTAGCGCGTTATCTCGGCGCAGTTGAACCACCGCGTGAGGCTTTACCTCGGGCTGATGCGGGTTCGTCAGGCCGACCGGCTTCATCGGTCCGTGGCGCAACGTTTCACGACCGCGCTCGGACATAACCTCTATCGGAAGACAACCGTCGAAATAGCCTGCGGTCTCTCCTTCATGGAACTCGGTCTTGTCCGCGGCCAGCAGGGCGTCGATGAAGGCGTCGTACTGTTCTCGGTCCATCGGACAATTCAGGTAAGCGGTGCGTTCTTCTTCGGTCTCACCCTTGTCATACCGAGATTGCATCCAAGCTTTGCTCATGTCGATGCTGTCTGCATAGACGATTGGTGCAATGGCATCAAAGAACGCCAACGACTCGGCGCCGGTTTCCGCGCGGATTGCTTCTCCCAATCCAGCAGACGTCAGAGGGCCGGTGGCAAATATCCATTGGCCGTCAGAGGGCAGGGCGGTCACTTCTTCGCCAGTGATTTCGACAAGGGGGTGAGCCTTTAACTTGGCCGTCACAGATTCCGCAAACGGATCGCGATCCACAGCCAATGCGCCCCCGGCCGGCAGTCGGTGCGCATCTGCCGTCTTCAAGATCAACCCTTCGGCCTCGCGCATTTCCCAATGCAGCAGTCCAACGGCGTTCTGTTCGTCATCATCCGACCGGAATGAGTTCGAGCAGACCATCTCGGCCAAGTTGCCGGTCTGATGCGCAAAAGTTCCGACTTTTGGGCGCATTTCGTGAATCACGACCTCAACGCCCATTTCCGCCGCCTGCCATGCGGCCTCGGACCCGGCCATGCCGCCGCCCACGATATGCAATTTCTGTGTCATAAGCTGCCACATAGGGCACAGAAGATCACAACGCAACACAGCAGCGATGGCGCACGGGAAATCATGTTTTCAAGGGATTTTTGGGGTCGCCGATGCGGGAATGTCTGCGCCAGTGAGAGAAACCAGCTCGGAGGGACCTTCCGCCCACGGCGACCCAAAAAGTGTTCAAGGCCTTAGCCTCGTCTCAGCATTGCCACAGTAACGCCCATTTGAAAAGTCCAAAAATGGCGACATTGCGGAAAAATATGCATGACAAATTCCTTATTGGCTCCAATTTGGATCTCTTTTCCCGATAAATGCAGATATTCCTTCTTCGGTATCCCGATGCATCATATTCTGAGCCATTACCTCGCCGGTATAGGAATAGGCCTGATCCAATGGCATATCCAACTGGCGGTAGAAGGCCTGTTTTCCGACTTTCACGGCAGATCCCAGTTTGGAGGCAAGCTGCTCCGCCAGTGAAACAGCCTCATGCTCCAACAGCATTCCTGGCACCACGCGATTGACAAGACCCAGCTCAGCAGCTCGTGACGCCGGAATGAAATCTCCGGTCGTCAACATCTCGAAGGCGTGTTTGCGTGGAATGTTTCGGCTAAGAGCAACCATTGGAGTCGAACAGAACAGCCCGATATTCACACCGTTTACGCCAAACCGCGTCCCTTCGGCAGCTACAGCAAGATCGCAGGTTGCAACCAACTGGCATCCGGCCGCCGTAGCAATGCCGTGCACCTGGGCAATAACCGGCTGCGGAAGCGACTGAATCGAAAGCATCATTTTCGCACAGCGATTGAAAAGGTCCTGGAAATAGGCTTTGCCGCCGTCTTCAGATTGGCGCCCAGCTGTCATTTGTTTCAGATCATGACCCGCACAAAAAGCTTTGCCTTTACCAGAAAGGATCACCGCCCGGATGGAACTGTCTTCGCGCAGAGTATCAAGTTCAGTCTGCAGCGCAGCCAGCATTTCGTCACTTAGGGCGTTGAGTCGGTCTGGCGCATTCATTGTAAGCCTAGCTACGGCGTCTGCGTCATTTCGTTCCAGAATTCCCATCTTGCCCTCCGATCTGATGTGAGGCCAACTCTAGGTCGGCAAATCCAGGAGGGGAAGTATGTCATTGGCAATGAATCGGGAGGAACTGGAGGATTATATGAGCCAAATCTTCCCCCAGGTCAGTCAGGATTATTCGGTCCAGGATCTGACCGAAGAGTCCATCGTCATGAGACTTGCCGTTGGCGATCGTCATTTGCGCCCCGGTGGGACCGTCTCGGGGCCGTCTATGTTTGGATTAGCTGATGTAAGCGTTTACGCACTGATCCTGGCGCGCAGGGGCCAGCAATCTCTGGCCGTGACTACTGGTTGTTCAATGGACTTCATGCGTAAACCGGATGGAAATGCAGATTTGATTGCGCGCTGCACCTTGCTGAAGCTAGGAAAAACCCTTGCCGTAGGTGACGTTCTAATATTTTCGGAAGGGTCAGACAAACCCGTCGCTCGCGCAACGATGACCTATTCTTTACCACCAGAGGGGTCAGCTGCGGCAGCTTTTGGGTGAAAAAATGGCCGGGATAAACCCGGCCAAGGAAGAGGTCCCATATAGGGACTGGGGATTACCTAGCCCTGCCAAAAAGGGCGTTCGATCTCTCGTCTGGCCTGGTAATTAGTCAGGCCCACATCCTTCAGCAGCCTGTCATCGAGATTGGACAAGTTAATTCGGCTGCGGCGTTGCCGCTCCCATTTTGTGACCGTCGCCGCAAACCGCACGGCCAGTGCGGCAATCAGCGGCAGCCGGGGGCTGTCGTTAAGCGCTATCAGGGCGGGGTTGTGCATTGCGCGTGTCATCTTGGGGTTCCTTTCAAATTGTATTGACACAAACGTAATATGTTCGGTATGAACAATTGATACATTCAGAATTGTGCTGCAATCAAAGGAAGAATTGTAATGGATACAATTTGGCCAGAGTCACTGCCTAAATCCAAAGGGCCAAAATATACACTGGTCGCCGATACAATTCGAAAAGCTATAGATAACAATCTTTTGGAAGTCGGTACAAAGCTGCCGCCGGTGCGGGAACTTGCCTATAGGTTACAAATCACACCGGGCACCGTTGCGCGCGCCTATACGATACTCACAGATGAAGGTCTGCTCAGCGCCGAAGTAGGACGTGGTACATTTGTGGCCCCGCCCAAGGCGCCTCTGCTCGATGATGTCTGGGCTCGGCAACTTCATCTCAGAGATGACAAATATGAAGCCAATGTCAGCCTGTTCAGCCCGAGGCTTGCCGATATGGGGCAGGTGGCCCTGATCCGCGAATGTATGCAGAAAGTGGCACAATCCGATCCACGCCTGTTTATGAACTATCCAACCCGCGATGCGTATAAACCTATGCGACAGGCTGTTGTAGATTGGCTTTCCGATTTGCCATTGGGACCAATTTCGCAGGACGATATCGTTCTGACCCACGGCGGACAAAACGGTCTTTGCCTTGTATTTCAGACAATATTACGTGGACCAAAGCCGATTGTTCTGGTCGAAGATCTGTCATACGCAGGGTTCCGACGCGCCGGTGAGTTGATGCGTGCAGAGGTCATTGGCGTAAAGATGGACAAATGGGGCGTGGATCCCAACGCTATGGAGCATGTCCTTCGCCAGTCGGCGGCGCAGGCCATATGTGTCTCACCCGAGGTTCAAAATCCGACCGGCTCACATACACCACTGGAACGCCGCAAAGAAGTTGTGGAAATCGCGCGGCGGTTTGGCGTCCAGATAATCGAGGACGACTGCTACCGCATGGGTGATGCAAGAGCGCCCAGCTATCGCGCCCTGGCGCCGGAAAGGGGATGGCATGTGTCGTCGATCTCGAAGATTTTGACGCCCGCACTGCGTGTCGGGTTTGCCATAGCGCCGCGCGAGCGCAGCGTTGATCTGCGCCGTTCAGCGGAATATGGCTATTTTGGCCTTGCTCAGCCGCTTGCCGAACTGGCGCGGCTGATGTTGTCTGATCCGCGGACGCGCCAAATCGCAAAAGATGTCCGGACCCGGATGGGGGAATATGTGCGCGTGGCCGTAAACGCCCTGGGTGGGTTCGACCTGAACTGGGCCTCAGATGTACCTTTTGTCTGGCTGAACTTGCCTTCTGGTTGGCGAGCGGCTGCGTTCAGCCGCGCAGCCGAGCGAGAGGGAATTCAACTGCGGTCTGCCGATGAGTTTGCTTTGCGTGACGGGCGCGCGCCCAATGCGGTGCGCATTGCCATGAACGGGCATGTATCGTTGGATCAATTCGAGGACGCAATGCAGCGTCTCAGGCGTCTGCTGGATAATCCACCCGAACAGATTTCGGTGTAAGGGGACGCTTAATGGATATTCGGGAAATGCGGGGCAGGGGATTTGTCGTCACACCGATGCTCAAAAGTGACTTCGAAGACCTGCACCTTGCAGCCAGCGATCCGTTGATTTGGGCCGGGCATCCCGCCAAATCCCGCCATCAGAAAGAAGTTTTCGCCCCTTATTTCGATTTTCTGTTGAGCGCAGGTGGGTCAGTGACAGTACGCGAAGAGGCGACAGGCCGGGTCATAGGGTGCTCTCGCTATTATGAGCCTCCCGAAGTTCCCGGGGGCATCGGCATCGGATACAGCTTTATCACCCGTGATCACTGGGGCGGAGCCAGCAATCGGACGATCAAATCGCTGATGGTAAATCAGGTGTTCGGCGAACTTGATGAGGTCTGGTTTCATATCGACCCAACCAACTTGCGATCACAAAAAGGGACCGCGAAACTTGGGGCGCGGTACGTTGATACCCGGCAACTTGTTCTTGGTACCGGGGCTGGGCAGTGGATGCGTTGGGTATTGACGGAAAAAGATTGGCAAAAACATGGGGTAAAATAATACCTATTTTGTAATACATTGTTTTTGCTAAGTTAAAACTGATTTGCGTGTATTGACCCGCCTTTCGCGTGGGTTTAAACCCCATCCATCGAATTCGGACCGCTCCGTATGGGGGCGGTCTTTCACATCAAACAGGACTATCCTGCCATGAAAACCTTTTCTGCAACACCTGCAGACATCGACAAGAAATGGATCCTGATCGACGCCGAGGGCGTTGTTCTGGGCCGTCTTGCTTCGATCGTCGCCATGCGTCTGCGTGGCAAGCACAAAGCGTCGTTCACCCCGAACATGGACATGGGCGACAATGTCATCGTGATCAACGCTGACAAAATCCAGATGACCGGCAAGAAGCGCGAAGAGAACTTCTACTGGCACACTGGCCACCCGGGCGGCATCAAGTCGCGCACCAAGCAGCAGATCCTCGAGGGCAAATACCCCGAGCGCGTCGTGACCCAGGCGGTCAAGCGCATGCTGCCGGGCAACCGCCTATCGCGTCAGGTTATGACCAACCTGCGTGTTTATGCCGGTGCCGAGCATCCCCATGAGGCGCAAGCGCCCGAAGTTCTGGATGTTGCATCCATGAACAAGAAAAACACCCGGAGCTAATGACCATGGCCGATCAGATCAATACTCTCGAAGAGCTGAGCGCCGTAGCAGGCGTTGAAGTTGTGGCCGAAGAAGTCATCGTGCGTGAACCCGTACGCGACGAACTGGGTCGTGCCTATGCCACCGGCAAGCGTAAAGACGCTGTTGCCCGCGTTTGGATCAAGCCGGGTTCCGGTAAGGTCACCGTGAACGGCAAAGACCAGGACGTGTACTTTGCACGCCCCGTTCTGCAGCTGATCCTGCGCCAGCCGTTTCAGGTTGCCGGCGTAGAAGGTGAGTTCGACGTTGTTGCAACCGTCAAAGGCGGTGGCCTGACCGGTCAGGCCGGTGCGGTCAAGCACGGCGTCTCGAAAGCGCTGCAACTGTACGATCCGTCGCTGCGTGGCGCACTGAAAGCCGCTGGTTTCCTGACCCGCGACAGCCGCGTTGTGGAACGTAAGAAATACGGTAAGCGCAAAGCGCGTCGTTCGTTCCAGTTCTCCAAGCGTTAATCGCTGGCACGAACCTTCAAGACTGTTTCAAACGGCCGCACAATGTTGCGGCCGTTTTTCTTTTGTTGATTGGGATTTGGTTTGCCGAATCTGTTTTCGAACTCAGCCAGCTGCTTTGGTTTCGATCAGCGGGGCCAGAATCTGGAACATGAAATCAGACAGAACCCTGTTGCCGTCGGCATTCAGATGACCATCGTATCTGAAATACAGATCTTTACCTGTGGAGCTGTATTCTTCGGTGAGGTAGGGCAACGCTTCGTGCCACTGAAATCCTTGCTCGGCCACCACACCCTCCATCAGGCGGTCGGGTAGGCCGGGATCAACCTCGGGATCAGAAGATGTTTTTGCGGCCTGGAGAACCTGAAACAACTGTGGGACAGACACGACCACAAGCTCGGATCCCTGCGACTGCGTGAAGGTGGCCATGCGGGTAAACACCTGCTTTGTCGTCTCGACTTTGGCCTGAAACAGCTCGCTCATCGGGGTGGTGAAAAACGCCTTTCGCGGCGTCATCAGGTACAGTTGGGTATAGCTCTGATCGTTGGCCATCAGCATTCGCTTTAACATCGTGACCGAGTGCAGCGAGGATTTCTTGATATTCCCGGACCCCACAACCGAGCTGACATCGCTGTAAGCGACATCAACGCCATCAACGGTCCGAATAGGCTCATTTGCAAACATATCGTTGGGAAGAAAGGTCACCAGCACAATATCGGGGTTATATTTTTCGCTTAACCGCTCAAGATACAGCGCCTGTTGAGATGTGTTATATCCCGGCACGCCTGCGTTGATCAGCTGCACAGACATGCCTTCATCCAGGAATTTCTGGGCCAAAAGTTCAGGCCAGATATCGCCCAGCTCGTTTGAAGCGCCGAAGGTAAATGAATCCCCCAGCAGCAGGATCTTGATGGTGCTTCCATCGTCTGCGGCATTGGCTGGAAAACGCGTTTCACGAAACCCGTTTTCGTCGACTTTATACTCGACCGTGAACTCTGGTGCATTGATGGCGACGACAGTGTTTGGCCTGTTCGTATGCCCGACGACCGGGTCCTTCAATCCAAGTGGACCACCCTCTGGATATGTTGTCAGAACGCCTTGTGGTGACAGCCAACGGATGCCCAGCTCCACACCAGCAAGAAGCGTTGCAGAGATCATCACGATGATCAGAAAGTTCAGAATTTTTGACCGCATTTTTTATCTAACTACCTAGAATACCATTTACTGAATTGGTCCCGTTTTCATGGTAATGACGAGGACGCACAAAACACATTTCTGAATGTTGAGATTAACAGCCCGCACACGTCAAGCGTGAGACGAAAAGAAAGTCACTCCAACACGGATTTGTCAGTCCGTTTCACGTCCTAAAGCCTGTTGAGCCAAAGCAAGGAATTTCTGCCGAGTCTGGTCGATCTTTCGTTTGTTCAGGCTTGGGAACCACCTGCGAACTGGGATCGCCTGCTTATTTCCGAAACTGTCTATCCAGACCCATCGTCCTGAGCCGTCGGCCAGCGTCTGATAGACGATGTTGCCAGGGTTCTGGTTACTGACCAAAACGTTCTCTTTAACCAAAATGTCAAAATGCGCGTTCAACGAATCCAAGTGATGCGGCTTAAGGCGACGGCTTTGGACCAAGCCAATAAGGCTGGGCGATAGCTGTCCGTCAGGCTCGGAAATCCGCTCGTACATAAGCGCCAGACCCAGGTCCGTCTGAACCACACCTCGCACCTCACATACGGGGATAGGAGCAGCGGATTTCTGGTGACGCACCATAAGATCAAACGACTCGTGAAACTCGCGCAGAAATCCTTTGAACGCCGTCGAGCGTCGAAACATCCGATCAAACCAGGTATCCGTCACAAGATGAGCTTCGTCATCTATCGTCTGAGGTTGCGGGATCTTCAGCAGAGTGTCCGGCAGATCAGGGTGTTGATAGACAAATTGCCGATTACCCTGCGCGATGATCTTACGATCTTTCAACGACAACAGATTTTCGATTCGAGTTTTTTCCATTTGGCTTAACTATAGCGGTTTTGCATTGGAACCAATTATCCGCAGGTGGATAGCTCAAAACAAAATGAAAAAGCCGTCCGTATTGGAACGGACGGCTCATGGTTTCTAACGCCTGAATGCTGATCAAACTCTGTTTTTCAGTCGTTACTCTTCGTGGACCAGCTTCCAAGCACCGTTTTCAACAACGCTCACAAACACCGTATCGGCACCTTGGTGGTCGTCCGGCGAAAACGAGATGTGGTTTCCAACCAGTTCGTCGTTGTAGTCGAGTGTCTCCATCGCAGCGATAAAACTGTCATGAGTCAGATCGGGGCCGGCAGTTTCCAGCGCCTTAACCATCATTTCAGCCGCGGAATAGCCCAACATCGCAAATCCAACGGGATCTTCGCCTGTTGCAGCCTTATACTCTTCGATGAAGGCTGCAGGGGCCGGTTGGTCCGCGCGGGCCCACAAGTCCAGCCATGAGGCGGCGGCATAAAAACCATCCGTCACGCCACCCGGCACCTGGGCAACGACGGTCAGGAAGCTGGCTGATGTTCCCAAGAATTTCATATCCGTTAGACCCATCTTTTTGGCGGTGCCAACCACAGTGATCGCCTGCCGAACCCCAAGGGCCATGGTGACGATGTCGCAGCCTTCATCTCTGAGCTTGCTCAGAGAGCCCACGAAATCGGTCTCATCGGGCTTGTGGGTGGTTTCTGTGCCAAAACCGATCCCAGCCTCTTCGGCACCCGCCTTGCTGCCTTCCAGAATCTCCTCGCCGAAATCGGTGGGCAGATACATGGTGCAGACTGTTTGCGATCCGAATTCGCTGGCCAGATAGTTCACGCCGACACGCGCCTGATCGAAATAGGTGGAAAAGGACGTGAATTTGTTGCGCACTGGTTCTTGCAGCATTTTCTGCGACGACGTCAAAGGCGCGACATTCGGAATGCCCTTGGGATCCAGCAGTTTGAATCCGGCCAGGTTCATCGGCGTACCCAGAGATTGCAACATCGCAAACACCTTGTCGCGGTTCAGCAACTTGTTGTAGCCCTGCATCGCGCGCGGCATCTGATAGCCATTATCCTCAACCACAAAACGGATAGTCCGACCGTGAACACCACCTGCAGCGTTCACGCGGTCGAACACTACATTGGCGCCTTTGGTGGCTGGGACACCAACAGCGGCGAAGATACCGCTCAGATCATTGACCGAGCCAATTACAATCTCATCATCCGTAACACCCTGTGTCTGAGCGCTGGAGAGTGTCGCGACAGCCGTCAAAACTGTGGCAGCGGACAGCCGTTTAATCAGATTCCTCATTATAATCCTCCCTTTGGATAACGTTTTGTCTAATTGTACATGTCTTCAATAAGATGTTCGTGTTTCTTTTCTACAAAGCTGCGCTTGAGCTTCATTGTGGCCGTCAGTTCGTCATCATCTGCCGTCAGCAGAACATCTATCAGGCGGAAATCCTTGATCTGCTCAACCCGTGCGAAATCCTTGTTTGCGGCCCCCACTTCGTCTTTGATCTGGTCCCGAACCTCGGCGGAGGCACAAAGAGAGGCGAAATTCGAGAAGGGGACCTTTCGATCCTGCGCAAATTTCTCCACGTTTTCCTGATCTATCATGATTAGTGCAGTCAGGAACTTGCGCTTATCGCCAATTACAACTGCGTCCGAGATAAAGGGGCTGAACTTGAGACGGCTTTCAATCTCGGCCGGGGCGATATTTTTGCCGCCCGCCGTGATGATAAGATCTTTGAGGCGACCCGTAATGGTCACGAAACCGTCTTGGTCGATCTGGCCCATATCACCAGTACGCAACCAACCATCGGCAGTGAAAGTCTCGGCTGTTTTGGCGTTGTTTCGCCAGTAACCCTGAAAGATGTTCAACCCTTTAAGCTGAATCTCTCCACCTTCGGAAATACGGACGTCATTAACGGGCACAGCCTTTCCAATGGTTCCGATCCTGTTGTTTCCAAGTGTATTCAATGTCGCCAGGCCCGATGTTTCGGTCATACCAAAACCTTCGACCAGAGGTACACCAATGGCCCAGTACCATTTCAGCAAGTCCGCCGAAATCGGAGCGGCACCGCTTCCACCGCGCCGCATATTGTCCAACCCCAGCATCCGGCGCAGGTTACGCAGAACCAAACGGTCCCAAAGCCAGTACTGCGCGGCAACACTGGCCGGGAGCGGCTTGCCCGCCAGGATATATTCGGCACGTGCCAGACCCGCCTTTACCGCCATTCCAAAGGCCGCGCGCCCGGTCGAGGTTGCATCCTGGGCCATGATCTGAACCTGAGAATAGATCTTTTCCCATACACGCGGGACCGCCGTAAACGTCGAAGGAGAAACCTCTTGCAGATTTGCGAAAACAGTCTCGGGGCTTTCGGCAAAGTTGACGACAGATTTCGTTGCCAGCGGGAAATATATGGAAACATCACGCTCGAGGATGTGGCAGAGCGGCAAAAAGCACAGCTGTTCATCTGTTTCCAACGCGGGCAAGGAATGGGCGCCGGCTTCGATTGCGGCCAGGATGTTCTCGTGGCTCAGCATTGCGCCTTTTGGCATGCCGGTCGTGCCGGACGTATAGACAAGAAGGGCGGTATCCTGCGGGGATGCAAGCGCGATTTCTGCGTCAAAGCGGTTCGGCTCTTCACGCTCGGTTTGCTGACCTAGCTCATAAAGATCGCTGATCATCATGCAGCGGTCATGGTCCAGATCATGCAGGCCTTCATCCTCGAGGATGATGACCTTCAAAAGATTGGGAAGATCGTTTTCGACCTCAAGAAACTTGTCCAACTGCTCTTCATTTTCGACCACCAGAAAACGGCTGTCACTGTCATTGATCAGATATTTCAGTTGCGCGGCCGAATCCGTCGTGTAGATGCCCGAGGCGATCCCCCCGACGCCCTGAATGCCCATATCGAACCAGGCCCATTCTTTTCGGTCTTCGGACAGGATCGATACGACCTCACCGCGTTTCAAGCCCAGCTTTTGCAGGGCGAGGCCTATCCATTTCGCGTGCTGCCAGTAATCCGTCCAGGAATAGGATTTCCAGATACCGAAATCCTTTTCACGATGCGCCGTACGCGCGCCCAAATTGGCACAACGCTTTTGAAATAGTTGCCCGATGGTTGTGCATTCATCTACATAGACAGGTCGCTGACCGGGATTTGCGTTGTACTGAACACCGTTGATCATGATCTGAGAGGGCAGGGTGCTTATATTCATGCTGCTCACCTCCACGTCTTCTTGCGTTTCCAGCGGCGGTTTTCACGCGCACCTTCTTCCTGCACGCCCAGATAGAAATTCTGGATATCTTCTGACCGCATCAGTTCATCCGCAGCGCCATCCATGACAATGCGCCCAACCTCCATGACATAGCCGTGATGGGCCAGTTCCAGCGCAGCATTGGCGTTCTGTTCAACCAGCATCATCGTCATGTTCTGTTCATCATTCAGGCGCTTCAGGATTCCGAAAATCTCTTGCACAAGCAAAGGAGACAGGCCCAGCGAGGGCTCGTCCAGTAACATTATCCTTGGATTTGCCATCAATCCCCTCCCGATTGCCAACATCTGTTGTTGGCCTCCGGATAAGGTCCCCGCCTCTTGATTGCGGCGTTCTTTCAGGATCGGGAAGTATGAAAAAACCAGATCGCGATCATGATCAATTTGCCCCCGGTCCGACGAGGTATAGGCCCCGAGACTCAGGTTCTCATCCACGGTCAAAAGGGGGAATACTTCGCGCCCTTCGGGTACGTGGACGACGCCTTTCTGCACAACTTTATGTGGCTCGGCCCCTTGAATTTCGACCCCGTCAAAGCTGATCTTGCCCTTTTCTGGGTCCATTACGCCGGACACGGTTTTCATCAATGTAGTCTTGCCGGCCCCATTAGCCCCAAGGATCGACACGATTTTACCCGGATGCACATCCAGCGACACGCCCCGGATTGCCATGATTGGCCCGTAAAAACTTTCGACATTGCGAATGGTCAGGATCGGATCGCTCATGACACTTTCCCTAGATAGGCCTCAACCACTGCCGGGTGTGACTGTACCTGCGCAGGGGTTCCCAGTGCGAGCATTGCCCCATCCGCCATTGCAAGGACCCGATCCGAGACGCCCGAGACCAAAGCCATGTCATGTTCGACCATCAGCACCGTAATCCCCATCTGCCGCCGGATATCATCTATCCACCAGCGCATATCGGTCGTTTCCTCGACCGACAGCCCCGAGGCCGGTTCATCCAGCAGTAACACCTTGGGATCGGTGGCCAGGGCGCGGGCAACTTCAACCACTTTGCGCACACCGTAAGGCAGGCCGGATATCATCTTGTCGCGATAGGCCTGTAGATCAAGAAAATCTATGATCTCTTCCACATTTTCACGGTTTTCGATCTCTTGCCGCCGGGCCGACGGCAGAAACAGCACCTCGGATAAAAGTTTTGTCTTGCGGTGCCGATGACGCCCGACCAGCAGGTTCTGCAGAACAGTGGCGTGTTCGAACAGTTCGATATTCTGAAACGTCCGCGCAACACCAAATGCTGCAACGCCTGACGGTTTCACCTGCAGCAAGTCATGCCCGTCATACCGGATTGAACCCTCTATTGGTTCATAAAAGCGCGAGATCAGATTGAAAACGGTCGATTTACCCGCGCCGTTGGGGCCGACTATGGCAAAAACCTCGCCGTCTTCGACCGAAAAGGACAGGTCGTTCACAGCCGTCACGCCACCAAATTTCAAGGTGACATTCTTAAATTCAAGCAGGCTCATCTCAGACGCTCCGTCTTGAGATAGGATTTCTGACGTTTGAACATGTCCTTGCGATAGAAGGGAAACAGTTCGAACCATGTCCGGATCTTCAGCCAACGTCCATACATCCCCATGGGTTCAAACAGGATAAAGGCGATCAGGATCATGCCGAAGATACCAAATTCCAATCCCGGAATTGCGACGGTGCTGCCCCCGAAAACTGCGCCGACATACTCTTTTGCGATCGACAAAAATTGCGGCAGAAACCCTATGACGACAGCGCCCAGGAATGCCCCGTGGATTGAGCCCAGACCACCGATCACGATCATCATCAGCAACTGAATTGAGATTAGGACACTGAATGTCTCGTTATTGAACGCGCCCGAGAACATCCCCATCAGAGCACCTGCCCAGCCGGTCACGGCGCAGGACAGGGCAAATGAAATCATCTTGGTCTGCGCAATATCAACACCCATCGCCTGGGCCGAGACCTCAGAATCTCGCACGGCGATGAAACTGCGCCCAAGCGGTGCGCGCAGCAGGTTAATATAGCCCAGAGTGACCAGAACCGCGACTGCAAGCACCAGCCAGAAGAATTGGACCGGCGTAGCCCAGCGATCGACCATGAATCCAAATATCTCGACCCCGCCGATATATTTACCGGCGACCCCGCCGGTGATCGGCTCGGCCAGGACAATCACGTCATCCATCAGGATCGACAGGGCCATGGTAAAGATTGCCAGGTAGATACCGTGAAGGCGCAGGGCCGGGATAGCAACGGTCACCCCTGCTATCCCGGTCAGGATACCGGCGATCGGGAAGGCCAGCAGGAATGGCAAGCCTGCCTCAATCAAGATGATATTCGCATAGCACCCAAAGGCCAGAAAAGCCGCATGCCCAAGGCTGACCTGTCCGGTATGGCCGGTCAGTATCATCAACCCAAGACCTGCAATCGCCCAGATCAGAACATTTGTCAGCTCACCCAGATAGAATGCGTCCAACCACCACGGAGCGGCGATCACGACGCCTAGAAGGATCAGGTATAGGCTCAGTTGATACCGGTCTTTCCAAGGCCGGATATCTTGCATGTAACTGGTCTTGAAAATGATCCGCATGGCTTAAACCTTTTTGACCCTAACTTGGCTGAACAGCCCATTGGGGCGAAAGATCAGGACAGCCAACAACAGTGCATAAGGTGCAATCTGACTGTACCCAGCAGCGATATAGCGACTGGCAAACGGTTCGATTACGCCAACGATCAAACCTCCGGCCAATGCTCCAGGTAAACTTCCGAATCCGCCAATGACCGCAGCGGCGAAGGCCTTAATGCCCAGAAGTCCGGTTGCCGGGTCCACGGATCCTTTGGCGGCAAACAAAATGCCTGCGATACCCGCAACCACGCCGGCCAACGCCCAGATGAAACCCTGCACACGTTTTACCGGGATTCCCATATAATAGGCCGCCAGCTGATTTTGTGAGGCACCCTGCATTGCAAGCCCAAGCTTGGTACGACTGAAGAACTGGTACAGCCCCCAGGTCAGCAGAACGGTAACGACAATAACCGCCACGTCCTCCATCCCCAGTACAAGGCCACCAAAACGCGCTTCTTTTCCGGCCAGTGGATTCTGCAGCGTCTGCGGTTCGTGCCCCCAAATCAGACCAGCGACAAATCGGATTACAAAGCCCAGGGCGATGGTCAGAATGACCACAGCCGTCTGGCTTTCCCCGAAAAGTCGCCGAATGATCAACCGGTCCAGCAAGTACCCCAGCACGCCCATGATCCCCAACGAGATCGGCAAGGCCAGCCAAAAAGGCAGCCCCATATATTCGGCATTTGTAAGCCCGATGGTAACAAAGGCGCCCAGCATCATGAGATCACCCTGTGCGAAATTCACTGCCTCGGTCGCCTTGTAAATCAGAACAAATCCGAGCGCGATCAGCCCATAGACACAGCCATTCGCCAGCCCGCTAATCAGCAGCTGCGCATTATCCAAACTCACCTCCCTATACCGGTTGCTCCGGGTTCATTTAGATCCCAGGCCTCCTCCTTAGCCCGGGGTTTGTACTACTATGGCGTGATAATTACCTTTCCGTCACTCTTTTGCAGTGCATCAACCAGCCCGGACATAACATTTTTTAATGTAAGCTTTTCAGAAACATCTGTTTTCCAACGCCCGTCCGCAAAGCGTGCCTGAACCTCGGCAACGACACGTACCACATCTTCGCGAGGCGTCGCTGTCATCCATTGTGTCAGCCAAAACCCTTCGATTTTCTTACCCATAAAGATGAGCTGTCCCGTCTGCGTTAGTTTGGGCAGTTCAGGGCTGAGCTTGCCATAACACACCCAGCGCGCACCATTCGGCATCGCACAGAAAATCTGTTCGGAAATCTGGTCGGCGACGGCATCCAGAAAGACCCGAGGTTTAAGCTCTTTGCTAAGCGCTGAAAATTTCTGCAGCATGTCGGGGTCTGATGTCACCAGCACCTCATGCGCGCCCAGCTCTTTCAATGCAGCAACGGTCTCAGCGCGTCTCACGATCGCAATCGGCTTAAGCCCAAGATCGCGACCGAGGCTGCACATAAGCTTGCCCAACTGACTGGTTGCGGCAGATACGATAAAAGCATCTCCGGCCTGACGCGCCAGATCGACCATCGCCATGGCCGTCATCGGGTTCACAATCTGTGCTGACCCATCGTCATCCGAGATATCCGGGCGCAGTGGAATACACATTTGTGCATCGGTCAGAGCGTACTCGGCCCAGGCACCGGAATGAGTGGCCATGAATGCCACGCGCTGTCCCTGCAAACCCTCGGCACCGGCACCGGTGGCGACGACGTCTCCACATCCCTCAAACCCGGCCGGAGACCCCTTTACCCTAGGCTGCCCGTATTCACCCTTGATAAAATGCAGGTCGGACGGATTAACCGATGATGCCCTCAGGCGGATCAGAACCTGTCCTGCGCCCGGCTCGGGCACAGGCATTTCCGTTTCGGCCAGCCAATCAGACGCATTTTGGATGCTGGGACCAGTGGCTTTGCCCGAATACCCATGATGAGTTTGAACGATCGCAAACATGGAAGTGGGAAGGGGGGTCATGAACGTACCTTTTCTGAACGATAGGAAACTGTCGGGTCCTGCTTGACTGCATCGAACCAACAATTTCGAAAATAATGGCCATGATCGACATCAACCGTGGCATATGTGTTCAGATCAGCCAAGCAAATGGCCAAAGGCGCGTCAATCGAACTATTCTTTGACGTAGGGAAAGACCGCCTTTTCGGCGGTCTTTCTAATTCTTACTGACCAGTCAACAGGGCCTGAAGTTCCTGAATTTTCAGCGCGATTGTTGCAGGTGAGGCTTTGATATCATCGAGAATACCAACCGCTTTTACCTTCAGTTCTTCTGCCAGTGTGCTTTCCTGAACTGAGGCCACCATCGCGTCATAGTCAAAGTTATCAACACTCATAGCGCCGCTCTCAACCCAGGAATTCAGCAGCTCTTGCCCCTGGTTGGTGAGGGCAGCGACCTCTTCTCCAGCCTGATCAGCCAGCTCAGTCGCTGTTTCACCAGCTTGAGTGGCTAAGTCAGACGCGGCTTCACTGGACTGTTCGACGATTTCAGCCGCCTGTTCCGTAACGGAAGACGCAGCTTCGCTAGCCTGTTCAGTAACCGATTCTACGGCTTCGGACACAGCGTTTCCGGTTTCTTCAGCGGCGGCTTGCGGCTGTTCGACCGGAGCGGCAGGTTGATTCAGATAGTAATAGATTGCGGCGCCAACGCCGGCGACGACGACCCCTAGCAAGATTATACGCGACATGGGATTCTCCTTTGAAATATGTGTCGCCGAGATGGGGGGAAACTAGCGGACTGGAAAGGGGAATTCGTGGAACATCCTCTCAGAACAAGGGATTGAGCCAGTGTACGCCGATCTGGGCCGATCCCATGGCAATAACACGCCAACGTTGAACAACCAGTGGCAGAGATGCCATTCTTGTCAACCGACCCACAGGGTCGCATGGATGCCTGTTCAGCAGGGAAGCACAGAAACTAAGAATTCTCGTAGGAACGCGCGCAAAGCGAATAAGGCGACAAAGGCCTGCATTTCAGGTGCTTGAGCTAAATTCCGGAAAGCTGGTTACCAATCATGCGCTAAATGGCTGATGGCGGAGAGACAGGGATTCGAACCCTGGGTGGGCTTGCACCCACAACGGTTTTCGAGACCGCCCCGTTCGACCACTCCGGCACCTCTCCGCGGGGGTCTGTGAGGGGGGGATTTAGTGATGAACACCCGGGGGTGCAAGCAGAAAGTTTCATAATTTAGCAATCCCAGGATTTTCCGTTGCCAGATGCCGCAAAACCCCTAGGCTTCTGTACATGAGACATTTTACGCACCACATCACCACCGCCCTTTCGCTGTTTCTTTTCACAGTATTCATGCTGCCAATCCCGGCATCCGCTGCCGGGCGCGATAGGATCGAGGCATTCTTGACCACAACCGGTTTCGACGTTGCCCTTGAAAGTATTGCTCTGGCCTCGGCCTCAGCACCTCAGATGCTGGGTTTTGACCCCGATGGATTCGGGTCGGACTGGGCGCGGCTGACCGAAGAAGTTTTCGATACCAAAGACATGCATGAAACTGCAGTTTCGATTTTAGAGCAGACGCTCAGCGATCAGGCGCTGAATCACGCGGTAGAATTCTATGCATCAGATCTGGGTCAACGACTGGTCTCTGCTGAAAACGCTTCCCATCTGATCGAGGATGACGATGCGAAACAACAGCAGGGGCAAGAGATTGTCGCTCAACTTGTCCGCGAAGGCTCTCAACGTGTTGAGAGTCTAAAAAGGATGAACACTGCCATCGATTCAAGCGGTACTTCTTTGCGCGCCCTTCAGGAAATACAAATCCGGTTCCTCCTCGCCGCCAGCGCTTCAGGTGTGATCGAACTGCAGTTGGATGCAGATGAATTGCGCGCAATGATGAAACAGAACGAAACCGGGATGCGACAGGCCTTACAGCTCTCCGCACTTGCCGGTGCTGCTTATACCTATCAGGATTTCTCGGATGCGGATGTCATCACCTATGTCGAAGCGTTGGAACAGCCTCTAATGCAGGAAGTCTACGAACTTTTGAACGCCATTCAGTATGAGATAATGGCTATGAAATTCGAAGTCTTGGCAACCAAAATGGCCGAGCTTCACCCCGCACAGGACATCTGATGCACATTCTGATCGTTTTCGCCCTGATCTTCTGGGCCACATCATCCGGCGCCGTGGAAAAAGCGGATCGGCTGGCGCAGGCAATGCGTCTGGAGAACCTGATCGAAATTCTCCTGTCCGAAGGCGGAAAGATGAGCCAAGAGATGGACGCCACTTTGTTGGATGGCAACGGTGGTGCTCTGTTCGAAACTCGGGTCGAGGCGATTTATGATCCCGATTGGATGTATGATCAGTTGGTCCAGGGATTCCGGCAAAGCCTGGATGAAGTGCATTTGGAACGCGCCATCGCCTTTTTTGAAAGCGATCTTGGCCAGACCATCGTTTCCCTTGAGAATTCCGCACGGCTTGCATTTGTTGATCCGGCAATCGAAGACTTGGCAAAACAGGCCTATTTCGAAAACACCAAAGACAGCATGCAGTTCAAACTGGTCGAAGAGTACATACTGGCCAACGACCTGATCAAACAGAACGTGCGGAGCGCTTTGAGCGCGGATTACAACTTTTTCAGGGGGATAAATGACGGCCAGGTTCTCGATGACAGCGACCTTCTGGACAACCTTCTGCTGCAAAAGGACGGGATCGAGCAAGAGACAGAAACCTGGCTGTATTCCTTTCTGTTGATGGCCTATAACCCTCTGAGCAACGCCCAGATGCGCAAGAACATCGCGTTTTCTCGAACGGATACAGGGCAAGCGCTGAACAGCTCACTGTTCGAGAGCTTCGACAGTATGTATGATCAGATCTATTACGATCTGGGAAAGGCGGTAGCGGCTGTCTTACAGGGCTCTGATCTTTAGTCGCCATTTCATGTTGACTTTCCCCTGCAATCTTTGGATAAGCGCCCATCCCGGCCGGAATCTCCGCGCCGGGTATCGTTATTGTTGACCCAAGGGGCTGATCCATGGGTCATTCACACAGCCCGAAAAGGGCGCGCTGTTCGAGGTGGCTGAGGCCGAAAACTCCCGCAAGGGGACCACAGAACGCGGGTTAGACAAAGGAAAGACGCATGTTTGCGGTCCTCAAGACTGGCGGCAAGCAGTACAAGGTTCAGGCGGGTGATATCCTCCGCGTTGAAAAATTGGCTGCCGACGCAGGTGAAAAAGTTCAATTCAACGATGTTCTGATGCTGGGCGGTGACGCTCCGGTTGTTGGTGCACCGTTTGTAGATGGTGCAGCCGTTCAGGCCGACGTGATCGAACAGATCAAGGGTGACAAGGTCATCAACTTCGTCAAGCGCCGTCGTAAGCACAGCTCGAAGCGTACCGTTGGCCACCGTCAGAAGCTGACCCTGGTCAAGATCACCGACATCCTGTCGTCGGGCGCTGACAAGTCGGGCATCAAAGCTGCAACCGGTTCCGCGCCGGCTGGTGAAGCTGCACCCGCAGCGAAAAAGCCCGCCAAGAAAGCAGAAGCCAAAGCAGAGGCACCCGCCGCTGTTGCTGCTGCAGACGATCTGACCGCGCTGAACGGTGTCGGCCCTGCCGCTGCCAAAAAGCTGAACGAGGCCGGTATCGAGAGCTTTGCCGCTCTGGCCGCCTTGTCGGACGAGCAGATTGCTGCTATCGAAACGGTCAAAGTGAAACCCGAATGGGTTGAGCAGGCCAAAGAGCTTGCTAAAGGCTAAGGAGAGAGAGAATGGCACATAAAAAAGCTGGCGGTTCCTCCCGTAACGGTCGCGACTCAGCTGGTCGCCGCCTTGGCGTGAAACTATATGGTGGCCAGGCCGCCATTTCAGGCAACATCATCGTGCGTCAGCGCGGCACCAAGTTCTGGCCGGGCGAAGGCGTAGGCATTGGCAAAGATCACACCATCTTTGCAACTGTTGATGGCGCTGTGAAGTTCCACAAAGGCCTCAAAAACCGCACCTTTATTTCGGTCCTGCCAGTGGCGGAGGCCGCAGAGTAAGCCGAAACCCATAAGGTTTGAAAATTCTTGGGGGACCGGCAGAAAATGCCGGTCCCTTTTCTCGTTTTAACGCAGGTTCGATCAAACAGTCCGATGACAGTCGCAACCACCAGTTTCCTGATCTTTGCCGCCAGTCAGGTCGGCACGCCGGGACCGGCCAATATGGTCCTGCTGGGAACCGGTGCGCGTTACGGGTTTCGGGCAGCGCTGCCTTTTGTGGGCGGCGTCATTCTGGGCAAGCAGCTAATCATCTGGCCGGTGGGCTTTGGGTTGCTGCAATTGGCGGATCAGGCGCCGGCGGTGTTTGCTTTTCTGAAATACGCCTCGGCGGCCTATATCATGTGGCTGGCCTGGAAGATCGCCAACACGCGGCTGTCCCGGCAAGAGGCTGATGGCGCAGCGCCAGGGTTTCTGGCTGGATTGATTGTTCATCCGCTCAATCCCAAGGCCTGGGCCATGATCGTTGCGGGGTTCACGGGGTTTGTCGCCGTCGGAACACCAACTTTTGAGGCAACGCTCGCAATCGCGGCTTGTTTGTTGATTTGTCAGGTGATTCTTCATCCAATCTGGACATTTGCCGGAGATAGAATTGCCCACGCGGTTGAAGGTCGGCCGATGGAAAAATATCTGATGTGGACGTTAGCAGGTCTCACTGTTGCGTCTGTACTTTTTGTGTTGTTCGGAGGAGGAACGCACCTATGAAACTTGAGACGATCATAAACCAGCCGGTCATAGAAACCGAGCGGTTCGATCTGCGCCCTCTGCGCCGGTCGGATCTGGGTCTCATCGAACATTATGCCGGAGATGAGCGGGTTGCGCGTATGACGACAAGGATTGCGCACCCTTTGCCGCCCGGCGCGGTTGAGGCCTTTGTGACCCGGTCCATGGCCGAAGACCGCAGCGAGGATGTCTGGGCGATGGACGCGACCAAGGATGGCGGTCCGGAGCTGATAGGCCTGATCTCGCTGGAACGCCTGGATCGCAACCAATCCGAGGTCGGCTATTGGGTGGCTCCTGTCTATTGGAACACCGGGATCGCATCTCTGGCGGTCGAAGCACTGGTTGTCGCCAATCCGCTTGAAAACACGTCGATGTTCGCAAGCGTATTTCAGGACAATCCAGCCTCAGCCAGGGTGCTGACGCATTGTGGTTTCGAATACCTGGGTGATGCCGAAATCTATTCGGTGGCGCGTGATGCGAACGTGCCCACTTGGACATACAGTAAAAAACTCTGACTTGTGGCCGGTGGGGCCTTTGCAGTAGGGGACAGTCATGAAATTTCTCGATCTTGCAAAGGTCTACATCCGGTCCGGGGCCGGCGGTGGCGGCTGCGTCAGTTTTCGGCGCGAAAAGTACATTGAATACGGCGGTCCCGATGGCGGGGACGGCGGTAAAGGTGGCTCTGTCTGGGTCGAAGTTGTGGATGGGTTGAATACCCTGATCGACTTTCGCTACCAGCAGCATTTCTTTGCCAAGAACGGTCAGCCTGGCCGAGGGCAGCAGCGCACCGGAAAAGATGGTGATGACATCATTCTGCGCGTCCCGGTCGGCACTGAGATCCTGGACGAAGACGAAGAAACCGTCATCTGCGATCTGACAGAGGTGGGCCAAAGGGTCCTTCTGGCCAAGGGCGGCAATGGCGGTTTTGGCAACCTGCACTTCAAATCGGCCACCAATCAGGCCCCTCGTCGGGCTAATCCGGGTCAGGCAGGTATCGACCGCACGATCTGGCTGCGCCTGAAACTGATTGCCGATGTCGGCCTGTTGGGGATGCCTAATGCTGGCAAATCGACCTTTCTTGCTGCGACATCGAACGCACGCCCCAAAATTGCCGATTACCCTTTTACCACCTTGCACCCCAATTTGGGCGTTGTGGGTGTCGACAATGTGGAATTCGTGGTGGCTGACATCCCCGGTCTGATCGAGGGCGCACATGAAGGACGTGGCATCGGAGACCGTTTTCTGGGCCATGTCGAACGCTGCGCGGTATTGCTGCATTTGGTTGATGGCACTTCCGAGACAGTGGCCGAAGACTATCGCACGATCATTCACGAGCTTGAAGCCTATGGTGGTGAGTTGGCCGATAAGCCCCGCATCACCGTCTTGAACAAGGTCGACGCCCTGGATGACGAGGAACGAGACTCGGCAAAATCCGAGCTAGAAGGGGCCGTTGGTGGCTCTGTGATGGCCATGTCAGGTGTCGCGCATCTTGGCGTAACCGACGTCCTGCGGGCCTTGCGAAGTCAGATCGACGATGACCGCGTGCGCCAGAAACCCGCCGAGGAGGAACTGCCTTGGCAACCCTGACCGCAGCCAAACGCCTAGTGGTCAAGATCGGATCCGCCTTGCTGGTGGATCGGAACACAGGGTTGCTGCGATCTGATTGGTTACATTCGCTTGCTCAGGACGTCGCATGGCTGAAGGGGCAGGGGACCGACGTCATTCTGGTCTCATCGGGGTCAATCGCGTTGGGGCGTGGCGTTTTGGGTCTGCCCATGGCCACGCTTCCGTTGGAACAGTCTCAAGCCGCCGCCGCTGTCGGGCAAATCCGGCTGGCCCGCGCCTATGAAGAAGCGCTGACGCCTCACAAGATTACCACTGCACAAGTGCTCGTTACGCTGGAGGATAGCGCGGATCGTCGCCGCTATCTGAATTCACGCGCCACCTTGGAAACGCTGCTGGGGCTTGGAGTCGTTCCGATTGTCAACGAAAACGATACAGTGGCCACGGATGAGATCCGGTATGGCGACAATGATCGTCTGGCCGCTCAGATCGCCGTCACAGTTGGTGCGGATCAGCTGATCCTGTTGTCGGATGTTGATGGGTTCTACTCGGCCAATCCAAATGAGGATGCCTTGGCCAAGCGGTTTGACATCATCGAAGACATCACGCCCGAGATTGAGGCGATGGCGGGTGATGCCGGTTCCGGCCTATCAAAGGGCGGGATGAAGACCAAACTGTTGGCGGGAAAAATGGCCACGGCTGCTGGTTGCGACATGGCGATCACCGAAGGCTCCCCTCTGAACCCATTGAAAACGCTTGAAAACGGCGCGAACTGTACATGGTTCATCGCGACAGTTGACCCGCATGCCGCACGCAAACGCTGGATTTCAGCGATGAAACCCCGGGGTGAGATCGTTGTAGACGCGGGGGCCGCTCGGGCGCTGAGCAATGGCAAAAGCCTGTTGCCAGCAGGAATAGTCGAAGTGTCCGGAGATTTCGGGCGCGGTGATCCTGTTTCGATCATGGACCCACAGGCGCGACGGCTTGCGCAGGGGCTCAGCCGCTATACCGCGCAAGAAGCAGACGCTATCAAGGGGCGCAAATCGACCGAGATCGAAGCCACTCTAGGCTATCCTGGCCGCGCGGTGTTGATCCACCGCGATGATCTGGCTGTTTGACAACACTGACTGAAAGGCACCTGAGATGAAGGATTTCGACAGCATCCCCGACCTGATGACCGATCTTGGGAAACGCGCCAAGGCCGCCGCTGCCGAGCTGGCATTTGCAAGCGCCGAGCGTAAACACGCAGCCCTGATTGGGGCCGCCGAGGCTGTTTGGGCCAATCGTGAAAAGATCATTGCGGCCAATAAGAAAGATATGGAATTCGGGCGCGACAAAGGGTTGAGCCCGGCGATGATGGATCGCCTGATGCTGGATGAGGCCCGCATTCAGGGCATGGTCGACGGGCTGCGCGCCGTTGCAGAGCAGGCCGATCCTGTTGGTGAGGTTCTGACCGAATGGGACATGCCCTCGGGCCTGAACATTCAGCGCGTGCGCACGCCTCTGGGCGTGATCGGCGTGATCTATGAGAGCCGCCCGAATGTCACGGCGGATGCGGGGGCGTTGTGCCTGAAATCCGGGAACGCGGTCATCCTGCGCGGTGGATCAGAAGGCTTTCATTCCTCGTCAGCCATCCATGCCTGTTTGGTTCAGGGTCTGAAATCGGCGAACCTGCCCGAGGATGCCGTTCAGCTTATCCCAACCCGCGACCGGGCGGCGGTTCAGGAACTGCTGACCATGACCGATTATGTCGACGTAATCGTTCCCCGTGGGGGCAAAGGGCTGGTCGGGCTAGTCCAGCGCGAGGCCCGGGTCCCGGTATTTGCCCATCTGGAAGGCATTGTGCATATCTATATCGACAAGGCCGCTGATCCGCAAAAGACGCTCGATGTGGTTTTAAACGCCAAAACCCGTCGTACCGGAATCTGCGGTGCTGCCGAATGTCTGCTGATCCATCGGGATATCGCTGAAACGCTGGGACGGGATGTCATATCGGCGCTGTTGGCCGCAGGTGTCGAAGTACACGCCGAAGGTACTTTGGCCGTTGATGGCACTATCGCGGCCACTTCTGATGACTGGGGCAAAGAGTTTCTGGATAGTATCATCGCGGCCAAGCCGGTGGCTGATATCGACGCCGCCATTGCGCATATCCGCAGGTTTGGGTCGAACCATACGGATTGCATCATGACCGAGGATCCCGCTGCAGCTGCCCGTTTCTTTGAACGGCTTGATAGCGCGATCCTGATGCATAACGCCTCAACCCAATTCGCCGATGGCGGTGAGTTTGGCATGGGGGCCGAGATCGGCATCGCCACCGGAAAGATGCACGCGCGCGGCCCCGTAGGTGCGGCTCAACTGACCAGTTTTCAGTATCTGGTGCGCGGTTCAGGGACTGTTCGGTCTTAAAACCGGATTTCGACGCGGGTTGAGGCCGTATCGGTCGCGACCCGCCGTCCAATCGACGATGCGGATTCAGGCAGCAGCGCAAATTGAACCTGCGCAGGGGTGACCTTGTTGGTAAACCGTCCGCTGGGCAGGTTCTTCCATAGCTCGGCTTCCAGCTTCAATTTGTCCGCGGTCCCTGTCACAGACCAGTTCTTCCCGTCGTTTACGATTGTTACATCCCCGCCAAATGGCATCGCGCTTTCGCAGCACATCAACGCCAGAAAGGCCAGTTTCACCTGAATACGCGGTACCGCTTCGGTCAGGTTCCAGTTGACGCGAACACGACCTGCGCATTCGACATCATTCAACAGCTCTAAAACCTCGGCCCGCCCAAGGGGATGATCGCTGGCCGACCCAAAAGCGACCCTGAAAAAGCGGATGCGTGCGCCGGCGCTGCCGACACTTCCCGCGATCAGTTCCATCTCGGGGCCTTGCACCGCGCCAACCATTTCAAGCAGCTCCAAGCCGTTGGTGATCGCCCCGATCGGGCTGATCAGATCGTGGCAGATCCGCGAGCCGATCAGTTCGGCCAGGTTGACGTCCAAGTCGCTCATGCGTACCTCCTGCTGTATCTGCCACCGGACCGGAGCCCCTTGATGACAGATCTGAATGCCATTCTTGCACCGGGCATGTATGTCCGCCACCCCGATTTCCCCGATTGGGGCGTTGGACAGGTACAATCCAACATCGCAGGTAAGATCACCGTAAACTTCCGCGAGCAGGGAAAAGTGGTAATCGACGGGACACGCATCGCCCTGATGCCGGTCTTTGATCCGTGAAACTGGTTTAAGAAAGGTTAACGTTTGATCGAAGCGCTCTATGTTGCCATTCCCCTGAAACCTGCGGTATCAGCGCGGAAACAATACGGAACCTCTGATGCCGGACGCAGGCCCTTCTTTCACCGTCAAACTCGCCGAAAATGACACCGAATTGCGGGCTGCACAGCGGTTACGCTATGACGTGTTCATACGTGAACTGGGCGGCGGTGGGGAAATGGTCGACCACAATGCCGGGTTGGAGCGCGACAGGTTCGATCCCTATTTCGATCATATGTTGGCGATTGACGATCAATCTGGAAAAGTTGTTGGCGTTTACAGGCTGTTACCAGGTGATCGTGCTTCTGAAATCGGACAGTTCTATTCCGAAGATGAATACGATCTTTCCATCTTGAAACAAGGCGGACGCAAGCTGTTGGAGTTGGGACGTTCATGTCTACATCCCGATTATCGCGGCGGCACTGCAATGTATCACCTGTGGAACGGGTTGGCCGCCTATGTCGCCGAGCGCGAGATCGAGGTCTTGTTTGGCGTCGCCAGTTTCCACGGCACCGATCCTCAAGCTCTGGCTCAGCCTTTGTCCATGTTACATCACAATCACCTTGCGCCTCCGGACCTTCGGGTTCGGGCTCAGCCCAAAGTGTTCCAGCCCATGGATATGCTGGATAGCGATAAACTGGATCGGCGCGCAGCGATGGTGCAGGTTCCAGCACTGATAAAAGCATACCTGCGTCTCGGCGGGTTTGTGGGCGAGGGTGCCTTTATCGACCATATGTTCAATACCACCGATGTTTGCCTTATCCTCGACACGGCGCGGATGAATGAGCGACAACGGCGCATCTATGGCGGAGCGTAACGTGATGAGTGACGCCTCATGGCACAGTGAAGACGCACCTGACCCAATCAATCTGGGGGTCTGCGGATGGCTATTGGTCTTCCTTCGGGGTTTACCACTTGCTGTATTTGTATTCAGCGGGCTGATTGTCCTGCTGATCCTTCGCATGATCGAGCGCCCGCTCTATGGGGTTCACCGTCCGGTCACGCCCTTCATCACGCAGTTCGTATGCCGTAATGCGTTCCGGATTCTCGGGATTAGCTACCTTACAACCGGAGAGCTTATGACCCAGCGTGGTGCGGTTGTTGCGAACCATTCCTCGTGGCTTGATATTTTTGCGCTGAATGCCCGTAAGAGGATCTATTTTGTCTCGAAGGCCGAGGTAGCCAAATGGCCCGGTATAGGCTGGCTGGCGCGAGCGACAGGTACTGTTTTCATCGAGCGCGACCGCAAGAAGGCACGCGAACAGACACTTCTGTTTCAGGAGCGCCTGACAGCCGGTCACAAGCTGCTGTTTTTTCCAGAGGGTACGTCGACCGACGGTCTACGGATTTTACCATTCAAAACAACCCTTTTTGCGGCATTCTTCACCGAAGATCTACGCGATTTCATGTATGTTCAACCGGTGTCGGTCGTTTACCATGCACCTAAGGGTGAGCCTGACCGGTTTTATGGCTGGTGGGGTGACATGGATTTTGCACCGCATCTGTTAAAGACTTTGGGAGCACGTCGCCAAGGTGGCGTAGAGCTAATTTATCATTCGCCAGCCAAGGTCAGCGACTTTGAGAACCGAAAGGCCCTGGCCGCCTATTGCGAAGATACCGTGCGTCAGGCGCACAGTATTGCGCGGCTTGAAAAATAGAGCGATTGGCCCTTGCACTGCCTGAATACCTGCCGTATACGCGCGCCATTCAAACCCGCAGGCGGGGTTTGGGCTTTATAGGGGAGACATCCTTATCTGGCCCGCCGGTTGGAGCATCCGCTTCTTTCACCCCCGCCGAGGCGTAAACCGGAAAAAGGAAATAAAGCATGGCTCTTCCCGAGTTCTCCATGCGTCAGTTGTTGGAAGCTGGCGTTCACTTTGGTCACCAGACGCAGCGTTGGAATCCCCGCATGGGCCCGTTTATCTACGGCTCGCGCAATGGCATCCACATCATGGACCTGACCCAGACCGTTCCGATGCTGGACCAGGCTCTGCAGGCTGTTCGTGACACTGTTGCCAAGGGCGGCCGCATTCTGTTCGTAGGCACCAAGCGTCAGGCCGCAGGCCCAATCGCCGAAGCAGCTGAAAAGTCAGCCCAGTACTACATGAACCACCGCTGGCTGGGCGGCACCCTGACCAACTGGAAAACCGTTTCCCAGTCGATCAACCGTCTGAACCAGATTGACGAAGCCATGGAATCGGGCGCCGAAGGCCTGACCAAGAAAGAGCGTCTGGGCATGGAACGTGACCAAGGCAAACTGCAGGCTTCGTTGGGCGGTATCCGCGAAATGGGCGGCGTCCCGGACCTGCTGTTCGTCATCGACGTCAAAAAAGAAGCACTGGCCATCGCCGAAGCCAACAAGCTGGGTATCCCGGTCGTGGCAGTTGTCGACACCAACTGCTCGCCCGATGGTGTGGATTACATCATCCCTGGCAACGATGACGCAGCCCGCGCGATCTCGCTGTACTGCGATCTAGCAGCACGTGCCGCTCTGGACGGCATGACCGCTCAGATGGGTGCAGCAGGCGTTGATCTTGGCGCATTCGAAGAAGCACCGGTTGAAGAAGTCGTTGCGGAAGAAGCACCCGCAGCAGCAGAAACACCTGCCGAAGCGTAAGCTGCCCGTCACGTAAATGACATCTGGGGCAGGGTATGACCTGCCCCAATTCCGTTTGAATTGAGGAGAGCCAAAAGATGGCAATCACAGCAGCAATGGTAAAAGAACTGCGCGACACCACTGGCGCAGGCATGATGGACGCGAAAAAAGCGCTGACCGAAACCGGCGGCAACATGGACGAAGCCGTTGATTGGCTGCGCACCAAAGGCTTGGCCAAAGCGGCCAAGAAATCGGGTCGTACCGCGGCGGAAGGTCTGGTTGCCGTTCACGTAAACGGCAACAATGGTGTTGCAGTTGAAGTGAACTCGGAAACCGACTTCGTCGGGAAAAACGCCGAATTCCAGGAAATGGTTGGTAAGATCGCATATGCCGCAGAAGGCGTTGACAATGTCGAAGCTCTGCTGGCGGCTGATCTGGGTGGCAAGACCGTTGCGGAAACGCTGACCGACAAGATCGCCACCATCGGTGAGAACATGTCGGTGCGCCGTATGTCCAAACTGTCGGGCGACACTGTTGTATCTTACGTCCATAACGCAGCCACTAACGGCATGGGCAAGATCGGCGTTCTGGTCGCTCTGACCGGCGGTGACGAAGCCATCGGCAAGCAGATTGCGATGCATATCGCGGCTGTGAACCCGGCAGCTCTGTCCGAGGCAGACATGGACCCGGCGATCGTCGAGAAAGAAAAGCAGGTCCAGATGGACATCGCACGCGAATCCGGCAAGCCGGAGCAGGTCATCGAAAAGATGATCGTTGGTCGCATGAAGAAGTTCGTCGCTGAATCGACCCTGTTGAACCAGCAGTTCGTTGTAAACCCTGACCTGACCGTTGAGGCCGCTGCCAAAGAAGCAGGCGCGACTGTCACCGGATTCGTGCGTCTGGAAGTTGGCGAAGGCATCGTTGTCGAAAAAGAAGACTTTGCTGCTGAAGTTGCAAAAGCAGTTCAGGGCTAAGCATCACAGGCCCTGAACAGGGCCTGTATCAATCTGAAAAACCGGGTACGCCATGCGTATCCGGTTTTTCTTTGCCCTTAGTGTAGAATTGATGCCAAGAAACGAAAAAGGACGCCGAAAGCGTCCACAAGTTAAATCTGGTTTGAATGAGGGGCCCCGCAAAGATGGGGATGGACGAGGCCCCCCAAAATTCCGACAAAGAGACGCGGACAAATAGGCGCCCTATTGTCAGAGCGATCGGAGAGCTTTGTTATTGCAAAGATCCGACCAAATGTTCCCAGGCTAAAGCCACCACTCACGGAACAATACCACTTTGCAACTTTAGAGTTAGATTCGGAAAGTCATGTTTTCCTTACCCTAGGTAAATTGACGCATATTCGCGTCACTCCCTGAGTCAAACCCCAACGATGAACATCTGATTTTGAAGAGATGCTTTCAAAACTGCCTGCGCCGTTGTCTCGACCACGAGGGCCTCGCGCGCCAGACGCAGATGCTTTTCGACAGTGGCCGAAGTCAGCCCCATCAGAATCGCAATGTCCTGAG
The DNA here is from genome assembly GCF_059609905.1 of Ruegeria sp. YTSA226. Taxonomy (NCBI): domain Bacteria; kingdom Pseudomonadati; phylum Pseudomonadota; class Alphaproteobacteria; order Rhodobacterales; family Roseobacteraceae; genus Ruegeria; species Ruegeria sp. YTSA226. Next base: position 467,968 of record NZ_JBXWMQ010000001.1, read on the forward strand.
TTGTTTTGCCGTCGCCGACCCACTCAAGCGCCTCACGCTGACGTTTTGTCAGGGCGCGATTTGGTGCGTTATAGGGCAGGGTGAGGATTTTCAGATGAGCAACGTTGTTCATCAGAAGAATATCCTGGCCAAATTCCTCCCAGACAGCGTCCACATCGTCTTGCGTACGCGATCCATGCGCTGAAAGCGAAATTGCCCCTTTCGACCGAACCGAAACCGAGTCGAAACTGACCGTATAGCCGGCGACGACACCTTTGGTTTTGTTGAACTCGATGACGTCTCGCTCTTTTGCGGTCAGGGTGCCATCAGTCATCAGATCCTGGGCGATCCTCCAGCTTGCGGCCCCTTCATTATGCAAAGCCCATTTCAGCATCGGAGCATGGAAATACAACCCGCCTCCCAGAAACCCATCCAGGTAATCTTTGCTGTGATTGGTCAGGATTACAAAATCCTCGGGATCCCCCAGCGACGTTTCGGTGCGATATCGCGTATATCCGTACAGCAGACGATCGAACCCATATTCTGCCATTTGCCGGCAATGGGCATCCCAGAGCTCTTCCAGGGTTTTGGTATAGCTGAGGAAATTCAGATACTCAGAAAGCTTCATAGCGATCATTCACCCTGTAAATGGGACCGCAACGCATCCAGCGCCAGCACATATCCCTGCGGACCCAATCCGCAAATCATGCCTACTGCCACACGTGAGATATAGGATCGGTGTCGAAACTCCTCACGCGCGTGGATATTGGACAAATGAACCTCGATGACCGGCAGCTCAACCGATGCGATTGCGTCCATCAGGGCAATCGAGCTGTGCGTATAAGCACCTGCGTTCAAAACAATGCCGTCCTGCACACCTTTGGCGGCATGAATGGCATCAATCAACGCGCCTTCGTGGTTGGATTGGAAATGAGTCACTTCCATCCCGATAGACTTACCGTGGTCGAGGCACATATCCTCGACCATTTGCAGCGTTGTGCTTCCGTAAACCTCGGGCTGTCGCGTGCCCAGCAGATTGAGGTTCGGACCATTCAGAATAAGAGCTTTATGCATTGTTATACTGTCCCCATAACAAGGTTCTTAAACGTGAACAGGTAGAGATGTCCACCGAACCTGGATCATGCGTCAGAACCGCGGCCTATAGGACACGAGGCTGAAGTTTCAGAGATTGGCTGGCTATGCCATGGTCACGACAATCTTCCCAAGGGCCTTTCGGCTGGCCAAAAGCTCTAGCGCTTCTTGCGCTTGGTCCAGAGGGAACTGCGCGCTGATCTGTGGTTTGATCTGACCTTTGGCATATAACCCGAACAAATCTTTCATGTTTTTGCCATGTCCCTTCGGGTCGCGAAACACCGAGGCGCCCCAGAAAACACCAACAATTTGACAACCCTTAAGCAGAGGGAGGTTCAATGGTATCTGAGGGATTCCGGCTGGGAAACCGACGACCAGGAATCGCCCCTTCCACCCCAAGCTGCGCAGCGCTGGCTCTGAATAGGCACCGCCAACGGCATCGTAGACGACATCAATGCCCTGACTACCGGCTAAGGCCTTGATGTCCGATCCAAAGGCCTTTTGCGCCTGTTTGTCCATGTCGCGCGCGTAAATGATCGTTTCGTCCGCCCCGATCTGACGACAGAAATCTGCTTTGTCCTGCGATGAGACTGCCGCAATAACCCGAGCCCCCATGGCATTGGCTAGCTCAATCGCAGCCGTACCAACTCCGCCTGCGGCACCCAGAATCAGGACCGTTTCCCTTTGTTGCAGCGCAGCGCGGTCCTTCAGTGCGTGATATGAGGTGCCATAGGTGAAGATAAAGCTCGCCGCGTCCTCAAATGGCATTGAGCTCGGGAATTTAACAGCTGTCGCCGCTTTGACCGCCAGATGTGTGGCAAAACCTCCGTGTCCGGTCAGGGCCAGCACACGGTCGCCAACGTTAAAGCCCGAAACACCTTCGCCCAACCCGATAACCTCGCCAGCGATCTCACCTCCGGGGGCAAACGGTCTTGGTGGCTTTATCTGATACAGGTCGCGTATCATCAGTGTATCCGGGAAATTAACGCCTGCGGCCCGCACGCGAACAAGCAATTCGCCCTTGCCCGGCGACGGATCGGGCAGGGTGGTCAGTTCCAATGTCTCCGGCCCGCCCGGAGCGACGCTGAGTAAGGCTTGCATGTTTACGCTAATGTCCCTGTTATTCGGTAAGGAGGAACTTTTGGCCTACTGTTCTGAGTTGTCAAGAAACCACCCGGCACAACCGGGTTAGGCGTTACTCTTGACCGACAAATGAGACAGTTTGCCAAAATCAAAAACCGAGGAGCAGGTCATGACCCCCGAAACTCTTTTCTCATTGCAGGGCAAAACCGCTCTGGTCACGGGTGGGGCCACCGGAATTGGCCGAATGGCGGCCGAGGCGCTGGTCCGGGCGGGTGCACGTGTACTGTTGGCGTCTCGTAAAGGCGACGCGTGCGAGGCGGTCGCGGCCGAATTGAACGCACTGGACGCCACAGGAACCGCCGAAGGGTTTGCCGGTGATGTCGGATCAAAAGAGGGTGTCGACAATCTGGTGGCCGAAGTGCTCAAGCGCACGGACCGGCTGGATATCCTCATGAACAATGCCGGTGTTTCCTGGGGCGCACCGATGGGTCAGTTTCCCTACGAAGCCTGGGAAAAAGTCATGTCGATCAATGTGACAGGAATCTTCGAACTGACCCAAAAACTGTTGCCGATTCTGATGTCTTCCGGGACTGCCGAAGATCCATCCCGCGTCGTCAATGTTGGATCGGTTATGGGCGAAGTTCCTATGGGCGACGGTGCGTATAGCTACTCTGCCTCAAAGGCGGCTGTGCTGCATCTGACCAAAATCATGGCCAAAGAACTTGCTCCGCATCACATCACCGTCAATGCGCTGGCGCCTGGACCCTTTGTCTCTCGGATGACGGCCTTTGCCACATCTGACGAAGGGACGCGCAAAAAAGTCGGCAAATCCGTACCCTTGGGTCGCGTTGGACGTGACGAGGATATCGCAGGCTGTATGCTGTTCCTGTGCGGTCTGGGTGGCAGCTATGTCACCGGCGCGGTGATCCCGGTTTCGGGCGGGATCAATGTTGTCACCGCCGGCAACATCTTTGCTGAAGCACTCTGAAGCATCGGCCAAAGGGAGCCACAAAATGGACAGCGCAATTCTGGATCTGAAACGCGTCGATGCCTATCTCGGCACGCATCTCAAAGGGTATCGGGGTCCGTTGGAGGCGAAAAAATTCGAGGTTGGCCAATCAAACCCAACTTTTGAGTTAAAAACGCCTGAGAATTCCTATGTCCTGCGCCGCAAGCCGCCGGGCGTGTTGCTAAAATCCGCCCATGCCGTTGACCGCGAGTTCAGGGTTCAAAGTGCTCTGGCCGACAGCGATGTGCCTGTACCCAAAATGCTGCTGCTTTGCGAGGATGATGACGTCATCGGGTCGGCGTTTTATGTGATGGAGCATCTCGATGGCAGGACTTTTCTTGAACCCACAATGCTTGGTGAAAGAACCGAAACCCGCACGGCAATTATCGACGAGATGAACCGCGTTCTGGCGGCGCTGCATAAGGTCGACATCGATTCTGTTGGTCTGTCCGACTATGGCCCGCCGGGAAGCTATTTTGAGCGTCAGATCGGGCGGTGGACGAAACAATTTCGGGCGTCCGAAACCACTCAGATTCCGGATATGGATGCCTTGATCGAGGCTTTGACCAACGCAACCCCCAAGGATGATGGTCAGAGAACGCTGGTTCACGGTGATTACCGCATCGACAATCTGATGTTCGAAAAGCAGGGCACCCGCTGTCTGGGCGTACTGGATTGGGAATTGTCGACAATCGGGCATCCCTTTGCCGATCTCGCAGCCGTTATCATGCAATGGCAGATGCCACCTGGAAAAGAGGGGCGGGGTCTGGCTGGTATAGACCGGTCCTCGCTCGGCCTGCCATCCGATCAGGCTTTCATTGATCAATACTGTGAGCGCCGCGACCTTCCCGGAATTGATAACTTTGGATTCTATCTGGCGTTCAATTTCTTCCGAATGGCCGCGATCTTACAGGGTGTTTATAAGCGGGCGCTTGACGGAAACGCCTCTGATCCGAAAAGAGCTCAGATTTTTGGTAGTTACGTTCCTAAGTTTGCACAACGAGGGCTGACTGCATTGGGCCGAGGGTGAAACCACCTAGGGCGTATGAAATCTCGACAATTCAAGCTCAAGGTTGGCCAGGCTGTTTTTGCCAAAGAACATCTCAGTATCAACAAACATGCTGGGGACACCGAAAACACCTCGCTTGACCATAGCCTTGGTTTGGTTTTTCAGGTTTTGCTTTACGTTCAGATTGGTCATGGCCTCGCGCAGTTTTCGTATAGGCAAGCCGTTATCCTGAAGAATGTCGCAAAGGACACCCAGATCATCCACTTTTTGGCCGTGCACCCAAATAGCATCAAATATGGACGCTATATATCTGTTTTCCCATGATTTACCGGATGCGAACAAAGCCCCGCGCATGGCGAATTTGGTGTTCATCGGGAAATGTGGGCTCATATGAAAGCTCAACCCACGGTGACGCGCAAAGCGATGGAGATCGCGGGTCAAATAGGCCGTCTTCTGCCGGTTCTCTGAAAAAGCCTTAAACGGGCTTTGGTTATTGGTGGCTTTGAAAACAGTGGCCAGCAGAACCGGAACATATGTAACACCGACTTCGTGCTTTGCGGCGATATCAGATATCATCTTCTGCGCGAGGAAGGCGTTCGGACTGCAAAAATCATAAACAAATTCTATATGTTGCGGCATATTTCTCCTCCATCAGGCGAGAGTCGAACCGGACACGAATCTATATGCGACCACATTAGCAGGCAAAGCCCTTTTGGCGTACAGGGACATTGTTGGATTGAGGTGATTTAGCTGTCCTTTTTCCGCTTAACCCCGCAATATCCGGGAAAGATACGTTAATTTCTCAAAGTTGAGCACACACAGATGAAGTTCGAACAAGCCCGGCTAGATCGTATTTGCGATTGGATGCAATCCTATGTGGATGATCGCAAATATGCCGGAAGCTCATTCTTTATGATGCATCAGGGCAGGGAGGTTCTGTTTCATTCCTGCGGGCTTAGAAGCGTTGAGAACAATCTGCCATTCGAGCGGGATACCGTCGTTCGCATCTATTCGATGACCAAGCCGATAACCACTGCGGCCCTGATGATCCTTGTCGAACGAGGTGAGGTTCACCTCGGCGCTCAAGTGTCTGAATATATATCTGATTTCTCCGCGACACAGGCGCTGGTACCCGGCGCCACAAGGTTGGATCAGACCGAACCTGCACCAGCACCAACGCTTCATCAGCTGCTGACCCATACAAGTGGCCTGAGCTATCCTTTCAACCCCGGCATCCTGGCTGCGGCAATGGACGAACTTGATCTTGTTTTCGGCCCTAAAGAAGGGTCTTTGGCCGAAAGAGTATCTTTGCTGTCCACTTTGCCTTTCGCCTTTCAGCCGGGAACGCGATGGGAGTATTCGGTAGGGATAGACGTTATTGGTCGCGTGATAGAAGTTATTTCTGGCCAATCTCTGGAGCAATTCCTTGCGGAAGAGATTTTCAATCCTCTTGGCATGTCCCAGACCGGGTTCAGGGTTCCGGCGGGAGCAGGGGATCGGTTTGCCTCGCTCTATACGCCTTTGGCGGGCAATGCGATGGCGCTAAACGAAGCCCGTACGGGTGAGCAGACATTGCGTCTGGTCGACAATGCCGAAGCATCGCCCTTTGAATCGGCAACAATGTACTCTGGGGGCGGAGGGTTGGTTTCAACCATTGATGACTTTGCTAGATTTTCAGAGATGCTCCGAAATCGCGGAAGGTTCGGTGATCAACAGATTCTTGCACCAAAAACTGTAGAATTCATGCTTCACAACCACTTACCCGGCGATATTGCCTCGATGGGACCGCAGAGTTTTGCGGAACAACCCATGGAGGGCATGGGCTTTGGCCTTGGTGGCGCTGTCGTCATTAACCCAGGCAGAACCTGTGTTCCGGGCAGCATGGGGGATTTCAGCTGGGGCGGTATGGCATCGACCTTCTTTTGGGTTGATCGTCAGAACGAATTTACAGCGATCTTTTTTACCCAACTGTCACCATCCAGCTCTTATCCCTCCCGCGCAGAATTGAAGGCGCTCACCCTCGGGTCAATCATTGAATGACATTCGGCGCGCTGATACCCATTCGCCAAGATTAATCGGAGTACCGCATATGACCGAAGCAGAGAAAGTTCTTCTGGATCTTCTGGACGTTGAAAGACTGGAAGTGGACCTGTTTCGGGGAACAGGGTCGGGCGGCGAAACACCTATGCGAATTTTCGGCGGTCAGGTCATCGCACAAGCACTAGCCGCCGCATATCGCACCGTCGACAACCGCCTGTGTCATTCCCTGCACGCCTATTTCATCCGCCCGGGCGACCCAAGCATTCCCGTAATATATCAAGTTGATAGGGCCCGTGACGGAGGTTCGTTCACGACGCGCCGTGTGGTTGCAATTCAGCATGGTAAGCAGATTTTAAACATGTCCGCCTCATTCCACATTCAGGACGAAGGTTGGGATCATCAGCACGACATGCCTGAGATGGAAACGCCCGAATCCTACCCATCGCGATCAGAGCTCAAGAAGAAATATCTGGACAAAGTACCGCCCAGCTTTCGCGGAGAACTAACACGCGAGCGCCCGATCGAAGTCCGCGAGGTCGGCCATCTGGATCCTTTCAACCCAGAGAAATCGGATGACCGGAACCAGATCTGGTTCCGGATGGGGGCCGCGGCCAATGCCGATGCGGTCACGCAGCATCTGTTGCTGGCCTATGCTTCAGATATGTATCTCATGAGCTCGGGAATGCGCCCGCACGGCCTAAGCTGGTTTACTGGTGAAGTGAACGGCGCCAGCCTGGACCATGCGATTTGGTTTCACGCGCCGCTCAAGTTCGAGAATTGGCATCTGTATTCCATGGATTCGCCATGGAGCGGACGAGGGCGCAACTTCAACCGTGGATCAATCTATTCCGAAGATGGCGTTCTGGTCGCATCAGTCGCTCAGGAAGGCCTGATGAGGCGCCCTCAGAACAAAAGTTAAGTTTCTTCGACAAACATTTGATTTAACTTCTGCATTCCTGAAATCCAGCTGTCATAATCTCCGGATTTATGGCGAATGTAGTCCAGAACCTTTGGATGCGGCAGTACCAGAAATTGCTCAGAAGATATTGCCTTTACGCAAGCCTCGGCAACATCTTCAGGTTCCAACATTCCGTCAATCGAAGCCACGGAAGTTTCGTGCCCGCGCGTCATATCGGACCGTACGGCCTGTGGGCACAGAACCGAGACCCGCAAACCTTTATGCCCGTATGTAAGCGACAACCATTCAGCAAACCCAACTGCTGCGTGCTTTGTGACGCCGTATGGCGCAGCACCTGGCTGGTTCAGCAATCCCGCAGCAGACGCCGTGGTCATGATGTAGCCTTCGCCACGCTCCAGCATTCTGGGCACCAAATGCCGCGCGGTCCAAACATGGGACATCACGTTGATTTTCCAGATACGATCCCAGTCTTCATCCGGAACCTCCAAGCCACCAATCGTCAATATCCCGGCATTTGCACAATACAGATCGATAGGGCCAATCGAGCTTTCTACAGCTTCGATCAACTCGGCTGTATTAGCCTCAAGCGAAACATCACAATGGAATGAATGGCCGCCAATCTCTTTTGCGACAGCGTCTGCGCCGGTTTTGTTGATATCAGCGCAGACAACCGTAGCACCTTCACGAGCAAATCGCTGTGCCAAACCTTTTCCGATGCCATCTGCGGCACCGGTCACAACAACGATCTTTCCGTTCAGTTCCATTTGATCCTCATAATGTAGTAGGTGTCAGGAACAGATCGTAAGGTATTGTGAGGATTTGAAAAGTTTCCCAAGCGCATTGGCATAATTTTAACATAATACCAATTACACGAATTATAGAAATTTAGTAAAACGCCTGCAATCCCGTCTGTGCACGCCCCAGGATCAACGCGTGAACATCATGCGTCCCCTCGTACGTGTTGACCGTTTCTAGGTTCACCATATGTCGGATGACCTGAAACTCTAGCGAAATGCCGTTGCCGCCGTGCATGTCACGCGCATGACGTGAAATATCCAGGGCTTTGCCGCAATTGTTGCGCTTAATGATCGATATCATCTCGGGCGCGGCTTCGGCCTTGTCCATCAGTCGCCCGACACGCAGGCTTGCCTGAAGACCCAGAGCAATTTCTGTCTGCATATCCGCCAATTTGCGCTGGAAAAGCTGCGTCTGCGCCAATGGCTTGTCAAATTGTTTCCGGTCCAACCCATATTGGCGTGCCGCATGCCAACAGCTTTCGGCAGCGCCCATAACACCCCAGCTGATTCCGTAGCGTGCGCGGTTCAGACATCCAAACGGGCCTTTCAGGCCCTGAACATGAGGCAGCAAAGCATCCTCGGTGACTTCGACACCCTCCAGCACAATTTCACCGGTGATCGAGGCGCGTAGGCTCAGCTTGTTCTGGATTTTCGGCGCGCTCAGACCTTTGAGGCCTTTTTCAAGGACAAAGCCACGGATCTTTCCGTCATGTGCATCAGATTTGGCCCAAACGACAAACACATCCGCAATCGGGGCGTTCGATATCCACATCTTGCTGCCAGATAGACGATATCCACCGTCGATCTTTTCCGCACGCGTTTTCATACCTGCCGGATCAGAGCCCGCATCAGGTTCGGTCAGACCAAAACATCCGATCCATTCGCCGCTGGCCAGTTTCGGAAGGTATTTCCGGCGCTGCTCCTCGCTGCCATAGGCATAGATCGGATACATCACCAACGAGCTTTGTACAGACATCATCGAGCGATAGCCCGAATCCACGCGTTCCACTTCTCGGGCGACAAGGCCGTATGAGACATATCCGCCCCCTAGCCCGCCGTATTCTTCCGGGATCGTAGTGCCCAGCAGACCCATTTCACCCATTTCACGAAAAATCTCGGGGTCAGTTTCTTCGTTCTGAAATGCTTCTGTCACCCGCGGCTGAAGCTTTTCCTGTGCATAGGCTTGCGCACTGGCCGCAATCATACGTTCGTCTTCGTCTAGCTGGTCTGACAGGCGGAACGGATCATCCCAGGCGAATTGGCCCATGTCAGGCGCATCTTTGGCGCGTAATGTCGGCTTGGTGTCAGGGGCATTCATGGTGCGTCTCCGCTTTGTCAGCTTCGCGGCAAACTAACCCGTCGGCCCGTCAAAAAACAGTAAGAGTTTCGCATCCACCCTTGAGTAAAACTCATAGCTTGCAGCCGCCTGCCCCACGCGTTCAACCCAGCGCGTATCCCGCACCGCGAACAGTGCGAACCGGATCATCTCCACCATACTGCGTTAGTGCTTTGCGTAAGCGGCCGATATGAACGTCGACCGTTCGTGTATCGACATAAATATCCCGCCCCCAGACGCGATCCAATAGCTGTTCTCGGCTCCAGACGCGGCCCGGCTTTTCCATGAATGTGCTCAGCAAGCGAAATTCGGTTGGGCCAAGCTTTAGTGGTTTGCTGTCGCGGCTGACCTTATGAGTTTCAGAATCCAAAACGATGTCTGCGAATTCCAGCCTAATTCCTACAGTCGCAGGCCGGACACGCCGCAACTGGGTGCGTACCCGGGCCATAAGCTCGACAATCGAATAGGGTTTGACCACATAGTCATCAGCCCCGGTTTCCAGACCTCGCACTTTGTCGATTTCTTCCGACCGGGCCGACAGCATGATAATTGGGATCGACCGCGTGTCGGAGCGGGTTTTCAGCCGGCGGCAAACCTCGATCCCGCTGAGATTGGGCATCATCCAGTCCAGTACGATTATGTCCGGACTGTCTTCATCGACCAGCAACATGGCCTCTTCACCATTGGCTGCTTTGGATACGCGAAAACCTTCTGCCTCGAGATTATAGGCCAGGACTTCGCGCTGAGCCGGCTCATCCTCGACAACCAGAACGGTCGGTTGATCAGCGGACATTCTCAAATCTCCTAGACGGATTGCGATGTAAAATCGGCTTTGGGACGCGCTTCTGTCGGGCGCTCTCCGGTCACCAGATAAACGACCTGCTCGGCAATCGCCGTCACATGATCGCCCATACGTTCTATATTCTTGGCGATGAAATGTAGGTGCATACAGGATGAGATGTTGCGTGGGTCTTCTGCCATGAAAGTCAGGAATTCTCGGAACAGACCATTATACATCTGGTCGACTTCCTCATCACGTTCGATGACATCCGCCGCCAGCTCAGCGTCGCGCTGGACATAGGCGTCCAAAGCGTCCCTGAGCATCCGCTCGACCTCACGTGCCATACGTCGCAAGGCGGCGGCACTGCCATTGATCTCACTGGTATTGACCAGGACCGTCGTGCGTTTGGCTATGTTCTTTGAATAGTCGCCGATACGTTCCAGGTTGGCGGAAACCTTCAATACCGATAGGACCAGACGAAGATCGCTTGCTGTTGGCGCACGCAGCGCGATCAAACGCGCCGTTTCTTCGTTGATCAGCTCTTCCAACGCATCAATGGCCTTGTCGCCCTGACGCACCTCTTGCGCGAGTTCGACATCGCGCGACTCAAGCGACCGTGCCGCGCTCATGATTGCGGCTTCGACGAGGCCGCCCATTTTCATGATATGCGCCTGAATGGCTTCCAGATCCCGGTCGAAGGCGGATGCGATATGTTGTTCTGTCATCTCTGAATACCTATGTTCAGCCGATACGGCCGGTGATGTAGCTTTCGGTGCGGGGATCTTCGGGGTTGGTGAAAATCTGTCCGGTTTCACCAAACTCGACAAGGTTGCCCAAATGGAAAAACGCGGTCTTCTGGCTGACGCGAGCGGCCTGCTGCATCGAGTGGGTAACGATCACCACCGAGTATCGCGACCGCAATTCGTCGATCAGTTCCTCGACCTGCGCAGTCGCAATCGGATCAAGGGCCGAGCACGGCTCGTCCATCAGCAGAACCTCAGGTTCCGTAGCCACCGCACGGGCGATGCACAGGCGCTGTTGCTGACCGCCGGACAGGCCGGTTCCGGGGGCATCCAGACGGTCTTTGACCTCATCCCAGATGGCGCCGCGGCGCAGTGATTTCTCGACAATCTCGTCCAGTTCAGCCTTGTTTCTGGCCAGTCCGTGGATACGCGGGCCGTAGGCCACATTGTCATAGATTGACTTGGGAAATGGGTTCGGTTTCTGAAACACCATACCGACCTTGGCACGCAGCTGAACCGGGTCGACGCGTTTGTCATAGATATCTTCGCCATCCAGCAGGATATCGCCCTCGACACGGCAGATGTCGATCGTGTCGTTCATCCGGTTCAGGCAGCGCAGGAAGGTGGATTTTCCGCAACCCGAGGGGCCGATAAAGGCGGTGACGGTCTTGTCTTCGATCCTGACGTCGACGTCTTTGATGGCGTGATTTTCACCATAATAAACCTGAACCTTGTTCGCGGCGATCTTGATGTCTTTGGCGTCCACGGTTCTCTCCACTCGTGTCATATCGTTCATAATTGACCCCATTTACCAGCGGCGTTCAAAGCGACGGCGCAGGATGACTGCGATTGCATTCATTGTTACCAGGAAAAGCAGCAGGATAATGATGCCCCCCCATGCGCGTTCGTAAAAGGCCGGGTCGGCGCGCTTGGACCATTCGTAAATCTGTGCTGGCATGGCCGAGTTCGGAGACAGAAAACCGTCCACTATTCCATCCGGCGGGTTCGAGGCGATAAAGCCCACCATCCCGATCAGCAGCAACGGCGCAGTTTCACCAAGCGCCTGCGCCAGGCCAATAATAGTACCCGTCAGGATGCCAGGTGCGGCCAGTGGCAACACATGATGAAACACTGCCTGCATTTTCGAGGCCCCTACCCCCAACGCGGCGTCTCGGATCGACGGCGGCACCGCCTTGAGTGAAGCTCGGGTCGAAATGATGATCGTTGGCAGCGTCATCAGCGTAAGCACCAGACCACCCACCAGCGGGGCCGAGGTCGGCAGATGCATATAGTTGATGAATACGGCCAGGCCCAGAATACCGAACACAATCGAAGGAACAGCCGCGAGGTTCGAGATATTCACCTCGATAATATCGGTAAACCGGTTCTGCGGCGCGAATTCTTCCAAATAGATCGAGGCCGCGACCCCGATCGGTAGGGCCAGCGCCAACACGACCAGCATCATGAACAGAGAACCCAGCATGGATACTCCGATCCCGGCAGCCTCGGGCCGCTGATCGGAGGCGTCCGCCCCGAAGATAAAGTCAGGGTTGAACGCCTTGTACAGCACACCAGCAGCACGCAACTGATCCACAAAGTCCAGCTGTGCGACAGAGATGCTTTTGTCATTTGCGATTGAATTACGTGTCACACGCCCTTTCAGATACCCATCAACACGGCTGTTCACCAGAAAACGGAAGCTGACCGACTTTCCGATCTCATCCGGGTTCGAAATGACGTAGTTGCGCAGGTCCGCCTGTGCGGATTTGGACAGGATTTGCCCCATCTCTTTGGGCGACAGATCGGACTGGATGCCCAGTTTCTGCACCTCAACCTCCAGCGCAGAGGCGATCAAAGGCGCGTATCCAAAGGTCGAGACTTTACTGATATCCGCGATGTCGCGGTTGCCCTTTTTGTCGAGCTTGTCTGCCTTCAGCTCTACCGTCAGCTCTAGGAAGCTTTGCTGAAAAGCGCCCGTACCAGCGGTGACGATATTAGTCACCAACACAATCAACATCACAAGACCGATACCAATGGCCGCGATACCGTACAATTTGAACCGGGTTTCGGCCGCATTGCGACGCTTGGTTTGTGTGTCCTGATTGAACAGCGAAGCCCCTTTGTGTTTAGCGGCAGGTGCTGCGTCTTGTTTTTGGGACATGTCAGTCATTCATACTGCTCCCGGTATTTGCGCACGATATAGAGGGCGAAGATGTTCAGCCCCAGCGTGATGATGAACAGGGTCAGACCCAGGGCAAAAGCCACAAGAGTCTCCGGGCTTGCGAAATCAGTATCCCCGGTCAGCTGGCTGACGATCCTAGTGGTGATTGTGGTCATGGCTTCGAACGGGTTTCCCGAGAATTTGGCAATCGCACCTGCGGCCATCACGACAATCATGGTCTCACCGATTGCGCGGCTGGCGGCCAACAAGATTGCCCCTACGATCCCGGGCAAAGCTGCCGGCAGGACGACTTGCCTGACAGTTTCGGAATGCGTTGCGCCTAAGCCTAGCGATCCGTCTCGCATTGACTGGGGCACCGCGTTGATGATGTCGTCAGATAGTGACGACACGAATGGGATGAGCATGATGCCCATGACCAGACCCGCCGTGAGTACAGCGTTCGAACTGGCCATCCAACCAACGCCCAAAGCCCCCCCCTGCCCGAACACAGATACCAGTGCCGGACCGACCGTCAGCAGCGCGAAAAGACCGTAAACGATGGTTGGGATACCGGCGAGGATTTCCAGCAAAGGCTTGGCCACAGACCTTGCCACGCTCGAGGCATATTCGGAAAGATAGATCGCAGCGTACAGCCCAATCGGAACCGCAACCAGCAACGCGATCAGAGAAATATACAATGTCCCCCACAGCAGTGGGAGGATCGACAGTTCACTTCCGCCCCGGAAGTTCGGGGCCCAGGTGCTGCCAAAGAAAAAGTCTTTCCACGAATGAAGTTCGAAGAAATTCATCGTTTCAAAAAACATGGACAGGACGATGCCGACTGTGGTCAGAACTGCGATCGAAGCGGCCAGCAGCAGCAGCGCCAGAATGCCTTGTTCGACAACATTTCGGGCGCGAAATTCTTTATGAGTGCGGATATAGGCAAATGAGGCCCCGATCAGCGTCACAACCAAAACCGCGATCTGCATCGCAATGGTTCCGCTTGCGCTCATCAAGCGATATTTCTGCGCCGCCAGCAGAATGGGTGCGGTTACCTCTTGCGTAATGATCTGGCTAGCCTCTTTCAGTCGCGCGGTCACATCGGCAAAATCCTCATGCGCGCTGCGGGCAAAGTCTTCGGTCATGGTGCCTGCGGCAACCGCGCCGTCCAGGCCGTTGGCGACCCGGCGCACTTCGCTCATCAGCAAGCCGCGGGTCGACCCCTCGGGGATTGCCGAGTCCGGCAGCAACCCAGAGGCAGAATTGCTAACGATCAAGGGCTGCACCAGCAACCAGGTGACCAACAAAACGAACCCCGGTATCAGAGCCGTCAGTGCGACGTTATAGCCGTAATAGGATGGAAGAGAGTGCAGATTGCGCAGGTTTCCGTCCGCGCTGGCCATCGCGCGGGACCGGCCCGCAAAATAGCCAAGAACAGCAATCGCCAGCAAAATGAGCAGCAGCCAGGTTAGTGCCATGAGAACTCCGTCAAGCGGCAGGAGTGGATTTAAGAAAACCGGGGCGTAGACACCGCCCCGGTTCAGTCGTGTGAAAGCTTAGGAACCGCCGCCCAAAGTGGTTTCGCTGGCTACGATTTCCTGAACCTTGACCAGCTCTGGGTCTGATACGAGACCGTATGCAGCCAGAGGGCCATCGGGGCCTGCAACCTCATCAGCGACGAAGAACTCTGCATATTCTTTCAGCCCGGGGATAACGCCGATATGCGCTTTTTTCACATAGAAAAACAGCGGGCGCGATACCGGGTATTCGCCAGTTGCGATGGATTCGGTCGAAGGCACGATGCCTGCCATGGTCGCAACCTGCAGTTTGTCGGTGTTGTTTTCGTAGAACGCCAGACCAAAGACGCCGATGCCGTCTTTGTTGCTGTCGATACGCGCCAGGGTCTCGGTATAGTCACCGTCGATGTCGACCGAAACGCCATCCGTACGCAGAGCGATACAGGCTTTTTCAGCGGCTTTCTTGTCGTCGCCATTTGCGGCTTTGTAGACATCAAAGTCACCCAGATGCTCACAACCGGCCAGGATCACCTTGTCTTCGAACACTTCACGCGTGCCGTGCTTGGTGCCGGGGATGAAGGCTGCAATCGGCTGCGCCGGGAATGCTGGGTTCACGTCGGCCCAGGTCTTGTTGGGATTGTCGACCAGCTGGCCATCAACCACGATCTGAGCGGACAGAGCTTTGTACCAATCTTCCGGCGTGAACTCGAACGAGTTGCCGTTGATGTCGGATGCGAAAACGATGCCGTCATAGCCGATCTGAACTTCGATGATGTCGGTGACGCCGTTTTCGGCACAGGCTTTGATCTCTTTTTCACGGATCTGGCGCGAAGCGTTCGCTACGTCGATGGTGTTTTCGCCAACACCTTCACAGAACCGCTTGAGGCCGGCCGAAGATCCGCCCGATTCAACAACCGGGGTCTGGAAGTCAAAGTTTTCGCCAAAGGCTTCTGCAACGATCGAAGCATAGGGCAGAACGGTGGAAGAACCAGCAACCTGAACTTGATCACGCGCGGTGGCCGCAGTGGCCGAAACAGCAGCGATAGCCAGAACCGAAGCCGACAGTTTTACAAAGGACATTTCAGTCTCCTTGAGAAATATGTTTCTGGATCATCCTCATGATGATCTTGGCCGAACCTCTAAAAGTCGTGCGTAAGTCTTTTGTGACAAGTGTGTAACGGTTTCATGACATGTTTGGATTTTCAGCCGATACGCCACAGAACATATGCTGTGAAAGAAACAAAACAGATCCGACAACTGGCTTGTTCCAAGCGATCAGCGCGGCAAAATCACTGTAAAAACAGTGCCTTTTCCAAGATCGCTTTCCACCCGCAATCTGCCGCGATGGCGGTTTAGAATATGTTTTACAATCGCCAGGCCCAACCCGGTTCCACCCAGTTGCCGTGACCTATGACTGTCCGCGCGATAGAATCGTTCGGTCAAACGCGATACATGCTTCGGGTCGATTCCAGGTCCCCTATCCACGATCTGAACGCGAACACCGGGACCACGCATAGCAGTATCGTGATCCGAAGATTTGACGCGAACTTCTACCCGACCACCGCTGCCGCCGTATTTAATTCCGTTCTCGATCAGGTTGGTAAATACTTGGAGCAACTGGTCGCTGTCGCCAACTAGCATTATTTTGTCTTCGGGCGCATCCAGGCTCAGCACTACATCCGCGTCATCTGCCAATGGGCGCAGAGAATTGAGGGTCGATTTAAGAAGTGCCGTCAGCTCAAGTTGTTCTTTCGGGCGAACCCGCTCTTCGCTTTCGACGCGGTTCAAAGACAGAAGATCGCCGACAAGCCGGTTCATGCGATTTGCCTCGTCGTTCATGATCTGAAGAAAACGATCCCGGGCGGCCTCGTCATCTCGGGCCGGACCGCGCAAGGTTTCAATAAAGCCCATTAATGCCGTCAGCGGGGTCCGCAATTCATGGCTGACATTCGCGACGAAATCACGTCGCATCTGATTTGCTTGCTCAACATGCGTAACGTCCTGAAATACAGCAAGCAACGCACCGCCGGATACTGCACCGACCCCATTCATATACCGGCACTGAACTTCGAATGTTGTATCCTGGGCACCGTCATTGGACAGGTGCCGAGTGTTGGACGTTCCCTTCGTGCGCAGGCTTTGTTCAATCGCTTCGATAACCTGCGGCTGTCTGAGGAAGGTCGCGAAATGCCGCTGCAGGATATTCTGGCCCAACAACGTCTTTGCTTCGGTATTGACCGCAATAATCCGTTCCGTCTGGTCAACCATCAGCGCGGGCATCGGGATGGCGGTTACAATTTCTTCAAGTTGGTCGTTGGTCATAAAGGGGCAGTTCTCTTAGCAACGCAGTTGGACGCTAGGATAGCTCTCGCATTGTATCGCGAAAATGACGCATGTTTTCTTGATAATGCAAGGCGCTGAAGGTCAGCTTCTGGGCCGTCGCAGCGTCGATCTCCCGCACCACTTTACCCGGTGAGCCCATGACCAGAGAGTTATCCGGTATCTCTTTTCCTTCGGTCACCAAAGCCCCTGCCCCGATCAGACAGTTTTTGCCGATCTTGGCACCGTTCAACACGATGGCCCCCATTCCGATCAGGGTATTATCCCCGATCGTACAGCCATGCAGCATGACCTTATGCCCAATCGTGCAGTTCTTCCCGATGCTCAGAGGATACCCCGCATCAATATGCATCACGCAGTTTTCCTGAACATTGCTGCCCTCACCAACCCGGATTTCTTCGTGATCAGCGCGGATCGTGCAGCCGAACCAGACCGAGGCCCCCTGCTCGAGCACGACTTTGCCGATCAGATTGGCGTCTGGGGCGACCCAGGTGTCCTCGTGGATTTCCGGTACATCAGAGCCAAGGGCATAGATGGTCATGACTGATCCTCGAATTCGTTTTGCAGCGTACGGACATGATCCTGAAGCTTGGGTTGCTGGATACGCCGCATTCGCTCGGCACTGACGATGGTTTTCAGCTTTTCTTCGGTCTCGTCCAGATCGTCATTGACCAGCACATAGTCGTAATATCCCCAATGACTGATCTCATCCCAGCTTTTAAGCATCCGCTTGGAAATAACCTCTTCACTGTCCTGACCGCGGCTTTCCAGTCGGCGGCGCAATTCGGGGATCGACGGTGGCAGGATGAAAATCGACAGGGCGTGTTTGCCCAGATCCGAGTTCCTAATCTGCACCTCGCCCTGCCAGTCGACATCGAACAGAACGTCCTTGCCGTCATTGATGGACTCGCGGACTGGCCCAGCCGGAGAGCCGTAGAAATTGCCAAACACATGGGCATGTTCCAGCATCTGTCCCTCGGACACCTGCTGTCGAAAGGTATCTTCGGTCAGGAAATAATACTCACGCCCATGTTCTTCCCCAGGCCGGGGCGCGCGTGTTGTGGCCGAAACCGAGAACTCCAGATCTGTGTCCCATTGCATCAGACGCTTGGCCAACGTGGATTTCCCTGCGCCCGAAGGCGAGGACAGAATGATTAATAGGCCGCGTCGATCCGCCATCAGGGCGCTCCTGTCATTATTCTACGTTCTGCACTTGCTCGCGCATCTGATCTATTACCGCCTTCAACTCAAGCCCAACCGATGTCAAATCGGCGCTTTGTGCCTTGGAACACAGCGTATTGGCCTCGCGGTTGAACTCTTGCATCAGAAAATCAAGCTTGCGCCCCACGGCGGCATCCTGTGCAAGCAAATCGCGTGCGGCAGTGACATGGGCTTTCAGCCTGTCAATTTCTTCCGTTATATCCGACTTGACTGCGATCAGAGCCAGCTCCTGTGCAACCCGGTCCGGATCCGCGCCTTGCGCATTATCCATCACGCGCTGCAGGTTTTCTTGTAAGTTTTCAGCGATTTTATCCCGGCGCTCTTCAGCGAGCTTGGCGGCTTGCTCCGTAAGGCTTGAAACCTGCGATAGCTGCGCCTCAAGCACATCGGCCAGGGCCCGGCCCTCGGATTCACGCATCTTAATGAAATCGCTCAGCAAATCGTCTAACGCGCCGGTTAGATGTTTGACCAAGGGGGCCGGATCATCCGCATCCCCACCGGTTTCCAACATGCCTTTGACAGCAATAAGCTCGGCCGCCGTCGACGGGGCCAGCGCTAGTCCCCGTTCTTCTGCCATCGTCTGCGTTCGCGCCAGAGCATCCAGAGCAGCGGCCATCGCAACTGGATTCAGCACAAGATCGGCTGTCGTTTCCTCGCGGCTCAGCTTGAGCGAAAGCGTCACATTCCCCCGGCCCAGGCTTTTCGAAATCCGCGAACGAAGCGCGGCTTCGAGCCCGGTGAGCCATTCAGGCACCCGCAGACGCATATCCAGCCCTTTGCCGTTTACGCTGCGCAACTCCCAGGTCCAGCTATGTGGACCATGTGTTCCCTTGCCCGAGGCAAATCCGGTCATGGATCTGATCATGCCTATCTTCTCCGCTTTGCCCGCCCAGTGTTCTTGTCCGCACCTAATGCCATCCTCGTGTGCAGGGCAAGAGTTTGCTGAGAATGACAGCGTCGGACAGAGGTTAACCATTCATTAAAGAATTACTCCAAAATTGACTCAACCCGTGCCAATCTCGTCTAGGCAAGTACCGACAAGGCGCAAAAGTTCCCGGTATCTTGCATTTTATGAAAATGACGGTCGATTGCAGTTAGGGTGATGAAAATGAAGATCTTTTTCGGTAACGGTTCCGGGACTAAATTTGGAAAGATCGTCGCAATGGATCGTTTTGACAGTGGGCGCAGTCTATCGCCCATACGACAGGCCGAAGCGTACTGGACAGCCTTGCTGTCCGGCGATGGTGTTCCTATGCGATCTCAGATCGACCCGCGCGGGCTTGAGAATATCCTGCCTAACACCTTCATCCTTGAACGCATTGCACCCGGTCTGGCCCGGTTTCGTCTGGCCGGCAGTCACTTGAACACACTGGCGGGTATGGAGGTTCGGGGAATGCCTCTGACCGCTTTTTTCGAACCCAGCGCGCGAACTCAGGTTAACGAAATCCTTGAACAGGTTTTTGCCGGTCCTGCCATTGCTGAACTTGAATTGGCCTCGACCGGTGGGTTTGGGCGCACGGATCTTCAGGCGCGAATGATCCTTTTACCACTGAAAAGCGAATTGGGCGATGTCAGCCGTGTTCTGGGCGTCATGGTCAGTGTCGGGGCGATTGGGGCAACCCCCCGGCGCTTTGATTTAAGCCATCATAAACTGCGTGCTGTGTCAGAAATACAGGCGCCTCAACAACCGGTTCAGCCTGTTGTCGAAGGATTTGCCGAAGAACAACAAGAGTTCAAACGTCCCGGATCTCACCTTCGATTGGTCGTATCACGGGATAAGTAACGAGAAACGCGTATTAAATGTAAAGAAGGCGGGCCTATTAGACCCGCCTTTTTAAAACCGTCTGACCAAGTGGTTAGGAGGCTGCGCGTTTGCCGCGGTTCCGGCGCAGATCTGTCAGTTCTTCCGCAACAAGGAAGGCCAGCTCCAACGACTGCGACGCGTTCAAACGTGGATCGCAGGCAGTGTGGTAACGGTCTGACAGATCTTCTTCTGTTACAGCGCGTACACCTCCAGTGCATTCGGTCACGTCTAGCCCGGTCATCTCAAAATGCACACCGCCGGGGATCGTGCCCTCGGCCTGATGCACACCAAAGAAGTCGCGAACTTCGCGCAGCACGGAATCAAAGGGCCGGGTCTTATAGCCGGTGGCCGATTTGATCGTATTGCCGTGCATAGGGTCACAGACCCAGGTCACCTTGGCGCCCTCTTCCTTGACGGCTTTGACCAGACGCGGCAGATGCTCTCCCGCCTTGCCTGCACCAAACCGCGCGATCAAGGTCAGACGCCCTTCTTCGTTTTCCGGGTTCAGTTTGGCCATCAGAACTTTGAGGTCTTCGGCAGATGTCGTCGGACCGCATTTCAGACCGATCGGGTTCAGAACGCCGGAACAGAATTCAACATGCGCGCCATCAGGCTGACGGGTGCGGTCGCCAATCCAAATCATGTGGCCGGACCCGGCCAACCAGTTGCCCGATGTAGAATCAAGACGGGTTAGCGCCTCTTCGTATTCAAGCAGCAGACCTTCGTGGCTGGTATAGAATTCAACCGACGAGAATTCATGCGTTGTGTCCGCGGTGATGCCCGCAGCCCCCATGAAATCAATCGAATCCTGAATTCGGTCAGCAATTTCAGAGTATTTCTGAACATCCTGGCCATCGGCAAAGCCGAGTGTCCACGAATGCACATGGCTCATATCGGCGAAACCACCGGTCGAAAAGGCGCGCAACAAGTTCAATGTTGCCGCTGCCTGCGTATAGGCTTGCAACATCTTGGACGGATTCGGAATCCGCGCCTCGGGCGTGAAATCCAGCTCGTTGATAATATCGCCGCGATAGCTGGGCAGCTCAATGCCATCCACCACCTCTGTCGGTGCGCTGCGCGGTTTGGCGAACTGTCCAGCCATACGGCCCACTTTGACCACCGGCACCTTTGCGCCATAGGTCAGAACCATGGCCATCTGCAGCATCACCTTAAAGGTGTCGCGGATCGCATCCGCGCTGAATTGTTCAAAGCTTTCAGCACAGTCGCCGCCCTGCAGCAGGAAAGCCTCACCCCGCCCCGCAGCACCAAGATGTTGCTTGAGCCGACGTGCCTCACCTGCAAACACCAGCGGCGGATACTGCGAAAGCTGAGCCTCGACTTTTGCCAGCGCGGCTGCGTCGGTATAGTCTGGCATCTGAACCCGGGGCTTGTTGCGCCAGTTCGTTTTTTGCCATTCGGTCATAGCTTTGATCTCCGCTGAAGTATTCAAGTCGCCTCTATACAAAAACGTTTGGTGAGAGGCCATATACGATTTGGACCTCTTGACGTCGCAAACAAGCTTTGATCATGGTGGCGGTCAAATCTGTCGCCGGACGTAGGGTCAAACGGCGCCGAATCAAGGACACCTCGCCATGCAAGAGCAACGCCAAGTTGTCACGGTGGAAACCACTGCGGCCAGCCCTCGTCATTTCGTGTTTGTCCTGTTGGACAAATTCTCGCTGCTGTGTTTTGCCTCTGCGCTGGATAGCCTGCGCATCGCAAACCGAATGGCCGACAAAGAGCTTTACAGTTGGAGTCTGTCTGGAGAAGGCGGCGAGACAATCAGATGTTCCGCAGGAACCGAGTTCAAACTGGACGCAGATCTAGCCGAGCTGCAGCGTGATGACGTCGTGCTGATCTGCGGCGGTGTCGATGTTCAAGCCGCTACCACCAAGAAAATTCTGAACTGGGTCCGCCGCGAAGCACGCCGGGGATTGCGCATTGGTGGGCTGTGTACGGCAGCCTATACCTTGGCCAAGGCCGGTTTACTGGATGGCAAGCGTGCGACAATTCACTGGGAAAACTCAGACAGTTTCACCGAAGAATTTGATGAGGTCGATCTGACCAAATCCGTATTCCAGATTGACGGAAACCGGATGACAACAGCCGGTGGTACTTCCTCTATCGACCTGATGCTGAAAATCATCGCCGAGGATTTTGGCGAGGACCTTGCCAACGCAGTGGCCGATCAGCTGATCTATTCCTCGATCCGCACCGATCAGGACACCCAGCGTCTGTCGACCCCGACACGGATTGGGGTCCGCCATCCCAAACTGAGCCAGGTCATCCTGATGATGGAGAAGAACATCGAAGAGCCGATCTCGCCTTCGCTTCTGGCCAAAGAGGTCGGCATGTCCACGCGGCAGCTAGAGCGTCTGTTTCGCCGTTACCTCAGCCGGTCACCTAAACGGTATTATATGGAGCTGCGCCTGCATAAAGCCCGGAACCTGCTGATGCAGACCGACATGAGCGTTATCAACGTGGCGCTGGCATGCGGGTTTGCCTCGCCGAGCCATTTCTCGAAATGCTACCGGGCGCATTACAACACCACGCCCTATCGTGAGCGCGGTGCGCAAAGCGGGCGCTTGTCTGTTTAATCGCTGGGGGTCATGCGAAAGACAGCGCCCTGCCCGACGGAAACAAACCAGATTGATCCATCTGGTGCCTCGACAATGTCGCGGACGCGTTCCGTCTGAGGGCCCTTGATCTGCTCGACCTCAGTCAAAGGGATGCCTTCAAGCCGAGCGATATAGTCGAATTTGAGCGACCCGACGAATAGATCACCGTTCCATTCGGGCCAAAGCTTGCCTGAATAAATCAAAAGGCCGGATGGGGCGATGGAAGGGTCCCAGTAGAATTCAGGTTGCTCCATCCCCGGTTTCGCCGTCCCCTCGCCGATTGCCTGGCCGGAATAGTGCTTGCCATAGGAAATCACCGGCCAGCCATAGTTCCGCCCCGGCCGGATTAGGTTCACTTCATCTCCGCCCTTGGCTCCATGTTCCGATACCCATAGATGCCCCCGTGCATCCAGCCCTGCGCCTTGGGGATTCCGGTGGCCATAAGACCATATCTCAGGCTGAATTCCCTGTTGTCCGACAAATGGATTATCAGCCGGCACCGAGCCGTCCCGATTCACACGGATCACCGAGCCGTTGTGACTCGATTGATCCTGTGCGGTCGGGCGATCACCACGATCGCCGATAGTGACAAGTAATGTCCCGTCCTTTGCCTCGACAATACGAGAGCCAAAATGACGCCCAGAATCCCCACCATTTTCCGCTTCGAAAATCGTGCGCAGATCGGTCAGCTCTGATCCGTCTTCGGACAGGCGCGCAATCGCAAGTGCAGTGCCTGCCCCCTTTGGTTGAGGCTTGGAATAGGTCAGGAAAACCTCACGGCTTTGCGAAAAATCCCTGGCAACGGTTACGTCCAGCAAACCGCCCTGCCCCTTTGCAACCACATTGGGAGTGCCTTTGACGCGAACTATGTTTCCCTCCGACACGAACAGAAGATCACCGTCGCGCTCAGTTACCAGAAAGGACATGTCAGGCAGGATGCCGACTGCCCAGGGCGTATCGAGCCCCTTCACCATCGCCGTCACACGCGCCGATCCGGAGTTGGTAGTTAGCGATTCTGCCCCTGCCAACCCTGAAACAACAGAAAATATGAAGATCAAAGCTAGTCTAAACATCTCGTTCTCCTTACCGAAAACACCGCGCCGGGCACATCTGAACAACTAGAACTGTGCGCCACAAAAACACGTTTGCGTTAGGACTTTTCTTTTTCGAACAGCTTGCCTAGGGTCGTGCCCAGAACGAATACGTTCACAACTGGGAGTAACCATATGAAAAAGCTGCTTACAGCAACTGCAGCAACCGCCCTTCTTTCGGGCGCAGCTATGGCCGAAGACGTCACATTGGGTGTTCTGTTCGGCTTTACCGGACCGATTGAATCGCTGGCACCCGCTATGGGTTCAGGCGCCGAGATGGCGATGGCCGAAGTCACCGAATCCGGCAAACTGCTGGATGGCTCGACCGTCACCGCATCGCGCGCTGATACCGGCTGTATCGACAACGGCCTGTCCACCTCGAACGGTGAACGCATGATTGCCGACGGCGTTGCCGGCATCATTGGCGGTGACTGCTCTGGCGTGACCGGAGCGATCCTGCAGAATGTCGCGATCCCGAACGGGATGGTCATGATCTCGCCCTCGGCGACCTCGCCCGGCCTGTCGACCATGGAGGATAACGGCCTGTTCTTCCGCACCGCCCCTTCGGATGCGCGTGAAGGTCAAGTGATGGCAGATATCCTGAATGATCGCGGTATCACTTCAATCGCACTGACCTACACCAACAACGACTATGGCAAGGGTCTGGCAGACGCGATCCAGTCCTCGTTCGAGGCATCGGGCGGCGAAGTCACAATCGTGGCAGCGCATGAAGATGGCAAAGCGGACTACTCGGCCGAAGTTGGCGCGCTGGCCTCGGCCGGTGGCGACATTCTGGTTGTAGCCGGGTATCTCGATCAGGGCGGACTGGGCATCATTCAGTCAGCGCTGGACAGCGGTGCATTCGACACGTTCGGCTTGCCGGGCGGCATGATCGGTGACTCGCTGCCCGCAAATGTCGGTCCCGACCTGAACGGCTCGTTCGGTCAGATCGCCGGTTCAGGTGGTGAAGGTGCTGAAAAGTACTTTGCCATGGCCGAAGCCGCCGGTTTTGACGGATCGTCGCCCTATTCGCCTGAAAGCTATGACGCCGCAGCGCTGTTCATGCTGGCGATGCAGGCCGCTGGTTCGACCAACCCGGCCGACTACGGCAGCAAGATCCTAGATGTTGCCAACGCTCCAGGAGAGAAGATCTATCCGGGTGAGCTGGCCAAAGGTCTGGAACTGTTGGCCGCAGGTCAGGACATCGACTATGTCGGCGCGTCCGGCGTTGAGCTGATCGGCCCCGGCGAAAGCGCAGGTTCGTATCGCGAGATCGAAGTCACCGACGGCGAAAACAAGACCGTCAACTTCCGTTGATTTTGGCCTAAGAAGACTTGAAAATAAGCAGCCCGGACCTTGTGTCCGGGCTGCTTCAGTGAAAAAAGACCGCACCTCTTCAATGAGGGTGTGAAAACAAGAACGCCGAAAACGGCGGCTAGGGGAAAAGATGATCGTCGTCGAGGACGTGCATAAGCATTTCGGCGGGTTTCATGCGGTGGATGGGGCATCGCTGGAAATCCAGAAGGGTTCGATCACCGGCCTGATTGGGCCGAACGGGGCCGGAAAGACAACTCTGTTCAACGTGATCGCGGGTGTGCTCCCGCCCACCTCTGGGCGCGTGTTCATGGATGGCGAGGACATAACCGGCTTGCCACCGCATGATCTATTTCACAAAGGTCTGCTGCGCACTTTTCAGATCGCGCATGAGTTCTCCTCGATGAGTTGCCGAGAGAACCTGATGATGGTGCCCGGCGCGCAATCCGGGGAATCGCTTTGGAACACCTGGTTCGGCCGCAAACGCATCGCTAATGAAGAGCGCGCGTTAAAGGCTAAGGCTGATGAGGTGTTGGAGTTTCTGACCATCGAACATCTGGCCGATCACAAGGCCGGTCAGGTCTCGGGCGGGCAGAAAAAGCTGCTGGAACTTGGCCGTACCATGATGGTCGACGCCAAGATCGTGTTTCTGGACGAGGTCGGCGCGGGTGTGAACCGCACTCTGCTGATGACCATCGCCGACACGATTCTGCGACTGAACAAGGAACGCGGCTATACTTTCGTAGTTATCGAGCACGACATGGATTTCATCGGCAAAATCTGCGACCCGGTCATTTGTATGGCCGAGGGCAAGGTTCTGGCCCAGGGCACTCTGGACGAGATCAAAGCCAATGAGCATGTGATCGAAGCCTATCTGGGCACCGGCCTGAAGAACAAAGACAAGCTGGAGGCCGGGGCATGAGCGATAATCCTTATCAGGATGACCACGGCAACAAGGATGCCTCGATCACCAATACACACGGCATGGGCACAATGACGCCCGCACATCGCAAAAGCGGAAAGACGCACCGCGTCGAAGGTGGCCCATTCCTGATCGGCGACACCATGACCGGAGGCTACGGCAAGGGCCCGGATATCCTGCATGATTGCACGATTTCCGTCGACGCCGGTGAAATCGCTGTAATCGTTGGCCCCAACGGCGCCGGTAAATCCACTGCAATGAAGGCCGTGTTTGGGATGCTGGATGTCCGCGCGGGATCTGTGCGACTGGACGGAGAAGACATCACCAACCTGTCGCCCCAGGATCGGGTGATCAAGGGGATGGGCTTTGTTCCTCAGACCTCGAACATCTTTACGTCGATGACGGTGGAAGATAACCTTGAGATGGGTGCCTTTATCCGCCGTGATGATTTCTCGGACACGATGGAGCAGGTCTATGACCTCTTCCCCATCCTCCGCGACAAACGCAACCAGGCAGCCGGAGAGCTGTCAGGCGGTCAGCGCCAACAGGTTGCCGTGGGCCGCGCGCTGATGACCCAGCCCAAAGTGCTGATGTTGGACGAACCGACTGCTGGTGTCTCGCCCATCGTGATGGATGAGCTTTTCGATCGGATCATCGAGGTCTCGCGCACTGGGTTGCCGATCCTGATGGTTGAGCAGAACGCTCGTCAGGCGTTGGAGATCGCCGACAAGGGATATGTGCTGGTTCAGGGGCGGAATGCCTATACCGGCACGGGCAAGGAACTGCTGGCCGATCCAGAGGTTCGTAAGAGTTTCTTGGGGGGGTGAGGATGAATAGATTTAGCTGTCTCGCCGCCTTTTTCGTCTGTCTTTTTGTAACCGTCGCTTCTGCTGAGAGCGCGATACTTCAATCAAAACAAACTGAATCAGAAATTGTGCTTCTTTGTAGGTTTGAGAATCAACGAAATGTGATGCTTTCTGAAACAGAGCACCAATTAATCTGGCACGAAAATGGCTTAGAATACCCAACTAGTGACTGGTCGCATATTCGGGTCACGCATGATCCAATACTTTCGGTATTCGCCTATGGCCCAGACATTGGCAGCCCAAGGCTCGACGTGTTTCAAGGCGTTTTTAATGCGGACAAACCCAACTATGAACTTGGAACTGCAATCTTAAGTGAAACATTGGTTGGACGCGACAAACTACTGACAAGGTCAGTTGAAGGTTTTTGCGAAGCGGAGAATCAAAACTAATGGACTTCCTCAACGCCCTTGTGGCGCTCTCCAACTTCGTCCTTGTTCCCGCAATCGCCTATGGCAGCCAGTTGGCGCTGGGCGCGTTGGGGGTGACGTTAATCTATGGCATCCTGCGGTTCTCGAACTTTGCCCATGGCGACACGATGGCCTTTGGTGCGATGATCGCCGTGCTGGTCACATGGGGCCTGCAGGCCGCCGGGGTCAGTTTCGGGCCGCTGCCAACCGCTCTGCTGGCCCTGCCCTTTGCCATTCTCGGCTGTATCGTTCTGGTTCTGATCACGGATCGGATGGTTTACCGTTTCTACCGGGAACAAAAGGCCAAGCCGGTCATTCTTGTGATCGTCTCGATGGGTGTGATGTTCATCATGAACGGGCTGGTGCGGTTCATAATCGGGCCGGATGATCAAAGGTTCTCGGACGGTGAGCGGTTCATCGTTTCAGCGCGGGAATTCAAGGCGATGACCGGGTTGCGTGAGGGGTTGGCGATCAAGACCTCTCAGGGCATCACTGTGGTTGTGGCCGTAGTCGCCGTGGCACTTTTGTTCTGGTTTTTGAACAAAACCCGCACCGGCAAGTCGATGCGCGCTTATTCGGATAACGAGGATCTGGCGCTGCTGTCCGGCATCAACCCTGAACGTGTGGTGATGATCACTTGGATCCTTGTCGCGGCGCTGGCGACAACTGCGGGTGTGCTTTACGGGTTGGACAAGAGCTTTAAGCCCTTTGTCTATTTCCAGCTTCTGCTGCCGATCTTCGCTTCGGCCATCGTCGGCGGCCTCGGCAACCCGCTGGGCGCTATCGCGGGCGGGTTCATCATCGCGTTTTCCGAGGTGACGATCACCTATGCGTGGAAAAAGGTGCTGACCTATCTGGCACCGGAACATCTGGAGCCTTCGGGGTTGGTCCAATTCCTTTCCACCGATTACAAATTCGCGGTCAGCTTTGTTATCTTGCTTATCGTGCTTCTGTTTAAGCCCACAGGTCTGTTTAAGGGGAAAGCGGTATGACCGAGACTGTCAAAAATACGCTGCTTTTCGTGGTTGTTGGCGGCCTGATCCTGTTGACCGGATTCACGCAAAGCTGGAATTCGGCGATCCTGATCCTGAACATGGGGTTGATCTCGGCCATCATGGCGCTTGGGGTGAACTTGCAATGGGGCTTTGCGGGCCTGTTTAACGTTGGTGTTATGGGCTTTGTTGCGCTGGGCGGGCTGGCGGTTGTGCTTGTCTCAACCCCGCCGACACCCGGCGCGTGGTCATCCGGAGGATACGGGATCGTCCTTGCGTTGCTGTTGGGGGCTGCGACCGTCGTTGCGGCGGTTGTGGTGGCAACAAAAATACCGAGGGGCCGTGTACAGACGATTGCCATCGTCGCGATTCTGATCGCCGGGTTTTTCATTTACCGTGCGGTGTTTGACCCCAGCGTTGCTGGTGTCGAAGCCATTGACCCAGCCGTTGCGGGCAACCTTGGCGGGTTGAATCTGCCAGTTCTGTTGGCCTGGCCCGCGGGTGGCGTGCTAGCCGCCGGTGCCGCGTGGCTGATCGGCAAAACAGCCCTTGGCCTGCGCTCGGACTATCTGGCGATTGCGACGCTTGGGATTGCCGAAATCATCATCGCAATCATGAAAAACGAGGACTGGCTGGCCCGAGGTGTCAAGAATGTCTACGGCATCCCACGCCCTTCGCCCGTGGTCGGCTATGAGGTTGAGCTACAGCAGGATCCTTCCTTCATTGCCCGTGCCGATTGGTTTGGGCTGGACCCTGTCATCGCCTCGACCCTGTCGGTCAAGCTGGGCTATTCCCTGCTGTTCATGGTTGTTCTTCTGATCCTGCTGTGGATGGCCCAGATGGCGCTGCGCAGCCCCTGGGGCCGCATGATGCGCGCCATCCGTGACAACGAGGTTGCAGCCGAGGCGATGGGTAAAGATGTCACCCGCCGCCATTTGCAAATCTTCGTTCTGGGCTCTGCCATCTGCGGTATCGCGGGCGCAATGATGACAACGCTGGACGGGCAGTTGACGCCGGGTACCTACAACCCTCTGCGCTTTACATTTCTGGTCTGGGTCATGGTTATCGTGGGCGGATCGGGCAACAACTTTGGTGCGGTGCTGGGCGCGTTCCTCATCTGGTTCCTGTGGGTCCAGGTCGAACCGATTGGGTTGTGGCTTATGAACCTGATCACGTCCGGAATGCCCGATGGCAGTGCGCTCAAGACGCATCTGATCGACAGCGCGGCCCATATGCGACTGTTCACGATGGGGTTGATTCTGCTGATTGTTCTTAGATTCAGCCCAAGAGGGTTGATCCCCGAGAAATAGGGCCACAGAACCTCCAATATATGGAACCGCGTCAAGAAATTGGTGCGGTTTCTTGCTTTTGAGTGAGGAACTTACTAGAGCAACTCATCGGCCTGACAAGTTTCACAGTCGTGTTCACCAAATATTTGCCTTTGTGCAGACTACTACCATTTGCCCGCAGGGAATAGAAAACACCGATGAAAACCACTCTTACAAAGACACTCATTCTATTGCCGGTTCTTGCCTCTTTGACCGCATGTATTCCGTCACCAAAAGATCTGGAAACCACTCCGGTCAAAGTCCAGACCCCCAAGGGCGTGGTAACATGCCAGCTCTACCGGCAGAACCGCGTGGACTGGGACCGGGCAATCGACTTTCCGGCAACAAAAATGTCCGTCCCCGAGGCTGATGCATATTGCAGACAAGAAGGCCAACGCCGCCTGAAGTGACCGTTGTGAGGCCGGGCAATTAGCCCGGCCCGCCATTCAACGATTACGAAATAACCCGCCCAGAATGCCTCGGACGATCCTGCGCCCGGTTGTTCCCTTAAGTTCTTTAATGACGGCCTCGCTCATGGCGGTGGCAAAGGTGTCTTTCTTTCGCACGATCCGCGAAGAAGACCGCGTTACTTTGCTGCCTGAGTATCGGCGAGCCGTGGCAAATTCGCGTTCTGCAATCGATTGAGACTCAAGCTGTTCTTCTGCCTCGGCTGCGGCCTGTGCTGCGGCATCAGTCCGCGCCTGGAGCATCTCAAAGGCTGATCTGCGATCTTTGCGGGTTTCGTATTTGCCTTTCATCGGAGACGCATTCATTACCGTTTGCCGTTCAGCAGCGGTAATCGGCCCCAACTGTGACCCAGGGGGACGGATCAAAGTGCGTTCGACGATGCCCGGAACCCCTTTCTTTTGCAGCATGGATGTAACCGCCTCGCCCACGCCAACCTCACGGATGGCGGCCTCTGTATCAAAGGTTGGATTCTCGCGGTAGGTTTCGGCCGCAAGGCGAAGGTTTTTCCTGTCTCGGGCGGTGAAGGCTCGCAAAGCATGCTGTACCCGGTTACCCAACTGACCCAGAATGTCTTCCGGGATGTCTGCCGGGTTTTGCGAGATGAAATAAACCCCTACGCCCTTTGATCGGATAAGGCGGGCGACCTGCTCGACCTTGTCCACAAGCACTTTGGGCGCGTCTTCGAACAACAGATGCGCTTCGTCAAAGAAAAATACCAGCTTGGGTTTGTCCGGATCGCCGACTTCTGGCAACTCTTCAAACAGTTCGCTCAGCAGCCATAACAAGAACGTCGCATACAGACGAGGTGATCCCATCAGCTTGTCAGAGGCCAGGATGTTCACCATGCCATTCCCGTTGGCATCGGTGCGCATAAGATCGGCCAGTTCCAGGGCAGGTTCGCCAAACAGATTGGTACCCCCTTGATTTTCAAGAACCAACAACCGTCGCTGGATGGCACCGATCGAGGCGGTTGAGACATTCCCATAGCGCAGTGAAAGATTTGCTCTGTTCTCTCCAATCCAGACCAACAGGGCTTGCAGATCTTTCATATCCAACAGGGGCATACCTTCTTCATCGGCAACCCGAAATACAATATTTACAATGCCTTCTTGTGCTTCGCTCAGGTCCATCAGCCTGGACAACAACAAAGGTCCCATCTCGGATACTGTGGTTCGAACCGGATGGCCTTGCTGACCGAACAGATCCCAGAAAGTGACCGGGCAAGCGGCATATTCGTAATCCGTGAATCCGATGGTTTCGGCACGCTTCTGAAATGCCCCATGTAGCTTGTGACTTTCACTGCCCGCCAACGCCAAACCAGACAGATCACCTTTGACGTCAGACAGAAACACCGGCACCCCAGCCTTGGAAAACCCCTCGGCCAGGATCTGAAGCGTCACGGTCTTGCCAGTACCGGTCGCACCGGCAATCAGGCCGTGGCGGTTGGCGTATTTCAACGACAACGTCTGCGGTTGGCAGTAATCTGCGCCACCACCGCCAAGAAATATGTTCTCACTCATATGCTTAAGGCCCTGTTTCCTACCGATCTCCGCCCAGCATACAAAGTTAACCTTTGGCTGCGATAGTTTTCTGGTTGTTCGTGTATGAGAATTGCGCGGTCAACAAACTTCCTCCCTGTCGACTGGCCGCGCGTTCACGCGCGGCCCTTTTTCCACCATAGCTTCATAATTAAATTTTCAGGTTAGCAGTTGACCATCGCGCCGCCCTCTCGTAACGTCTGCTCATAATCAAGTCGGCCGGTCCGACGGGGAGAAAAATTCATGAAAGGGAGCCGCTCCACCGGCTCCCTTTTTTCTTGGCCACACGTATTGCCCACGGGGCCTCAGGCGAGATTCCGATCACTTCTGTCTTTTTACGCTGCATAATGCCTGACACTGCGCGCCAGTGGTGCTAGACCCAGCGAAAAGCCACATCAACAATCACGAGGCAATTATGTTCAGGACACCGATAAAGCTTGTTGCGGCAGCTTTTCTTTTCAACGGCGCCGCCCTGGCGCAAGAGACCACCGACACGACAGAACCTGCCACCGAATCCCCTACGACCGAGCAGGTGGACAATGGTCTCGACCTGGGGCAGCCGGTCGATGAAACCGTCAAGGTCGGACAGCGCTATGACAAAGAAAAATTCGGAGACTGGAGCCTAAACTGTTTGAAGATGAACGCGGGCAAAGATCTGTGTTCGCTGCTGCAGGTCATAAATGGCCCGCAAGATGTGCCTATGGCTGAGTTTTCCATGTTCCGCCTACCCGAAGGCGGTTCGGCTGTAGCCGGAGCAAATATCTTGGTTCCGCTTGAAACACTGTTGCAAGCGCAGCTGACCCTCTCAATCGACGGGGCGCCTGCCAAACGCTACAACTATTCGTTTTGTAACCCTGTTGGCTGTGTTGCCCAAATAGGCCTGACCCAAGGGGATATCGACGCAATGAAGCAGGGCAGCAAGGCGACTTTGACCATCGTTCCAGCGCCCGCGCCGGATCAGGTGATCGAACTTGACCTGTCTTTGTCCGGGTTTACTGCAGGTTACGACATTGTTGATGTCGCAACCAACTGAAGACTACATTTTGAGAAAGCCGTTTAACCCAGCGGCTTTCTCAAATCCGCTTCAAGGCAAGTACAGCGTTCAGACCTCCGAAAGCGAAAGCGTTGCTTAGCGCAACCTCGATTTTCGCTTCGCGTGCCTCGTTGGGCACAACGTCCAAAGCACATTCCGGATCAGGTTCTTCGTAGCCAATCGTCGGTGCAATCACCCCATCTCGCAGGGCCATGATACAGGCCAAAAGCTCTACCGCGCCGGTTCCGCCAATCAAGTGACCATGCATCGACTTTGTGGATGAGATCAAAAGTTCGTCCGCATGCGGGCCGAAAACGCCAGCTACAGCGGCACATTCCGTTTTGTCATTGGCCGCAGTACCTGTGCCATGGGCGTTGATATAACCCACCTGATTGGCATTCAGGCCAGCATCAGACAACGCCCCTGACATCGCACGGGCTGCGCCCTGCTTGCTGGGCATCACAATGTCTGATGCATCCGAGGTCATCGCGAAACCAACAACTTCGCACAAAATTTCTGCCCCACGCGCCTTCGCGTGTTCGTATTCCTCGAACACGAAGATGCCCGCTCCCTCTCCTTGCACCATACCGTTTCGGTTGGCGCTAAAGGGACGACAGGCATCCTTGGACATCACCCGCAGCCCTTCCCAGGCCTTAACGCCACCAAAGCACAACATGGATTCTGAGCCGCCGGTGATCATCGCAGGGGCCGCCCCGCTGCGCACCATCTGAAAGGCTTGCGCCATCGCATGGTTCGATGAGGCACAAGCAGTCGATACAGTAAAGCTGGGACCTTTGAGGTTATGTTCCATCGATACGTGGCTTGCCGCCGCGTTGTTCATAAGTTTAGGAACAACAAATGGATGAACCCTGTTCTTCCCGTCCTCATAGACTGAACGGTAATTGTCGTCCCAGGTCGAAACGCCACCACCTGCTGTTCCCAGAACCACGCCAGATCGTGCAGCCAACTCACCGTGGAATTCGATCCCGGACTGATCTATGGCCTCTTTGGCCGCGGTCAGGGTAAACTGTGTAAACCTGTCATACAGAGTCATCTGTTGGCGGTTGAACCGACCCTCGGCTTCGAACCCCCGGACCTGCCCACCGATCTTGATCGCCAACCTGTCGACGTCTCGAAATTCAAGTTCCGAAATACCACAACGGCCTTCCCGCATCGCCTCAAGCGTATCTGGAACTGAATGACCAAGCGAATTGATCGTGCCTGCCCCGGTTATTACTACCCGTTTCATTTGCTTGGGTCAGACCTTTTCTGCCACAAGCTTTTCGATCCCAGCAATGATCGCGGCGACATTTGAGATGTCAAAGTCACTGGCCGTTGGTTCATTGGCATTGAACGGAACGGTAATGTCGAACTCTTCTTCGATGGCAAAGATACTCTCGACCAGCCCCAGGCTGTCGATCCCCAGATCTTCGAGCGTACTTTCGGGCGTCACATCCGAAGGCTCCAACACGGCTTGTTCGGCAATGATGGCAATGACGCGGTCGGTGATGCTCATATCGATCCTCTGATTATCACGTTGAATGTGATTTAATCGCTCGGAGGCTGTTTGGAAACAGCCTTTTTCAACGCCTCCACGTCACGAAGCATCCGCGGCAATCTGCGCTGCGCCTTATAGACATCAGTAAAGGTTTCCATCTTCACAGCCGGGTAGCCCATCAACACACGACCGGCAGGTACGTTTGACAGGATTTTGGTACCACCGCCGACAATCACACCGTCGCCAACGAAAATATTGTCCGAGACGCCTGACTGCCCACCCAGAACCACGTTATTGCCAAGCTCAACCGAACCGGAAATACCAGACTGACCACACAGCAGACAGTCATTACCAACGCGCGTGTTGTGGCCGATATGGACCTGATTATCCAGTTTTGTGCCATTCCCGATGCGAGTATTACGAATGGTCCCGTTGTCGATCGTGCAATTCGCACCGATCTCGACATCGTCGCCAATTTCCACAGAACCAAGCGAATGAATGCGCAGCCAGCTTTGCGCGCTGGCGTCTCCTGCATCCCCCAAGGTCTTGCGCGCGTTCTCTACCCCCGATACTTCGGGCGTAACAAAACTGAACCCGTCGCTACCGATCCTTGCCCCTGGTTGCGCGATAAAACGATCCCCGATCTGCACACGGGCACCAATGCTGACCATTTCGCGCAGAACCGCGTCTTCGCCCAACACAGCATCCATGCCGATGACGCATTGCGGTCCGATATTCGCCCCTCTGCCGACACGGGCCCGTGCACCAATGACTGCCAGAGGGCCGATTGAGACCCCATCTGCCACATCCGCAGTTGGGTCGATGACTGCCGAAGGGTGAACCCCGGAACCAAAGCCCTGCCCTTTATCCAGCATGGAGGTGATCCCGGCCATCGCCATGCGCGGTCGTCGAACGAATATTGCTGCCTTAAGCCCCAACGCCTGCCAGTCAGCACCTTCCCAAAGGATGGCGACCTGCGCCGAACCCGATCCCAGATCCTCGGCATATTTTGGCGACATCGCCATCGCCAGATCAGTGGCAGTTGCATCCGACGGTTCAGCAGCAGCATGTACGACCAGGCTGGCATCGCCCTGGAACTCAGCGTCAAGGGCATCTGCGATTTGTTGAACTGTATATTTCATGTGGGGCTTCCCGGAACTAGGACCTGCCCCCGGTGATTACCCCTGAACGTCCGGCAGGACCACCCCTGCTTTCTGCAGAGCATTCCAGATTTTCTGATCACGGCCATAGACGTCGCGTCGGTACTGTACCTCACCTTTCGGGCCAATAAAGGCAGTGCGGTAAATCAAGTGGACAGGAACATGCTGCTCAAGCTTCACAGTGGTCTCTTTTCCAGTCGCGAGAATCCGATGGAAAAATGCCTTTGGGTTTTCTTCTTGCTTCGCCAACAGTGCGTAAGCGAATTCGAAAGGCTGCGCCAATCTGATACAACCATGCGAGAAGGCACGGGATTCCCGAGCGAACAGACTTTTCTGCGGTGTATCATGCAGATAAATGTTGTGCTTGTTGGGGAACATGAACTTCACCAGCCCCAGGGCATTGCTTTTGCTGGGCGGTTGGCGCATCGCAAATGGAAAGTTGCTTGCGGTGAACTGGGTGAAATCTACTGCCCCGCGATTGACCTGGCGACCACTGCGATCGGTAATCTGAATATGCCCAACGGCATTTGGGTTGGACTGCAGCTGCGGCAGGTATTCCTTGGTAATGATCGAGCGTGGGACATACCAGCTGGGGTTAATGACCATATGCTCCATCTTGTCCGAAAACTCAGGGCTGCGACGATCATGGGTGTTCTTGCCGATCACAGCGCGGGTTTCAAAGGTAATAAAGCCGTCATCAACAATCTTGGCTGAGAAATCAGCCTGATTGACCAGAATGTGGCGTTCACCGCGCTCGCGCGGCAACCAGCGCTCACGCTCCAGCGCGACATAGACGGCCTTCAGACGATCCGAAGCAGTGCGGTTCAGCTCAGTAATTGTGCCCGGACCCGCGACGCCATCTGCGGCAAGACCATGTGCGATCTGAAACCGCTGAACGCCTGCCAGCAAGGCATCGTCAAAAACAGGGCTGGCTGTTGGGTTCATAAAACCCATTTCAACCAGTCGGTTACGCATCGCTATTACGGCGGGTCCCGTATCTCCCAGTTCGAGCTTAGCCTGCGGAACAGTAGTTCCCCAACCGCCTTGGCGAACCAATTCTTCCAGCGCAAGTTTCTGCTTCATCAAAGCCCGATACTGGGTCGAGCTTGGCGCCAACTGATCGAAATAGGCTGCATCCTCCGAGGTCGTCAGTCCACGCAGATGCCCTGCTGTCGAGGTCGGCTCGACCTTCCTGACCAATCCATCGTCTATATCGGATGGGCGTAAAAGGCCTGTCCTCATGTCCTGAGCATAGGCTGCAAAAACGCGTGTCAACTCGACCTCGACGGCCCCAAGCTCACGCGCTGATTTTGCTGATTGAAGCCGGTCAACCAAGCCCTGCGCATCATAGGCGTTCGCGGGTAGCCCGTGTAATTCGACCGCAGAAAGCCCCTCAATCAACCGTTGACGACGTTCAGCATGTGCAGCCGTGTCGCCAACCCAAACAGGCACGAATCCTCTTTCACGGTAGAAATCGGCAATCTCAGACCCGGAAGGTGCAAATTCGGCAACCGCCATCTGGAATGCGGTTTCAGGCTTGGCCTCAGTGTTCGCCATCGCCGAAGACGTCAGAAAACATGCGGCCAAAGCAATACCGGTGCTTGCACGAAGAACAGAGAACATTTGGAGCCCTTGAATTTTCAATATAATACGCCGTTTCAGGCAATGCCGAACAATTATGGTTTTGCTTGAAACCCATTGTCTATTCACAAATGCATCAATTTCGTGCTTATACTCAAGCGTGATGCTTGTTTGCATCGGACAGATTTCGGCGACGGCCTAAGACGTTGGATCTTTGCCATTTTGCACCACCTGCGCAAAAAACTGCCGAAAATTCCCCCTTGAAAAGATGAATTTGAAAGACTTCTTGGCCGCCCTTCACGACTGTGTCATAAATCCCTCATCTGGGATGGGAATAAATTAATACAGCGCGCGTAACATCGTGTGCAGGCAGGAACAGTACGGGACGAAACACAAAATGACGACGAGCAGTTCCTCGGGTTTGACCCGGCGTGCTTTATTGGGCGCATTCGCAGCTACAGCAGTTGTAGCAACTCCAACCTACTCCAATGCAGCAGGATTCCTTCGTGGCGGTGGTGATATTCGCCGTATTCGCATGTATTCCGGACGCACTGGCGAGCGGATCGATATGATCTATTGGGTTGACGGTAAATACATCAAAGACGCGGTCAAAGAAGTGAACCACTTCATGCGCGATTGGCGCACCGACCAGGCCAAAGATATGGACCTCCGCACGATCGACATCATGGCGGCGTCGCATAATCTGTTGGATGTCAACGAACCCTATATGCTGCTGTCGGGCTATCGCTCGCCGCAGACCAATGCGATGCTGCGGTCACGGTCGCGCCGTGTTGCCAAGAATTCGTTGCACATGAAAGGCCAGGCAGCCGACCTCCGCCTGTCATCTCGTTCGGTCTCGCAAATGGCCAAAGCGGCGATGTCTTGCCGTGCTGGTGGTGTTGGCAAATACCACCGCTCGAACTTCGTGCATATGGATTGCGGTGTGGTAAGAAGCTGGGGCGGTTGATCCGCCCCGCCCGTCGTCAAGAGAAGTTTGTCGGTCACGTAACCGTTTGAATGAGTAGATTTATCTGCCATTACGTAGGTGCCATTCCACTCAGGCAGCCTCATAAACCCTGCGCAAACCGGCTGTTGCAGGTGATTTTCAATACGAGCCTAAATATTCAAGAAATGGCGCACCTGAGAGGTATGCGCATATTGTTGTTTTTCAAAGGCCTGCATTGGAAACCAAGTATGGTGGTGGCCACCAAGTATCAATAGCTTACAAGGGACTTTGGAAACTGTTTCGATCTTTTCAATCCCCCAACATCACAGTCTTCCAAGTCTGGATAACCCGGGCCGGTCGCCTGATTGCCACGCGGCCAAGATCCTCAGCCGTTGGCGACCAGACCTTGACGTCGAGATATTCGCGACCGTGCTTATGGCAAGGAAAAGGTGCGTGATTCAGTGGCCAATCCGGCCCCACTATCTCAACCAGATCCGAGGCCAGGTAGTTCATGCACTTGTGACAGAGGTTACAGCGCAGCGTGATTAACTGATGCGCACGGGCTGCGTCGACCATCTTTCGAGACGGCTTTCCCGGGTGTTCTCGTATCGGCGGATTCGCGGAGGGCATGATGAGAACATTTAGAGAACATTCCCAGCTTATCCAAATCGATTTTTGCCGCTCCTATTTGTGAACTCTCGAATGTCTGCTGAGAGCCCAAACTTGCAATGTCCAATTCGCTGCCCCAAGTTGGCTCACGGGCGTGCCGCGAAAACGCATTACTATCGCGACATAGCGGAAAGAAATGGGAAGCAAAGTGTATAAAAGTGTTCTGGACAAGAGACCGTTGCTAGTAATTTCGTCAACGTTTGTTTCATACTTTCTGATTAGCGGCGTATCAAACGAGATGTATTTCTCTTTCGGAGAAGGCAGTTTTAACCCTGCTTGGGCGCTGGACGCATTGTGGTTCTTATGGGTCTTGTACTCCGGTTATCACATCGGATCTTTTCTGGTCGCAAAATTCAGGTAAAAACAGGTACAGAAACTAGTAGGAAATGGGTCTTGTCACAGTGAACGCGAACAGAGCTTGAAAGGTCACTCCAGTGTTTCGGAAGGTCACACTGATGCAGGTGCGGCGAACGGCAGATTTGTCCGCAGAGCCGACATCAGGCGCTCCTTATTGTAGACGTGAAATGTATCCCAATCCGTTACATCGACTGCATTGTACCTGTCCAAGCGTGCAGTAGCCGCAGGTTCTTCCGTAGTCGTCTGTCCCCCTACCCTGACACACAGGACAATTCACTGTCTTTCTGGCATGGCACTTTGGGCAATCTTCGGTATCAGGAACATAATTCGGCATCGCTTTAGCTCCTATTTGTTGATCATTTGCGATACTCAAGCTTGCTTGATGATCAGATTTCACGTTTCGCTATACTCAAGCGGCGCTTTAACAAGGTCGCTCCTATTTGTTAATACTCGAATCTCGCAAGGTACAGAAACTGATCTTTGAAAACGATCAATATGATCAGGCACAGAACAGCTAATCCAAGAGACCGGAACAACTTGTTTACTTCCCGTCTTTCGTCGGGCTTTGCGTAGTCGTACCCCGTTAAGTACTGGATAAAGGTCCTCAAGCCGCGCTCCTTATTGTGAACTCGGCTGCCTGTTAGGGAACGAGCTTCCACTCGCCAAACGGGTTATCCCGCATCCACAGCCTTCCAGTACTGTCGTCCACAAGCGTGTCGCATTCAGCGTGCCGCTTACACCCCCAGCTAACGGGTTCTATCTCATAGTTTTTTACGCGTTTCGTGTACTTATCAAAAATCTTCTCTCGCTCTAGGCACTCATCAAACTTTTGGTTTAATTCTTCTTGCGTCACAACGTTCCCCCTACTGTGGCTTTTGGCTGTCATCATGGAAAGAACCTCCCCCTCTGAAAATTCAATCAACTTACCTGAAGGCCCAAGTAGCCCACCCCAGCAAGGCGAGTGTGAGCAAAAAGAGCCCACCGCCAATCGCCGGGGATAGCGAATAGTTGCCCTCCCGCA
Source organism: Ruegeria sp. YTSA226 (assembly GCF_059609905.1). Lineage (NCBI taxonomy): Bacteria > Pseudomonadati > Pseudomonadota > Alphaproteobacteria > Rhodobacterales > Roseobacteraceae > Ruegeria > Ruegeria sp. YTSA226. The sequence goes on from NZ_JBXWMQ010000001.1 coordinate 507,608, forward strand.
AGTCGGATACTACGCGAGCGGGCCAAAGCACATACTTTTTGCTAACGTCAAAGGTCATCCACAGTCTCTCCCGCCAAGTGGTTTTAAACATTTGGTCCCTGACATGGGCCGGACCCCTGTCCAGCCTTGCCTTTTCACCCTTCACGTACAGCCAGATTTCCGCGAGCCGAACGAGACCTCCGACAAACAAATACGCCGTCACAAAATCGACAACCCGGATTGGAATTCCACGCACCAAATTTGCAATAAAGTTTAATCCAAGCGCTTCAAATATTTCTGCAGTTCTGAGCAACACCCACAAGATCGCGCACCCATAATTCTGGATAAGCCAAAACGCGACGGCGGGCCAATTCACCACATCGATTTCAAAAAGGCGCGCCAGAGACAAAACCAGGAACCCGACGCTGATCGCGGCGAAGAGCACAGAGACAACTACTCGTATTCGCCACATCCAAATGGCGTTGATCCACTCGACTTCCATCATGGGCGTTATGCTTCGCTCCAGAGCCTCTGCAGTATCACTCGGGCCGTAGACCTCAGCCAACTTGTCTTTCAGCGCCTTTTCGGACTCTGACTCTGCGTCCCAGCCGTTCTCGGCTTCAAAGCGGAACGTACCTGATGCGGTGTTTTCCCAACTGCCTTTGACGTGATGGCCGTCAACTTTGACTGTGCCATCAGGCTCTAATAGGACCTCGGTCCTCCGCATTGTTCGTCCGCTCCTTATTGTGAAGTCTCCCAACACTTCCCCGAGAAAAGCGGAGAAACTGTTCCAAAAGATGAAATGACCACATCAACCCACCGCCCAGGTTTTTCTTTGGACCTTTGGATCATATGAAACGCGACGCTGTGCACGTTTTGCACTTCGCGAAGAGCAAGCCAAACACCGAATTCACTTATCTTGATAACGTCATAGGCGCTGTCACTATCGCTTCGAGTTGCGATCATTTTCTGACTGTCTATTGAGATTTCAACCGGGCTCTGCTCATTCCAGCTGCATGAAAATGTGAGGGAGTCTGCATGAGCTGTCTGTGATTGCCCAAACACAAAGGTCGCGGCGAGAAAGATAAGTGCTCTGCGTCTCATTACCGTCGCTCCTTTTTGTGAACTACAGGCTGTACTGCAACTATCGACTGAAAGTCCAAGCCGCGAAAAGTAGCAAAAACAAAACCACAAACAGGGTAAACTTAACAACCAAGGGTCGGTCTTCATCGGGGATGTAAACTCCCCCTCCGCACATTGGGCAGCGTTTAGTATTGATAGCCCTAGCGTTGGGATGTGCTGTCCAACCACAATCCACGCACTTTCCCCTGTAGCGACCCATTTGCTCGCCCTCCTATTTGTCGTCTACAGTTTTCCCAAGTATTCATGCCATATTGCGGACCCAGGTTTTCAGAGGCTTTCACTCTATGACGAAGTAACAGCCCTCAGGAGATGTCCAGACCACTCTCTTCGCAACTTCGTTTAAGTAAAAAAACTATCAGATGCCTTTCGGAAACGCTGTCTCTTATTTCAAAAAAATCGCATCTGGCTAGGCGGATAGTTGCCTTTTCGGTTTCTTTAGGAGGCCCAAGAATCTCTAGAACCTCAGCCCTCGTCATGCCAGCAGAAACAGGCTTTTCAGGATTCGATGTGGGCGCGGATGACGAGGCACTGCTTGTAGATTCTATTTGGGCCTGAGAACTTTCACCGCGGCATCCTGCCATCGCAATCAACGCGGGTAGAAGCAAAGGCACGATAATTGCTCTAGTATCAGCCAACTCGTTGCTCCTTATTGTGGACTTCTCGATCTAGCCAACCCCGCCTCCTCTACGAACTCTCGATTTCTGCCTGCAGACTTTCGTACTGATCAATGTGATCTGCCGTTTCCTGATCTTGATGGTCCTCATCAACCCGTTTTTCGAAGTGGTCGTCCCGCACACCAATCGTGGCCGCGAAAAAACTAGAGGCTGCAAGTGTGGGAACCACCCAGACCATTTTATCGCTCAAATAAGCTGCGGTGTACGACGGAACCAACACGACCAAAGCCTTCAATAAAGCCGATTTGAAATGAGTAACGTGCAATGAAAATTTCTCCTATTTGTGGACTCTCAAAAAATTGCTGCGAAACCCAAACCATACGGGCGGATCTTTTCAACGCAGTTCATCTCATAGTACAAATACCCCCACACAACACCTGCTATTAGGCCAGTACAAACAGCTGCGAATGCGAGACGCCTTTTTCCGTATTTCGCCAAGGCTAGAGACCCGAGCAAGCCAGCGAATGCTATCGTCCAGCCTTGCCAATCAAAGAACGTGGATTGAAAGCACTCTTCATACGTCATTCGGCCTTGGCTCCTATTTGTTGACATTGCTCCAAAGCCTATCGAAACGCATCTCCGCTTCTTCGTCACTAATGGCCCAAATCCATCGAGACAAAAGGACAGCTGCCAAGAACGCTCCAATAGCAGAAAAAACAGCGGCACTCAGGGCATCACCCGTGTTTACCGACCAACCTGCGTATCCCAAGTTGGCCGCAACCACTAACCACAGCCTAAAACCCTTCCAGTTACCCATGCCTTCTCCTTATCGTGATCTACAATACCCTGCCCGCTTGAGCCGTGACCTGGCCGCGCGCGTCTCTAAGTGCCTGTACCGCCCACCCGAATAGCGGGCGCAGTCCAAAGCATGACCGGCGGCAATGACTGCAGCGCCTATGTCCTGTCCGTCAGCATAGCAGACACCCACCCAGCGGTCGTGTGTGCGTTCGCCGTTCAGGTCGCAGGAGATGGACTTGCCGCGCAGATAGTTCACCATCCACCGTTTCGCGTTCTGACCAGATCGAGTGCCGAGTTCAGGTGCATCGACGCCGTTCAGCCGGACAGGTGTTCCGTCAACAACGATGGTGTCAGCGTCCCGAACATAGGTGCCGCCCGCTTGGGCAGCGGTGGCGAGAACAAGGGCAGCGATGGCTAGTAGGTGCTTCATGGGCCCCACCTTACTGTTAACTTAATGCACGAGAACTTCTGCTCATGGCTTTCGGTCTGGGGCGGTCATTGTCGCCCCAGAGGTGCATATCGCAAAACTCTATGGTGGGTTGTGCTGAGGGCTCAAGAACCATATCAAACGACTTAATCAAGTCTAACAACCTGCCACCTCGATCGCGAAAAACTCTTGTCTCGAAATGAGGTGAAACGTTCGCACGGTAAATCGCTACCATTTCGCAATAATTCGAAAGAAGAAGAAGGAATTCTTGCAAGCATTCCTTCAGGTTAGCCGCCTTCGCCTCTTTGCAATCCGGCCCACCCATCAAGACGATCCTAAGCGAAATAAATCTGTCCTCTAGTTTCAACTGGTGCCTGTCAAGGTGATCATCAATATCCCTAAGCCAGCCTTCCAATGCCCTTAACTGGCGATCTTGCAGACTTTGTTTACGCCCGTCTTCAAGCGAATTAGCCTGCAGTCTCAAACCATGTGCCACCGCACCAAGAGCAACAAAGCTCAACAGGGGGGCAGAAATAACGCCAAAGTACGACCAGAATTTAGCCCATTCATATGGTTTCTCAGGTAGGCCTACGGTGAAGAAGTATGAACCAGATGCGATGCCTATCATCAACAAACCGGCGAATAGATAAACGAAAATTCTCATTTGAGACCCTTAGCCTGAATCTTGCCACAAGTCGTAGCTTAGACCCTTGGCCCAATCACGCAACCAACGTCGAATGCTCTCAACATTCTTCACAGGTTTTACACCGGGGTCCGCCGCGTTGGCCTCGGCCATCAGCGCACCCCAAAACAAAAAAGCCCGACCACAGGGGCCGGGCCGAGTAAACTGAAGGGCGAGGTAACCCTGAGACCTTGATCGAACTCCTTTTCAATTAAGATACGCGCCGCACCCCGGCGCTGGGATTAGTCAAGATCTGGCGACCGTCCTGACAGGGTCTCAACCTTGTCCCCGCAGTTCAGCAACTCGGTTCGGTCTTCCGCCCACAACAGCTCTACCTCTAGATCAGTCAGCCACCGATTAGGGAGAATGACCGGATCTGCACACGGGTCGGCCCGCTTAACGAATGGAATTGAGCCGCCGCACCCGCTCAGGGCCAAGGCAGCGCTCAACAACAACAGGATCCGCATTGGCGGCCACCTCCAACTGTTTTGCAAGTTCGTCTCGCTGCATTGCCGCTTGGACCCGCGCAGCTTCCAGCTTTTGACCGGCCTCGATCATTGCCAGCCGTTGGGCGTTGTGATCGGCCTGACACTTTTCAATCCCCTGCCCGTATGCCCACCACAGCGCGCCCAAGAACAAGGCCAACCCAACGAGATATGGGGCAAGTCTGATCATGCCGCCCATGACATTTCCATTTTCTCGCGGACTATCTCGCGGATCCGGTCTCCGACTTCGATTGGATCACCGGGTTCGTCCATGTCGGGTAGCCAGGTGATATCCCATTTCAATCTCTGACGAATACCTAACGTTGGCTGAACTTCAGCGTGTGTCAGAACAGAATATCGGGACACCGGGATATCGAAGGTCTCGCAATAGTAGGCTATGCGCTCGGCCAGAGTATGCACTTGCACCCAAGTCATCGGGGCCGACCCTTTGTTGAACGGTCGCTCTTGCGCATCCGCCATGCAATCAACCGCAATGCCGATAGCCCCGGTGTTGGCGTTCAGAGTATGAGAAGCGGCATGTCCAACCCGATATGATGCCTGCGCTGTTGCCGGAAACTTGCCGCTATGCACCTGGCCATCGTGGTCGATCACCTCGTTATAGTGGCGCAACTCCAAATCAATGACACCCGGTGCCCCACCTGTCCAATGAGGATGAATTCGATGAAGCCCGGATGGGTGGAACAGATAAGGCAGTCGTCGCCCATCACGATCCTTCAGAGCTTGTCCGATAGCAGCACGAGTTTTCGGTCCCATCATGCCGTCGATCTTTCCCGGACTGTGGCCCAGGGCGGCGCATCGTGCTTGAATGTCACGGATAGAGAACATGGTGATCCACCTCAATGATATCCCGATGAAAGTGCCGCCATGATCAGCAGCAGCCAGAGAATGACCGCGATCCAGAATTTGACACCGCGATATCGGCTCGAATGAACAACGCGTTTCACATTCTTGATCGTCAGATTCATTTGCTTGCCCTCGTTAACCAGCGTGACAGGGCATCCAGCAGACCAGCGCGCAGATCAGTGATTACGCTGTGTGCAGACCACCCCAGAACAAACGGCAGGAGAACTAGGGCGCCAAGCGGCAATGCTCCGACGTCCATGCCAACTGCTGTCAAAAGCATCGGTCCACCGAAAGTTCCAACCACCGTGTTGAAAACGATGATCAGTAGGACTTTCTTGCGGTGCCAATCCTCCAATTCGAGAATTGCAACCAGCGCGCCCAGTGCAGCCAATATCAGCAGTTCCCATGAAGATCCGCGCGCCACCAGCCATGATCCGGCGACTGCAAAAATCCCTGTGGATACAGATGCTGCTATGTCAGCCGTTTCCGCCAATTTCATTTCCAATTCCTCATTCAATCCAAGTCCTTCGCCGCCATCACTGCTGCATCGATATCCTTGCCGGTCAGTTCTCTGCCGTTATTTTCCTATGACCTGGAACCGGTCGTTCCCCGCGTCGTACCAGAGCTTGACGGCTTCACCCGGCGCAAGATCAGACGCCGCCAGGGCGGTGCCTGCTGCCTTCACCACAGACTTTGCACCGAGGCTGTCGATATTGAGGGTCACAGCGCCCGTATTGGCCCCAGCAGTAACCAACAGCACCTCAACCAATTCGGTATAGGCTGTCAGAGCGGGGGTTAGCGCTGCGGTAATGGTGTCCGCACCGGAAACCGAACCAAGGACAGCAGGCGACCGCGAAAGGACCGGGATTTCGTGATCATCGGTGCCGTCATACATGTACCAACGGTTGGTATCAGTGTCGCGCCAGACAGTACCGGCGACGGCATAAGCGGGACGTGCAGCCCCTGAGTGGCTGTCCAGCAGCGCATCAAGGCTGGCGTCATCCCGATCAGCATAAGCCTCTGGATCTACCGGGGCATCCGCAATGCGCGGCACACCCCACGTGGTGGGTTGAGACATCTTATTCTCCTTTCAGTGGAAGTTGGCCGTTTAGCTGGCCCAGAAACTGTGAAGGTCGGAAATTTCCGTCGGAGTCAGGGCACGATCAATCGCAAGAACGTGCTTGATATCGCCCTGCCAGAACAAATCTCTGCTGGTTCCCGAGATCAAACGACAACCGACTGCAACCGGGGTGGTCGAAACCGGCGTTCCGCCATAGGTCGATGTGGCGACAGAGGCCCCGTTTACGAAAAGCTCGCAATCCCCATTGTCATAGACAGCGGCGACATTGACAAAATCTGTGGCTGACCTGCGATCTACTGAATCCTGGAAGCTGTTACTGCCCAGAGTGCCAACCCCCATGGACAGCTTGCCGTTAGTAAAACTCATCCAGTTTCGCGCCGTTGCGCTGCCCGACAGCGTTGCACCAACTATTGCATTTGTTCCGGAAGAGCTGAGAGGGGCGCGGACGCGGGCAGCATAGGTTCCCGCGCCTGCTGGCATCAAAACACCACCGCCCGTGGCGTCATAGGCATCATTCACGCCGTCAACAATCAACTTGTCCGGCGATCCCCACGTTCCCGCCTGGTTACCATCGAACGTATATCCGTTATCCGTTTTGTCGTCTGCCGACGCAATGGTCTGGCCGTCCGACACGACAGGCGTTGTCTTGCCGGTATCCTGCCACAACGTTGCTGTGTCTCTGAAATCCAGAAGGAACCCATCTTCGCCACCAGCAAAAATATCAAGCGGTGGGTAAGCTGGCTGAACGACTGTTGCCCCAGCCTTTACACTGATCAATTCCGACAAAGCTTCGCGCCCGCCAGAGACGACACTGACGGCATAGTGGTACTCGACATCTTCCGTTGTGGTTTCGTCTTCGTAGCGCCCCGCATCCGCCGCAACTGTCGCAAGAACGGATGGCAAGTTCGAAGCCGAAAACGGAGCCGTGTCGCGATAGATTTTCTGGCTATCACCGATGACACGAGGCGACCATTTCAACCGAACCCCCATTAGAAGCCCTCCCCCGTCAAATTGCCAGGCGCGGCCAGATACCGGGCACGGACACTTGGTGTCTGCCAGTTTTCATAGCCATCCCTTGTGGCCTTGACCCCAAGTTCCACCCGGGCAGCACGACCACCCACGACCCCAAAGAAATCCGGCCGTGCAAAGAAATCATCAAAGCTGAAAAAGTCGGGCGCTGTTTCGTCATACGACCACGTGTCGACGGCCCCCACGTTTTCCGTGTGGACCAGAACCCCTGGCCCGTCCTGCAAGAAGAAGTCTTTTTCGGCACAGAAGTCGGGCGCTGCAAAGAAATCGTCTTTCGGCAGAACCGCCCGCACCTCAACATCATAGGTCACACCAGCTTCAGGACCGATTGAACCGTGCGTGTGATCCTCAATGTTTCCGGTGGTTTGCTGCCGCCGGTCCCGATGTGCCCAGGTGATGGTTGAAATCGCCGGGATGATCGCCGATGGCGCGTAACTCCCCTCAACCTTCAACTGGCCGATGGGATAAGGTCGCACCGCGCGACTGGCAAAGGTAATCTCATCAGTTGGCGCAGAACTCAGATTCAAGACATCACTCGAAATCTTGCCAAGCAACCGGATGTCAATTTCTTCGGCAACAAGGTACTGGATTTCGTCCGACCCGGCGTTGGAATGCCAGAAGATCATCTGCGTGCCCGCCGGGTGCTCTGCTGGCACAGTGTCCAGACATGCCCGCCCAACAGTGACGGTCACGACATCATCGACACGCGTCATATCGTCAATCCGGATGTATTCCCCGCCGATATAAGCCAGAGATCCCGGGGCAACGTCTTCAAGCCCATCGGACCATTCAATATCCAGAACAATATCATCGGCATCACGCTTTAGAGGCGTCAGGGTCTTGCAAACGGGTGAATAGAAGGCGTTGCCCCCCTGAACCCATCCCGCCCCGCTGTCGACAGCTATATCGATATCCGTGTGATCGTCGGTCGGTTGGTTTCCGGTGGCATGGAACAGGCCAAGATCTGGTTCACGCGTCAGCTCATCGTCTACCGCGCCCTGCCCCTGATCTTGAACCAGGACATAGTACGGGATTTCCTCAACAAGCCGCGTTTCTGATGCTTCAGCATATTCGGCATCAGGCGTATCCGGCAGGTCAGGAACCGGAACATCTGTGAGCTGGTCGAACCTGTCTTGCTCCACGCGAAGCACGACGGAATAGTCATCCAGTTGGTCCCCTTCGATCTCCTTAATCCGAAACACGACATTGTCGATGCCGAGTTGCGGCTCATTGACAACAATCGGAGATCCACGATGCAGGCTGGGATCAAGATAGGCCACTCTGAACGCACCACGGATGCCCGGAACGGTCCTTGCGTTCAGTTCCCGCTCACAAATCTGGGTTGCCAGCGGTGGATAGCTGAAGCCTTTCATTTCAACTGTCACCGGAACCACTTTGCCGGTCTGTCCGTCGTCAGAGATATTCGGAGAGGTGAAGCGTTTTCGTAACAGAGGCTCTGGTTCGGTTTCTGTTTGAGTTTA